>CAYPWK010000159.1:0-11657 GCA_964414365.1 uncultured Burkholderia sp.
GTTCTCGCTGGGCGGATCGAGCCGCAGTTCCTCCATGCGCACCTTGTTATCGGTACCCGACCAGAGCTCCCGCGTATCGGCATCGGCCACGGGCTGAGAACGGATGATGTGCGGTGTGATCTCAAGCACGATCTCGGTCTTCTTGTGATCGCCGTTATGATTCGAGAACAGCCTGCCGAGCACCGGCAGTTGTCCGAGTCCAGGTATCTTGTTGGCTGCATCGCGATCCTCGTCCTGAATCAGGCCGCCAAGGATTTGCGTTTCGCCATCTTTCATCCGCAAGCTCGTCGACGCGCTGCGTGTGCCGATTTGATAAGCAAGCGAACTAAGCCCGCTTTGCGAATTGCTGCTCGAGATCGTATTCGTGATGTTGCTGACCTCGAGATTGAGCTTGATGCCGACGTCGTTGTCGCGATAGACCTGCGGCTCGACCTCGAGCTTGATACCGACGTCCAGATACTGAATCGACTGCGAGTAGGCCGGCCCGCTTGTGCTGGGCACACTTGAGCTCGAAATCACTGGGACTTTGTCGCCGATCAGGATCTTCGCCTTCTCTTTGTTGCGCGTGCGGACACGCGGGCTCGCGAGCAGATTCGCGTCCGTATCCGTTAGCTTGAAGTTGGCCGTCGCTGACAACCCGCTGACATTCAGTGCATTGACCGGCAAGTGATGGAGATCAGCCCATGTCGCGACTGAGCCGGGCGTCGAAGCCGTGAAGCTGTTTGGCCAGTCGATGCCGAGATCCGTGAGTCGATCGTGGGATACTTCGAGTACTTTGACCTCGAGCATCACTTCGGGGTCCGGGAGATCTTGAGCGGCAATCATCCGTTCGGCGACACGGATCGTTTCGGGCGTCGCGCGAATCGTCACCGTATTCGCTCGTTCGTCAGTGACGACTTCCTTGATCTTCAGAAGGCTCTTCAGAAGCGTTTGAATCTGTTTTGAATCCGCATTTGACAACTGGAAGGTGCGAACCTTCAAGTCCTCGTATTCCTGCTGTTTCGCCGGCGTCGCGGGATAGACGAACACCGTGTTCGCATTGAGCACCTTCTTTTCGAGCTGGCTTTGCATGAGGATCATGTCGATCGTATCCTCGAGCGCGGCATCGGCGACGAAGATCGTCGTCTTAAGATCGGTGCGCACGTCGCGATCGAAAATGACGTTCAAGCCCGTCGTGCGCGAGAGCGCCTCGAATACCATGCGCACGTTCGCATCTCGAAATTGCAGAGAAACGGGTTTCTTCATGATCGACGAGGCTCGACTCTTCTCGTCGTCGGCAAGCCGTTGCAGACGACGTTTTTCGGCGAGGTCTCGATAAAGGCGCAGCGCGGTCACGTTGTTCGGGTTATCGGCAAGTACTTGATTGAGCCGATCCGACGCCGCGCCGAGCGAACCGCGCTGCATCATGCGACCGACTTCCTTCAAGATCTCGCCGTCGCGGCGATCGAGTTCGATCGCCGCGCTTATCCGCTTGCCGCGCTCGTTCGTCGGATCGAGTTGCCAAGCCTGCACCAGTTTGCCCACCGCTTGGTCGTACGCTTGCTCGCTGCGCAGCCTGTCCGCTTCGTCGAGAAGCGCATTCACCTGCCGGTTGCGTTCGTCGAGGTATTTCAAGTGCGCCTTCGCGTTGGTCGGCGCTTGCTCGCTCGCCTCTCGCAATTGGTCGATATTCGTCGCGCAGCCGCTTAGCAGCGAAAATACGATGGCCCACGCCGCACCGCGTGCAATCGATTCGGATTTCGGCTGGCGGGGCGAGTGTTGGCGGTCCGGTTTGAGTGCTACTACGACCGGCCTCGTTGTCGGTTTCATTTGGTCTGCTCCTCGCCGTCGAAGGTCAGTACTTGTCTTTCATTTAGCGGCAAAAACGTAAAGACCGCCTCGGTTGGCGCAATGGACTCGAACCGATACCGACCGTCGATCACCTCTCCCGGCGACACGATCAGCAATTGGTCGCCGTTGCTGAGAAAGACCTGCGGCTTGTCTGGATTGCCGTTGAGCCTGCCGACGTAGGCGAACGGCAACGGCGGCGCGGCGGGCGGCGGTTCCTGCACCGGCGCCGCAACGGGTGCAGGCGGCGGAGGCGGCGGCGGCGGCAGCCATGACAGTACGCTGAACGGATCGTTTTGCGCATCCGGAGAAAGCGGCGTGCGCAGCGCCGCGAGCCGCTCGCGCGGCGTCTGGCCGACAGCCACTCCCGATGTGTTCTTGGCCGGCGAGGCTGCGGCGCTCGCGGGCTTCGGCTCACCTGCCTTGGCGTGCGCGGCTCCGGTCGCGCCGGGTTGCGAAGCGCCTTGCGGCAGCGGCGCACCCGAGTACAACGCCGCCTTCGTTGCTTGTTGCATGCTGTCGCGCGGCAACCGCGCGCCGAATGCATCCGGCACGTTCAAATACCGAGCACCGGACCATGCGATGAGTCCGGCGGCCACGGCGAGCAGTGAGGCAAGGAGCGGTCTCATGATCGGCTCGCCCGATAGATCAGGTCGAAGCGGATTCGGGCTTCCAGCACGTCGCCGTTGACGGCCGGCCGTTCGACGTGGATTTCCTGCAGCGCGGCGTTGGGCACGCTGTCGAGCACGAGCGCGACGAAGCGTCGGATGTTGACGTAGTGGTCCTTGACGGGCAGAAGGACTTGGTAGGTCGTAAACGGACCCGAGCGATCGCCCCCGATCTGGTATTGGGCCGAACCGAGCGTCACGTTCGTCACGTGGGCCTGCGCGAGTATCGTGGCCACGTCGTCGCCGTTTTGCGCGAACGACGGTACGAGCTCCGGTAATGCCGCGAGCACATGGGCCTGGTCGTCGTCGTGGGTCACGCTATGCTGATGCGACGCTTTCGCCGCCGCGCGCACAAGCCGAATACGTTCGCGAGCGCTTTGCGTATCCGATTTCAGCGCAGGCACCGCGCCCGCGGCGGCCGCGGCGATGACGAGCGCCATCGTGCCGGCGAGGCCGGGCCAGCCGAACACGCGGCGCAACTCGAAGCCCGCGGTTTTCAAGAAGTCGCGCAATCGGCTCGCCGTCATGGCTTCCTCCAAATCGCCGCAATCTGGAACCGCACGGGCACGCCCGGCGTCGTCGTCTCGACGAGATGCGTGTTCAACACGGCCTGACGCAAGAGCGCGCTGCCCTGAAGGTACTTGAGATACCGAATCATGGCGTCGAAGTCTTTTGCTTCGGCGGTGATACGGATCTGGCCTTGCGCAGGGCTCTGGTCGATTCCGATCAGTGCGACGTCGTGCTCGCGATACCCTTCGACGATCGCAAGCAAGTCCTGCCACGGCACCGTCAGCTCACTGAACACCGCGCCGATCTGCTTGGCCTGCTGGCGCGCTGCCGGTGTCGACGCGGCAGCATCGTGATGCGGTGGCGCGGGTGCGCGATGCACCGCAGCCGCCAGCGCCTCGTGCGCGCGATCGTTGTCGCGATACGCGCGCCAAAGCGCATCGCCTGCGAGCAGCATCAGCAGCGTGGCGACGACCGACAACGCCACGCCGGCCCGTGGCAGACCCGCGCCGCGCCGCGCGAAATCGATCGTCAGATGCGGCATCATGGTGCGAGCTCCATCAGTCTCAGCGCCCCGGGCGCGTTGCTCATATGCTCGCGAAGTGCGTGCACCCGCGCGAACCTTTGCTGGAACGGCGCAGGATCGAGCGCGAGCCCGCACAAGTAGACGTCGGTTTTTTCCTCGTGCGACGCCGCCGATCGCCCGAACAGCTGTCGCGCGGCATCGGCAATGCCTTCGGCATCGCTCGCGTTTTCGTGAAAAAGCCGCTCGGTGTCGTAAGCGGACCAGCCGCGATCGTCGATCGTCACGGCATGCAGCAGCGTGCCAGTCGCGACGAGCAGCCACCCGTTCCGTCCTGCAATGGCGGACCGCGCCCGGTTCAGCGTCTGCGGCAATGCCAGCGTAAGGCTTGCGATGCCGAATCGTGCGCCTTGCGCCCGCGCGCGGATGCCCTCGATCAATGAGCGCGGCAACGCGCTCGCGAAAAGCGACCGGCCGCCAGGCTGCACTTGCCATCGCACCGACAGCGTGGTTGCATCGACGCCGTACGTGTCGGCGAAGTAAGCGGCCGTCACCTCGTCGATCTCTTTGGCTCGCAAGGCACGCAAGTCGCCCTGCAAGATCGCGTGATAGCCCCAGAAGTCGTCGAGCACGAACGTCGCGCGACGCCTTGCGCGCGTGTGTATCCCCGTGTCGGCCAGCGCATGTGTCAGAGCATCGAGCGCGCCCTCTTCCGTGTAGCAGCGTGTTGTTTCAATATTGATAAGCCGGTGCGACACGGCAGTCGCAGGAGTTGTTTCGGCGCACTCGCCGCCTCGCCTTGCACGGCGAAGCACCTGCGCGGCGCGCTTGCACGCGGCGGCCCACTCCGGCCGCTTCGCACGGGGCATCCCGATCGCGATATCGCGGGTGCCGATGCCAATGACCAGCGCGTCAGTCGACGATCGTGACACGATTGATCTCCTCGAGCGTCGTCTCGCCCGCCGCGAGCAATTTCAGCGCGGCCCGGCGCAGCGTCGTCATCCCGCATCGCATGGCCGCGCTCTTGATCTGTCCGAGCGGCGCCCGCTCCGAAAGCAGCTGGCGCAATTCGTCGTTCATTCGCAGCGCTTCGGCGATCGCGCGGCGGCCCCGATATCCGGTGCCGCGGCAGGTCGCGCAGCCGATGCCGCGGCGAAAGCGATACGCGTGCGCGGTATCAGGATCGATGCCCGAGCGCACGAGCAGCTCAGGCGCGATCGTCTCGTCGGCGACGGCGCACTCGGTGCAGCACTGGCGCAAGAGACGCTGAGCAATCACGCCGTTGAGCGCGGACACAAAGCTGTATGCATCGACCCCCATGTTGGTGAAGCGCCCGATTACGTCGAACACGTTATTCGCGTGCACGGTCGTGAACACCTGGTGGCCCGTGAGCGCCGCCTGGACGGCGATCTGTGCGGTCTCCGTATCGCGGATCTCGCCGACCATGATGCGATCCGGATCATGGCGCAGAATCGAGCGCAGCCCGCGCGCGAAGGTAAGCCCTTTCGCTTCGTTGACGGGAATCTGCAAGATGTCGCCGAGCTGATACTCGACAGGATCCTCGATCGTCACGGTCTTCTCGAGACCGTCGTTGATCTCCGTGAGAATCGCGTAGAGCGTCGTCGTCTTGCCGCTGCCAGTCGGCCCCGTCACGAGCAGCATCCCATAGGGCATCTCGGCAACGGTGCGCATGAACGTCATGTCCGCCGCCTGAAAGCCGAGCGCCTCGAGCGTCAGGCCGCCGGCGGCCTGTGAGAGCTGATAGCGGTCGAGAATGCGCAGCACGGCATCCTCGCCGAAGAGGTTCGGCATGATCGACACGCGAAAGTCGATCTCGCGCGCCGCGAACTGGGCCTTGAAGCGACCGTCCTGCGGCACGCGACGCTCGGCGATGTCGAGCTCGGAAATCACCTTGAGTCGCGACAGTACCTGATCCGCAAGCTCTCGGCCCTCCATTCTGCCGACCACGTTCAACACGCCATCGATGCGGTACTTGATGACGAGCCCGTGGCCGCGGCATTCGAGGTGAATATCGCTCGCCTGCATCTTCAACGCGTCGTAGATCGTCGAGTTGAGCAGCCTGACGACGGGGCTGTCATCGTGGCTGATGCCCTGCAACGTCAATGCAAGTGCGGCCGTATCGCCCGACTTCGCCGTCGTTTCGCCGAGCGCAACCGTGTCCATCGCGCGCACGTCTTTTTCGCATGCGGCCAGATAGGCGTTCAGATCGCCAACGCTCGCAAGCGCCCAGCGGTAGGCCGTGGTCGGGCGCGCGCGCATGCGCTGATCCACGCACCCGCGCGTGCGCGCATCGAGCGGATCGACAGTCACGAACAAGAGCCCTGCGCCATCGCGAAAGCAGATCGTGAGACGCGCGGCCGCCTCCACGAACGGCATGACGTCGAAGTCGGGCTCGAGACGATGCAACTCGCGCATGCCGATCGGCGCCATGTGGAACGCCTCGGCGAGGCCGGCAAGCGCCGTTTGCGCGTCAGTGCCCAATTGCTCCGGCAGTGCCTCGAGCGCGCGCACGGTCGATCCATGACGCTCGGCGAGCAAGGCGAGCGCATCGCGGTAGTGCGTGCGGCTGGTCGCGGCGTTCGTGCTGAGCGTATCCATGGCGTACCTCACTCGATGCTCGAAGCCAATTGGAAAATCGGCATGTACATCAAGACGACGATGCCGCCGATCACGACGCCGATCACGATCATCATTGCCGGCTCGATGAGCCGCGAGATCAAATCAATCGCGCGGGACACATGCGCTTCCTGAAAGCTCGCCACGTTGTCGAGCACCGGTCCGAGGCCGCCCGTCTTCTCGGCAACGGTCAAAAGCCGGTATGTGATGGGGCTCGCCAGCCCGCAGTCGAGAAACGCGTCGGAAATCCTGCCGCCGTTGCGCACGCGCTCGAGCGCATTGGCAAGCGCGACTCGATCGGTGCGGCTCACGAGTGCCTGCGCCAGGTCGAATGCGTGAACGACGGGAATGCCGCCGTCGACGAGCATCGCAGCCGTGCGGAAGAACTGCGCCTGGCGATAGATGCGGAAGTATTCACCGATTCCAGGCAGCGCAAGAATGCGATCGGCGATCCAGTTGCGCACCGAGGCGCGCCGCAACGCGATCAGCACAACGAGCACGGCAATCGCCAACGCACTCGCCATTGCGGCACCATGCGTGTGAACGAGCGAGCCCCACGCCATCAACCATCGCGATAGCAACGGCAGCTCGTGACCGCTCTTCTCGAGCAGGCTCGCAAAGCGCGGCACGACGAATGCGAGGAGAAACAGCACAACGGCCGCGCCGACCGTGAGGAGCACCGCGGGATAGACCGACGCCGAAACCACGCGCGCGCGCAGCGCCTGCAGCGTGGCGCTGTTGCGCGAGAATCGTTTCAGGCTTTCGGCGAGGCCGCCCGTCTGCTCGCTGGCTTTCACGCAGGCCACGAGGACCGGCGGGAAGACATCGTCGGCGAACTTCAGCGCGGCAGAAAGTGCATGGCCTTCCTCAAGTCGCCGCAGCAGTTCGCGATAGACGCGCGCCGACGCTTCACGGCGCTCGTTGCTGCCGAGCGTGCGCAACGCATCGATGACGCTCACGCCTGCATCGAGCAGCGCGGCCAGCTCGCGCGCGAAGAGTTCGACATTGAACCGCGCGCCCGGCAGCGCCGTGCGCACGGTCAGTCGCCTACGCGAGGCACCCTGCGCACGGACCGAGATCACGCGCAAGCCGCGCGAGCGCGCAATGCCCGCGGCGCCATCCGACGTATCTTCTTCGACACTGATCGTCTGCATGAGACCGGCTGCATCGAAGACGCGCAACTCGTACTTCACTTCAGCTCTCCCCCGGCCGCCCGAAACGCGTGGTTCGCGGCCGCTCGCGAAGTCACATTTCACCAAGACGTGATCGCCACGTCCTCGCCTGTGCCGCCCGGCTGCCCGGTCCTGCCGAGCGAATAAAGGTCGTACTCGCCATGCTCGCCCGGCGAGCGATAGACGTACGCACGGCTCCAGGGATCGAGCGGCACGGCTTTCTTCAAATACGGTCCGCTCCAGCGCGGCTCGTTTTGCGGCCTCGTATAAAGCGCGTCGAGCCCTTCCTCTGTGGTTGGGTACTGGCCGACATCGAGGCGGTATTCGTCGAGCGCCTTGCCGAGCGAGTCGATCTGGGCCTTCGCGATCTTGACGTTCGATTTGCCTATTTGATTGAAGTACTGCGGCGCCACGAGCCCGGCCAGGAGTCCGATGATGACCATGACCACAAGCAGCTCGAGCAGCGTGAAGCCTGCCGCGCGTCGCGCGGGACGACATGCCCTGGCTTCGTGGCAACGATGCGGCGAGTGCCGGAAAATCCGTATTAATCTTGTATCGACATTCACGATGTCCTCCTTGCGCCGCCCCGCCGGCCCCGCCCGTCTGGTCTGATCACATTCTTGTCGCTCAATAGGGGTGCAATAAATGAGGAATGCCCGACCGCGCGCATGGGTAACTACCCGCTACGCAGTTGGCAGACGTCGACCCGTTGCGTGTCTTACGGCGAAACCTAAAATTCAGTTACCCTGCGCACAAAGGGCAACGGTGGAGCGGACCGGTATGCGAGCGAGGGCGCGCCCATGGCGGCGCTCACAAGCGCGTTGTTCGGTGCCGATAAGCACATACTCGCCTACGGAGGCCCGATGAACGCATTTCCGCCGAGCGGACTCCGGAACGTAAAGTGGCGCAACGTCATCGACGCTGTCCGCAGACTCAGCACCGCCGTACGACACGGCGACAAGGATTTCGGCGCTGCCGTCGACGCGCGCGGCGCCGCGCTCGCAATCCTCTCGCTCGACGGACGGTTCGTCGCTGTCAACGGCAGCACGGCGTTTCTCTTCGGCTATACGAGCGACGAGCTGCTCGGCCGCACGCTGATCGCGATGGCCGAAAACGATGCAAAAGCGAGCATCCGCGAAGGGTTGTCGTCTTGTGCGGCGGGGACGTTCCTGTCGTTTCACGCCGTGCTTCATGGGCGCGACGGACGGGCATGCGGGATCCAGATCCACCAGCATCCGATCATGGATAACGCAGGAAGCGTCAGTGCGATTCTGACGATCTTCGAGGAGCCGCTTCATACACGGCCTTCGCCGGGCGAGGTGCCGCCGCCAGACGAAGCGCGGCGCCGACGCCAGTACGGCCAATTGATGATTGGCCAGGAGCGCGAGCGCAAGCGAATCGCCTCCGAGCTGCATGATGGTCTCGGGCAGGGGCTTACGCTCATCAAGCTGACCGTCGAGGACGCGCTGATCCGCCTACATGGCGGCCGCATCGCCGAAGCGCGCGAGCTGCTCGACGCGGCCGTGGTGCGCCTGTGCGAGGCGATCGGCGACGTGCGCCAGATTTGCGGCGAGCTGCATCCCATCTTGCTCGATCGCCTCGGGCTCGTCGCGGCGATCGCGTCGCTTTGCAGGCGCGTCGAGGAGCGTGCGCAGAATCTGCGCGTACACTTCGAGTGCCGCATCCGGGACGATGAAATCCCCGACAACCTGAAGGCCGACATCTTCCGCATCACGCAGGAGGCGATCAACAATGCGCTCCGGCATGGGTCGGCGAGCAAGATTGAGGTGAGGCTCGATTGCATCAAGACCGGCGTACTGCTGACGATCCAGGACGACGGCGTCGGCTTCGACACGGTGCCGCTCGCAGCCGACCCGGCGCCGGTCAGCGGTCTCGGTCTGATCGGAATGCAGCAACGCGTGGAGTCGGCCGGCGGCAGTTTCGTGATCCAGTCGAGCATCAGAGGCGGCACGCTCGTTTCCGCGCTCTGGAGCGCATAAGCGCGAGGGCCATGAACGCACGCCGCGCCGCCTCGCGCGGCTTGGAACTCGGAACTCAGGCGCCCGGCGCCATGCTCATGCCGTCGCCCGCTGCGCTGACCATGCCAGACTTACCGGCTGTATCGTGCGCGCCGATGGGTCTTTCCGGCGTTGCGGCGATGAGGCCCATGTCGATCGCCGCCAAGACGAGCCCCGTCAAGTTGGAGATGTCGAGCTTGTGCATGAGGTTGGCACGGTACTTCTCGATCGTCTTGGGACTCAGATTCAGGTACTGCCCCACCTGCCGATTCGTGCGGCCCTCCGCCACGAGCTTGAGCACACTGCGCTCGCGAGCGGTCAATAGCTCCCAGGGGCTCTTCGGCATCGACACGTCCCTCCCGGTCACGAATGACTGGACCAGATTGCCGTAGACGTCGGCGCTCAAATGGCGCTTGCCCTGCATGACCGCGCGCAGCGCAGCCACGAGCTCGTCGAACGACGCGTCCTTCAGGACGTAGCCATCCACGCCGACGCGCAATGCTTCCCGAACATACTCTTCAGCTTTGTGAACCGTCAGCACGACGATGCGAATTTGCGGGGAGCGGCGCTTGATCGTTGCGACTGCGTCGATGCCGTTCATCCCCGGCATCGAGAGATCTGTCAGGATGATGTCGGGCGTCAACGCGATCGCTTGCTGACATGCCTCCCTGCCGTCTTTGGCCTCACCGACCACATCGTACTCACCCAACGCGGACAGCATCGAACGCAACCCGCACCGAAGCAGATGATGATCTTCCGCAATCACCAAACGATATTTCGCGCTCATATCTCACCCCTTTCCTTGTCCGCAGGCTCGTCGGCCACGGTTTTCGGCTATCTTGGCAGCCCGATTTATCGGTCGGCCGAAATGGGTTTTTTCCCAGTCGACTGACGGCTTTCACAGGGCTCTCGAACCCGAGATGTCGGTGGGCACGAGTAGCAAGTACGGCGCCAATCCAATAGTAGAGAGGAGTTCGCGCGGTTCGGACCCGCAAGCGTCTTCTGTTTTTTTAAAAAACGTTTCATCGTTGCTGCGGCTATTACAAGCTGCTTTCAACATCCCCCTGTTTAGCCGCTCCAGACGATATAGGCGTATCAGGAGTGAAACGCGCTGCCTGCTGCCGGTCGTCACGCGACGCCCGTTGCCCGCAATTGCATTGCAATTGCGCAATGAGAGCGCCGCACCGATGCTATTGCGGCTATATTGCACGCCCCGACGGCGCCACCCCGCACCACAACGAGCGGAAGTAACGATTCGACAACGACTTGTACACCGCCGGGCTATTGCGCATGGGACTTCGTCACGCGTTCGGCCGTTTCATTATTCGCCGTGACCTTGGCCGCCGTGACTTCCGCCACCGTGACTTCCGCCGCCGTGGCTTTCGCCACCGTGACTTTCGCCGCCGCGACTTTCGCCGCCGCGACTTTCGCCACCGCGACTTTCGCCACCGTGACTTTCGCCACCGTGACTTTCGCCACCCGACACCCCACCTTGGGGGCCGCCAGCCGATGTCCCGCCAGCCGACGTCCCGCCACCCGATGTCGCACCCGATGTCGCACCACCCGATGTCGCACCACCCGATGTCGCACCACCCGATGTCGCACCACCCGCTGTTCCGCCAGCCGACGTCCCACCACCCGCTGTTCCACCAGCCGATGTCGCACCACCCGCTGTTCCACCAGCCGATGTCGCACCACCCGATGTCCCACCACCCGCTGTCCCACCACCCGCTGTCCCACCACCCGCTGTCCCACCACCCGCTGTTCCACCACCCGGTGTCCCACCACCCGATGTTCCACCACCCGGTGTCCCACCAGGGCTACCCACACCTACACCACCGTGATAACCATTCCCGCGACCGCCTTGTGCGACTGCTTCTGTTTGAACCAAATAAGCACAGACTGCGCTAACCAGTAGTCCTAAAAGAACGTTACGTACGCACATGACCGCGTCCTCCGATGATGCTCACAACGGGTCGATTCAGCGTCGAACGAATACGCGCAATACCCGCGTCAGCTCAGTGCCCCGGCGATATAGTGCTAATGCGATTCGAGGATAGCCGAGCGCGGAAGAAATGTTAGATACGCGGCGGAAGGTGACAGGAGAAGCGCAAAAACTACCGCCGACCTTGTAGTACACGCGAACGCGGTGACACTACGGAATACAGGGAATTCTACGGACGGTAGAAAAAGATAAAGCCTTGATTTCTCAAGGCTTTTCGTACTGCTGCGGCTGTCTGCGGACTATGTCTTGGTGGAGGTAAGCGGGATCGAACCGCTGACCTCTTGCATGCCATGCAAGCGC
>CAYPWK010000160.1:0-11651 GCA_964414365.1 uncultured Burkholderia sp.
GCGCTTTCGGGGTCGGCGCCGCTATAGCGCGAGATCACGTGCAACTGCGCGACGGGCACGTAAAGCTTGCTGTCGCCCGCGTATTCGAGGTGCAGGAACTCGGTTTCCCCTTCGCCGAGGTCCATCGTCACGAGGCCCATGTAGCGGCCGATACCATGCTGGGCATGGACGACAGGGTCGCCGACCTTCAGCTCGGAGAGGTCGCGCACCATCGAATCGACGCTGCTCGCCTGCTCCTGGCGCCGCCGGCCGGCACGGCGCGCCAGTCCGCCGTAAAGCTCGGTCTCGGTGACGATCGCCCAACTTTCGCTCGGCAACGCGAAGCCGTTGGCGAGCGGTGCGACACCGAGCGCGAACGAAGCATCGCTTTCGAGCCAGCTTTCGAAGCTGTCGACGGGGTGCGGACGCAAGCCGTTCTCGGCAAGCAGCTGCGCGATCGTTTCGCGCCGGCCCGCGGTCTCGGCCGCGATCAGCACGCGGCGGCCGCTCGTCGACAGATAGTCGCCGAGCGCGGCGACCGGGTTGTCGGCGTGGCGATCGATCGCGAGCGGCGGCAGCGGAGTCGACCAGCCGCCGCCGCCGTCTGCGGGCAGCACGAGTCGCGCGAACGGCTTGGCGAGCGTGTAGAAGTCGTCGTCGGTGAGAAAGAGCCGCTGCGGTTCGAGGATCGGCCGCTCGCGATCGTGCGAGAGGAATGCGTAGCGCTGCTTCGTGTCGGCCGTGAATCGCCTGATCGCGCTATCGAGATCGCCGACGAACGCGAGATGAGCGCCCTCGGGCAAGTAGTGAAAGAGCGTCGCCGTCTCGTCGAAGAAAAGCGGCAGATAGTACTCGATGCCGGCCGATGGGACGCCGTTGCCAATGTCCTTGTAGATCGAGGAGCGGCTCGGATCACCCTCGAACACTTCGCGCCAGCGGCTACGAAATGCGGTGCGCGCGGCCTCGTCGAACGGAAACTCGCGTCCGGGCAAGAGACGCACGTCACGCACGGGGTAAAGGCTGCGCTGGGTATCGGGATCGAAGGCGCGTATCGAGTCGACCTGATCGTCGAAAAGGTCGATCCGGTACGGCAGAGGCGAGCCCATCGGATAAAGGTCGATCAGCGAGCCTCGCACACAGTACTCACCGGGACGCACGACCTGGCTCACGTGCTCGTAGCCTGCCAGCGTCAGTTGCGCCTTCAGCTTCGCCTCGTCGAGCCGCTCGCCTTGCGCGAAGGAGAACGTATACGCGGCAAGAAAAGAGGCCGGCGGCATCCGGTAGAGGGCCGTCGTTGCCGGCACGAGCAGGACGTCGCAGCGCGCTTCGCCAAGGTCGTGCAGCGTCGCGAGCCGCTCCGAGACCAGATCCTGGTGCGGCGAGAACGTGTCGTACGGCAGCGTTTCCCAGTCGGGCAAGAGCCGCACGCGTGCGCTCGGCGCGAACCAGGCGATTTCTTGTGAGAGCCGCTGCGCGTCGACGGCGCTCGCACAGACGACGGCGATGAGCGGCGCCGATTTCCCCGCCGTCTGCAGATAGCGGGCGATGACGAGCGCATCGGAGGAGCCGTGCGTGCCGTCGAAGGCATAGCGCTGTCCGGGTTTGACGATAGGGAATGGCAGCAGAGGCAAGGTGGACAATCCAGCGGTTCGAGGCATGACGAAAGAAATGGCGACGCGAGCGCATCCGTTACGCGGGCGCCTCGCGCGAAGCACCTATTATAAAATCCGTCCTTTACTTTTCACCCCCAACTTCGTTTCGTGACCTCGCGCCTCTTCGCCTTGATTCCTTGCGCCGGCACCGGCAGCCGTTCCGGCGCGCCGATGCCCAAGCAGTACCGTACTGTGGCCGGCAAGCCGTTGCTGCATTTCACGCTTGCCGCGTTCGATGCCTGCAGCGAGTTCGCGCAGACGCTCGTCGTGCTCGCGCCGGACGATACACATTTCGACGCACGGCGCTTCGGCGGGTTGCGCTTCGCCGTGCGGCGCTGCGGCGGTGCCTCGCGCCAGGCGTCCGTCATGAACGGGCTGAGCGCGCTCGCCGAGTTTGGCGCATCGGGCGACGACTGGGTGCTCGTGCACGACGCGGCCCGGCCCGGCGTGACGCCGGCACTGATCCGCTCGCTGGTCGCGGCGGTGAAGGACGATCCGGTAGGCGGCATCATCGCGCTGCCAGTTGCCGATACGTTGAAGCGTGTCGACGTGGAGGCCGGCGAGCGTATTGCGCGGACGGAATCGCGCAACGGACTATGGCAGGCGCAGACGCCGCAGATGTTCAGGATCGGTATGTTGCGCGAGGCGATCGAGCGCGCTCAACGCGACGGGCACGATCTGACCGACGAGGCGAGCGCGATCGAATGGCTAGGCCACGCGCCGCGTCTCGTTCAAGGGAGCCTGCGCAACTTCAAGGTGACTTACCCCGAGGATTTCGATCTGGCGGACGCAATCTTGCGCAGCGGCGTTTCGGCGTAAGTCCCCGAGACGCTGGGCCGCCATCGCGGGAGCCTGGCTCTCATCTCCTCATCGCAACGGAAAATATCGAATGAACTACAGAATCGGACAGGGGTATGACGTTCACGCGCTCGTGCCGGGGCGGCCGCTCATCATAGGCGGTGTGACGGTGCCCTATGACCGGGGCCTGCACGGCCACTCCGACGCCGACGTGCTGTTGCACGCGATCACCGACGCGCTGTTCGGCGCGGCTGCGCTGGGGGACATCGGCCGCCATTTTCCCGATACGGACGCGCGCTTCGCGGGAGCCGATAGCCGCGTGCTGCTTCGCGAATGCGCAGCGCGCATCGCGCAGGCCGGTTTCGCGATAGAGAACGTCGACAGTACGGTTATCGCGCAGGCGCCGAAGCTCGCGCCGCACATCGATGCGATGCGGGCGAACATCGCCGAGGATCTCGGGCTGCCGCTCACGTGCGTCAACGTGAAGGCGAAGACCAACGAGAAGCTCGGCTACCTCGGGCGTGGGGAGGGGATCGAGGCGCAGGCCGCGGTACTGCTGCGCACGCTCGACAAGGCGACCTGACGTGCCCTAACGCCTTGCGCGGAGGCCTTATTGACCTTCGATCGCGAGCACCTGTGCCGCCGCGTTGACGACTGCCGCGATGCGGCCCACGTCGCGCAATTGCTGAGCCGACATACCTTGCTCGTTCTTGAGCAGCGCGAAGTGCGATGCCACGCAGAAAT
This sequence comes from uncultured Burkholderia sp., assembly GCA_964414365.1. GTDB lineage: Bacteria > Pseudomonadota > Gammaproteobacteria > Burkholderiales > Burkholderiaceae > Trinickia. The sequence goes on from CAYPWK010000160.1 coordinate 3,174, forward strand.
GGCACTTGCCCACGATCGAAGCCGCAAGCGCATACATCTCGAAGCGACGCTTATCGACGCCGCCGTGCGTCGCATAAGCACCCATACGGAGCTCGGGGCGCTGCGACTTGAGATCGGCGTCGTTCGCCATCTCGACAAACGGGTACCACACATTGTTCATGCCCATCAACGCCGCCGCCGTCTGGGCGCCGTTGATCTCTTCGGGCGATAGGGCGCCCGAGGATCGGATCGCGTCGACAATGGTCTTGCTTTTGGCGGCGAACGCGGCAGCCAATGCCACGGCAACAGCGTCGCTGCCCTCGAGCGAAGAGCGCGCGATCGTGCCGTCGAGGTTCAGCCGGATATCCTTCGCATAGTCGGGAATGCGGTCCTTAATCGAAGACAAGAATTCCATTGATTGCTCCTATCGTGGATTCGACAAAAAAGCCCGCCGGCTTGAAACAGCATAGCGGGCTTTCGAGTGACGAGACGCGCGTTACAGCGTTGCGCCGCCCACTGCGCGGTTGCAGGGGCACAGTTCGTCCGTCTGCAGGCCGTCGAGAATACGCAGGATTTCTTGCGGGCTGCGGCCGACGTTCAGGTTATTGACCGAAACGTGCTGGATCGTGTTGTCCGGATCGACGATGAACGTCGCGCGCAGCGCCACGCCGGCTTCCTTGTCGCGCACGCCGAGTTGGTCGACCAGTTCGCCCTTCACGTCGCCGAACGAGTAGTGGTTCAGCTTGTTCAGGTCCTTGTGCTCACGGCGCCATGCGAGCTTGACGAATTCGTTGTCGGTGCTGCCGCCGAGAAGCACGGCGTCGCGTTCCGCGAAATCCTTCGCAAGCTTCGCGAACTCGACGATCTCGGTCGGGCACACGAACGTGAAGTCCTTCGGATAGAAATAGATGACTTTCCACTTGCCCGGGAACGACTGTTCGGTGACTTCTTCGAACGCCGACTGGCCGTTTTCTTCATGGTTGTTGAAGCCCGGCTTGGCGGCGGTGACGGTGAATGCTTCCAGTTTATCGCCCACGGTTTTCATGCAGTGACTCCTGTATGTGTTGAAAAAAACGGTGTGTTCCAAAGCTACCTGTTGCCTGTAACGATTCCGTTACACAGCCGCAACTATAACACTATTGACAGTTCATATCAATAGTTTTTGCCTACTAAGTCGGATAGCTTTTCGCGATGTACGGTCGCACCGGCGACGGCATGAGCGAAGAAGCGGAGGCCTTCCTTGCAGCGGCTGGGGCATGTTCCCTTATATGCTCCTTGCCGCCGGAAACTCGATCGTGACCTCGAGGCCCGGCCCCGGTACGCGGTTGCGCAGCCGCAATGTGCCCCGGTGACGGCTGACGAGCCGCTGCACGATCGCCATGCCGAGACCCGTGCCGTTCGCCTGGCTGCGCGCCGAGTCGACGCGGTAAAAGGGCCGCGTCACGAGCGCGAGCTGATCGTCGGGGATTCCGGGACCTTCGTCGAGCACCGACAGCTCCACGCGCGAATGCACGACGCGCGTCTCGAGGACGATGTGGGGAATCCCGTCGGTCTCGCTATGACCGTACTTCCTAGCGTTCTCGAGCAAATTGCCGACCACGCGCCGCACATCGGTCGTATCGGCTTCGATGACGGCGGTCGGGGCCAGCTTCGTGGCGAGCCGCACGCCGTCCTCGCTCGCGAGGCGCGCAGCCATCTCGCCGGCCACTTGCGAGAGGTCGACAGATTCCGACATGTGCTGGGCAGGGCGTGCGTAATCGAGGAAGCGGCCGATGATCATGTCCATCTGCTCGATGTCGTCGATCATCGCATCCTTCGTCCCCTGATCGGACGGGCTCATCTCCGTTTCCAGGCGCAGCCGGGCAAGCGGCGTGCGGAGGTCGTGCGAGATGCCGGCCAGCATGACCGCCCGATCGGCCTCGAGCTGCTCGAGATCGCGCACCATCTGATTGAAGCTGCGGTTCGTTTCGGCCGCGACGCCTAGCCCGCGCTCGGGTAGCGGCTCGGGGGACTCCCCGGAGCCGACTCTGCGCGCGGCGGCCGAAAGTCGGGCGAAAGGTCGGTTGACGAGGCTCGTGATGAACGCGGCGCCAAAAAGCGAGAGCGCGAGGGCGAAGACCCCCCAGCCCAACCACTGCAGGCCCGTGACGTTGTCGAGTTGCTCGCGATCGAGCGCGACCCAGTAATCGTCGTCGTCGATCTTGAAGCTGATCCAGACGCCGGGGATGTCGTTGACCGACTGCGCGATGATCGTGTCGTCGCCGAGTCGCCCGCGGATGTCATGCTCGATCAGACGGTTCAGCGACTCGTCAGGCTGCAGCGTGTATTTGTCCGTGGCCTCGCGCGGATAGACGCGCACGCCCTCGTTGCTCTCGAGGTCCTGGAGCAGCGCGCGTCGCAGGTCCGGGTCCGAGTAGAGCAGCGCGGTGCGCGTGAGCTTGACGATGGCGACAAGCTGTAAGGCGACGCGTTGTGCGCGCGGCTCGCGCTCGATGACCCTGAAGCTCTGGAACCACGCAGCGAGGCTGACCGCGATCAGCAGCGCAATGAGCAGGAACGTCCGCCAGAAGAGTCCGCCGAAGACATGCGCAAAGAAACGCCGATCGATCCGCATGGCCTACTGGGAATGGGCAGAGGGCGGCGCGTCGTGCGTCACGCCGAGCCGTCGGGGATGAAGACGTAGCCGAGGCCCCAGACGGTCTGAATGAAACGCGGGCTGCTGGGATCGGTCTCGATCAGCTTGCGCAGACGCGAGATTTGCACATCGAGGCTCCGATCGAAGACTTCGTATTCGCGCCCGCGCGCGAGCTCCATCAGCTTTTCGCGCGAGAGCGGCTGGCGCGGATGGCGAGCGAACACCTTCAGCACCGAGAATTCGCCCGTGGTGAGCGGGATTTCCTGTCCGGCCTTGGTCAACGTCCGCGTGGCAAGGTTCAACGCGAAGTCGCCGAATTCGAAAACCTCGGCTGTCTCGGAGGGGGCGCCCGGCAACTCGGACGGCGACTGCCGCCGCAGCACCGCATGAATGCGCGCCACGAGCTCGCGCGGGTTGAACGGCTTCGGCAGGTAGTCGTCGGCGCCCATCTCCAGGCCGACGATGCGATCGACGTCCTCGCCCTTCGCCGTCAGCATGATGATCGGCGTTCGGTCGTTGCTGCCACGCAGCCGGCGGCAGATCGACAGGCCGTCCTCGCCGGGCAGCATGAGGTCGAGCACGAGCAGATCGAAGCGCTCGCGCACCCAGAGCTTGTTCATCGCGGGCGCGTTCTCCGCGACATAGACGTTAAAGCCTTGTTCGCCGAGGTAGCGGCGCAGCAGATCGCGCAACCGCGGGTCATCGTCGACAACGAGAATCTTGGAGGGGTTTTTCGTTTCCATGGGCGGCATCTTAGCGCGATTGCAAAGCAGGTCGGGAAAGTCCGAATTATCGGGTTACAGTCAGTTACAAAATTTACCCGCAGCAAGGGGGCTGAGTAAATAGCCGGACCATAAACTGCTTCACTGATCCCGGCTCTTCGGTGGATACTTCATCCGTCCGACAAGTTTGCCTTTTTTGCCTTGCCTTGCTCAGGCGTAGCACACGTAATTTCGAGGTAGCCGGTTGCCGCACGACGAAGGGAACAAGATGACGGTGGGAGCGTGGCCGCGCATGCGGGTGCAGGTCGTCGCGATTGCCATTGCAGGCGCCGTCGTCGGCACCGTCGGCTCAACGGCCGCTCACGCCGAGCCGCAGCGGCGCGGCGCCGCGGAAAGCCAGCCTGGAAGGCGCTTTCTGCCGCGAATTCAACGGCAACATCCGGGAACAGGTGGGGCGTCCGAGCCGATCGTACGCATGAATACGCTGCTCGACTTCGATACGACGCAACGTGACGGCCATATGACACCTGAGGAGCGCCACCTGCTGCGTCAGCATATCGAGGATGCCGTGCGCGAGCTCTACAAGCGCTGAAAGCGGCGCAGGCCTGGCTACGATGCGCCAGTCGCGTGTGACGGTCGTTTTTCTCCCTTGGTCTACCTTACCGGTACCGTACAAGTCAGCGTGCGCGTGCCGCGCGCCAGGCGATCCATAGCTTGCGAATCGGCGTGAGCGCGATCCGCTGGTGCAGGACTTGGAAGCCGTCGCGCTCGATTTCGTCGAGCAACGCGAGCGCGATCGCCGATTGCGCTCGCAGCGTGCGCTGCGTCTTGCGCTCCGCGGACGGAATGCCGGCGAGCGCCGCCCGTAGCGCGTCGCGCGCGCGGCCCGTCTGAAAGCGCATCAGTTCCGAGAAGGCGTCGCTGTACCTGCGATTGATGAGATCGGCGGCGGTGACCTGATGGCGCTGCAGCTCGTCGATGGGAATATAGATGCGGCCGTGGCGCGCGTCGTTGCCGAGCTCTTGCACCAGCTGAGCGAGCATCAGCGCGTTGCCGAGCGCCGGCGCCCAGTCGCCCACGCGCTCGGGTTCGAGCGCCGTGACACGCGCCACGGCGCTCGCAAACGCGCCGCCGACCTTATCGATGTAGGCGCGCAAGTTAGTGAAGTCCAGATAGCGCGCCTGGTTCAAATCCATTTCGAAACCGGCGACGAGCGCTTCGAGCGTTCGAGTTTCGCCGCCGATATCGGCGCCATGTGCGGCAAGCGCGAGCGAGACCGGGTGCGACGGCTGCCCCGCCGCGAGTGCGCCGAGTTCTTGCTGCCACCATGCGAGCTTCGTCCGGCCGATGGCCGGATCGCTCGTTTCCTTCACCGTTTGCTCGAGCTCCCGGCGCAGCGCGAAGAGCGCGGTCAGCAGCGGCTGCCGTGCGAGCGGCGCTTGGCGCACCGCGTAATAGACGCTCGAGCCTGGCGGTCCGGCCTTTTGCGCGCAATAGTCATCGAAGTTGCGGTGGGATAAGCGTGAATCTTCTGGCACGTCTGGCATCGCCGAGCGACGGAACGAGTGGAGTGCGGATACTACCTCATTCGCGCATCCGGGCGGTCGGGCCCGGCACGTTGCCGCGCGAAAGCGCGCGCAGAAACGAGAGCACGTGGCCGCAGCCGCCTCTTGTCCATACATCGACGTGATCGGCATCATCGACCAGCGCTAGCCGGCGAGGCCCGGGCACGGCCGCGTGAAGCGCTGCGAACTGGCGCGGCGAGATGAGCCCGTCGGCGAGGCCGCCATAGATCAGCACCGGAGCGCGCACGGCGCCGATCTTCGAGAGGTTGTCATATCGGTCGCGCAGCAACCAGCGTACGGGCACGTACGGGAAACGCGTGCGGGCCACGTCTGCCATGCAGGTGAACGGCGCTTCGAGAAGCAGCGCGTCGATCGGGTATTCGGTTGCCATCTGCACCGCAACGCCGGAGCCGAGCGAGTAACCGTGAAGGATCACGCGCGACGTTTGCCGATAGGCGAACTCGATCGCCGCGCGGCCGTCGGCGTAGAGGCCCGCTTCGTGCGGCTTGCCGGGGTTGCCGCCGTAGCCGCGGTATTCGGCGAGGACGACGCCGTAACCCGCCGCGATGAGGTCGTGTGCAATGTGCACGCGCTGCGAGAGATCTTCTCCGTTGCCGTGAAAGAGTACGACGGTCGCGGCGTCAGCGGATGCGGGCGCTTTATGACGAATGATGAGCTCGAGCCCATCGCGTGTTTGAACGGCGACGGGTGCCAGTCGATCCGCATCAGGATGCGGTGGAATGTCCCGAATTCGTTCGAGCGGGTAGATGAGCCGGCCTTGCAGCCAAAGCAGCATCGTGACGATCGACCCATAGCCGAGCGCGGCGATGCCGGCGGCCGAGAGCAGTGTCGTGCGCACCGGGATTTTCATGGCAATGTATGCGCGCGCTCGAGGCAATGGACGTCATAAGCGGGACCGTGCGCCTGCAGCAGCGTTTCGAAGCGCTCGGGCGAAAGAGGCTGCGGAGGCTCGTAACGCGGCGCAAGTCGTGAAAGAGCGTCGTGAAACCGCGTGAAGGTCGCAAAATCGCGTGGATAGCGGGCTTCATCGACGCCCAGGAAGCGCCCTGCGCGCGTCGCCGAATCGATCAGCGTGCGCCAGCGCGTGATCGATTCGAGCCCGATGCTTTCCGTGCCGTGCGAAAACAGCATGAGGTCGATTTCGTCGAAGGGCGGCTGTTCGGCCAGGAAGCGCTGCAGCGCGTCGGCGGAGCGTTCGATGCAAAAGAGCAGCCAGAACGGAAGCGCGTGAAGCCGCAACGTCGTCCACGGATCCATCAAGAGGAACGAATCGACGATGAGCCGCCGCGGCTCGATGCCTTCGTCGCGATACCAGTCGCGATAGATGTTCGCGGCGACGAAGCTTGCCGCCTCGGGCTCGCGAAAGCGTATCTCGACGATGCGCCAGTTCATCCTCGCTCCGATTGAAAGCAGTTCGTCGATAAGCGCGGTGTCGAAGCCCCACTCGGCTTCAGGCGCGATATCGTCGGGTCTGGGCGGATCCCAACGGCTGCGAGCGCTGCCGTAACGAGCCAGATAATCGCGCACACGCGGCCCGCCGTGCAAGTATTCATGCTCCGTTGCGCCGCCTGTCGCACCAAACTGAAAGACCGCCCGCTCGCTCATGCGCGTAACGGGCCATGTGCGCTTGCAGGCCACGATGTAGAGCGTACCGCCCGGTGGCAGGTTGCGCAGCAGGAACTCGCGGTAGGCGAGCGGCAGCGCGCGGTATTTAAGCCGGAAATAGCGCATTGTCTGCAACATCAGTCGATCCTGGTTCGGGTCGAACATGTGATGGACGGCGATGCGATCATCGGCCTCGAGCAGCGCGTCGGTGACGCGGCGGCCTTGCTCGAACGCCCGACGTCCATCGTCTGGATCGGACAACGGCGCGCGCACGGGGCAAAGGAACGTTTGAGGCAGCCACGGCACGCCGAGCGCCGCGGCCACATGAACAAGCGCGCCGTTCGATGAGCCGACGAAGGCGGCACGGAACGGACCGTCCGGATACAGCCCGACGATCCATTCAGCGATTTTTTCGATATCGAGCTGGCGTGCGTGCCGAGGACCGATGCTTTCGGTCATCCCGCCGAACGCGTAAGCCCATTCGCGAGCGATACGCGGCAATTGGTTGATGGCCGGCATCAAGGCATCGAGGGCCGGCGACTGGCTCGGGCTCGCGAAGGGCTTTCCGGTCATCGAAGCCGCCAATGCCTGGACCATCGCGGCGGCCGAGTCGAAGCGCGCGATTCCGCGCGGCGGCTTGCTCACGAATGCGCTCCCGCCTGCGCGACGACATCGACGAGCCTCGGCGCTTCTCGTGCGCGCAAAAGGAACGGCAGAATGTCGAACGCGAAGCTCTCCGGATAGACGAAATTGAGCGTGTGCGTGCCGCCCCGGATCATGAGCAGCTCGCCGTGGGGAAGCAGCCCGGCGACTTCCTCCGCCCAGCGCTGCGTCACAAGGGAATCGCGGGTGCCGCGAACGACGAGCGTCGGTGCCTCGATGTCGGGCAGCCGGTCCTCGATCTGATCGCGTATCGCCATCCGTATCGCGCCGAGCGCATAGGCAAGGCCCGCCTTCACGTAGTCGATGCGGGCGACGGGAGCCGGCGACCTCGGCTGCTCGCGCCGGCCGTTGATCAGGGCACGCGGGATTTGCTGCAGTAGCGAGCGGGCGCAGCGATCGACCGTCGGCCCTTGCAGCACGAGTCGGTCGACGACATCGGGAAAACGCACTGCGAGCTCGGCGAGCACCTGGCAGCCGAACGAGTTGCCGACGAATATGGCGCGCTCAATCCGGCATGTCTGCAGCCAAAGATGCAGCGCGTGGGCCAGCTCGACGACGGACAGGGGCGGCCGATGAAGGTGCTGCAGGCAGGCGCTTTCACCGAAGCCCGGCAGATCGGGCGCGAAGACGCGGAAATGCCGCCCTAGTGCGGCGGCGAGTGGCTCCATGTAGCGGCTGGAGACGACCAGACCGTGAACGAGCACCACGGGCGGCCGGTTCTCGGCAGAGGGCGGGCCGGGGCGCATCCGGTGAAACATTGTAAAGGCGCCGGCTTGGACGGAGCAGCCTGAAATACCCAGTGCACGCGTTGCCGGTGTAACTGCAGGCACATGCTCGAGCCGGTGCCATCCGACAGCAAGGCGTGCCGCGCCGGCACAGAATGCCGCTGCTCCTGCAAGGGCAAGCGCTCCGTTCAACATCGAGTGTTCTCCGCTGCCCCCCGTCTCATTGAACCGATTTCTCCGGCACGCCCGGCGGCGTTACACGGCGGCGCGTGCCTGCTCCGATAGGGAAGCCTCCGCAATATTCGCGCCCGAGTCTCAGCGAGGCACTTGCCATCGCGCGCGATTGCGTCCTACCCATGGGCGACGTGGTCGCCGAGCCCAAGCGTTGGTGAGCCGGTCGAGACCGCACCCGATACGGACCGCGTGAAATCGGGAATAATGGAGCGCTTGCTCAATGCAAATTATCGGCTTGTCCTGATCTTTCTAATCGGCAATCCATCATCGATCAAAGTCGCGTACCCGGTTCTATCGTCGCCGGCGAGCAGCGCTTCCTTCCGCAAAGA
>CAYPWK010000161.1:0-7333 GCA_964414365.1 uncultured Burkholderia sp.
AAATTCCTCAAGTTCTTCGAATCGAAGGGCCATACGATCGTCCGCTCGTCGAGCCTCGTGCCGGGTAACGATCCGACGCTGCTCTTCACCAATTCGGGCATGGTGCAGTTCAAGGACGTGTTTCTCGGCGCCGAGTCGCGTCCGTATCGGCGTGCGACCACGGCGCAGCGCAGCGTGCGCGCGGGCGGCAAGCACAACGACCTCGAAAACGTCGGCTACACCGCGCGCCACCATACGTTCTTCGAGATGCTCGGTAATTTCTCGTTCGGCGACTACTTCAAGCGCGATGCGATTCACTACGCGTGGGAACTGCTGACGACGGTCTACAGCCTGCCGAAGGAGAAACTCTGGGTCACCGTCTACCAAGAGGACGACGAGGCCTACGACATCTGGGCGAAGGAAATCGGCGTGCCGAGCGAGCGGATCGTCCGGATCGGCGACAACAAAGGCGCGCGCTATGCGTCCGACAACTTCTGGCAGATGGCCGACACAGGCCCCTGCGGCCCCTGCTCGGAGATATTCTACGATCACGGGCCCGAAGTCTGGGGCGGCCCGCCCGGATCGCCCGAGGAAGACGGCGACCGCTACATCGAGATCTGGAATCTCGTTTTCATGCAGTTCAACCGCGACGCGCAGGGCAACATGACGCCGCTGCCTAAGCCCTGCGTCGACACGGGCATGGGGCTCGAGCGGATCGCCGCCGTGCTTCAGCACGTTCACAGCAACTACGAGATCGATCTCTTTCAAGCGCTCATCGAGGCCGCCGCGCGTGAAACAGGCGTTGCCGATCTCGGGAACAATTCGCTCAAGGTCGTCGCCGACCACATTCGCGCCTGCTCGTTCCTCATCGTCGACGGCGTCATTCCCGGCAACGAGGGGCGCGGCTACGTGCTGCGCCGGATCGTGCGCCGCGCCATCCGTCATGGATACAAGCTCGGCTGCAAGCGGCCTTTCTTCCATAAGCTCGTGGCCGATCTCGTCGCACAGATGGGCGGGGCTTATCCCGAGCTGCGCGAAGGCGAGGCGCGCGTGACGGACGTGCTGCGCCAGGAGGAAGAGCGCTTTTTCGAGACGATCGAGCACGGGATGTCGATCCTGGAAGCGGCACTCGCCGACCTCGAGAAGAAGGGCGGCAAGGTGCTCGACGGCGAAGTGGCGTTCAAGCTGCACGACACCTACGGCTTCCCGCTCGATTTGACGGCCGACGTATGCCGCGAGCGCGGGGTGTCCGTCGACGAATCGGCGTTCGACGAGGCGATGTCGCGTCAGCGCGAGCAGGCCCGCGCCGCCGGCAAGTTCAAGATGGCGCAGGGGCTCGAGTATTCGGGCGCGAAGACGACTTTCCACGGCTACGAGGAAATCATCTTCGACGATGCGAAAGTCGTCGCGCTCTATGTCGACGGCTCCTCGGTCGATAAGGTCGAGAATGGGCAGCATGCGGTCGTCGTGCTCGATCACACGCCGTTTTATGCCGAGTCGGGTGGTCAGGTCGGCGACACCGGCGTGCTCGCCAACGCCTGTGTGCGCTTCGCCGTGCTCGATACGCAGAAGGTGCAGGCCGACGTGATCGGCCATCACGGCCTCGTCGAGCAGGGCACGCTGAAAGTCGGCGACGTCGTGAAGGCCGAGATCGACGCGATCCGGCGGGCGCGCACGGCCCGCAACCACTCGGCTACGCACCTGATGCACAAGGCGCTGCGCGAAGTGCTCGGCTCCCATGTGCAGCAAAAGGGTTCGCTTGTCGATGCGGACAAGACGCGCTTTGACTTCGTCCATAACGCGCCGATGACGGACGACGAAATCCGGCGCGTCGAGGACATCGTCAACGCCGAAATTCTCGCCAATGCGCCTGGCGTTGTACGTGTGATGCCGTTCGACGAGGCCGTGAAGGCTGGCGCCATGGCGCTCTTCGGCGAGAAGTACGGAGACGAAGTGCGCGTGCTCGATCTCGGCTTCTCGCGCGAGCTCTGCGGCGGCACGCACGTCCACCGGACGGGCGACATCGGCTTTTTCAAGATTGTCGGCGAGACGGGCGTGGCGGCCGGCATCCGGCGCGTCGAGGCCATCACGGGCGACAACGCCGTGCGCTATGTGCAAACGCTCGAGGCGCAACTGCACGAAGCCGCGGCCACGCTGAAGGCGCAGCCGGCCGAGCTGACGCAGCGCATTGGCCAGGTGCAGGATCAGGTCAAGTCGCTCGAGAAGGAACTGGCGGCGCTGAAGTCGAAGCTTGCGTCGAGCCAGGGTGATGAGCTCGTGACGCAGGCGGTCGATGTAGCCGGTCTGCAGGTGCTCGCCGCGACGCTGGAAGGAGCCGACGTCAAGACGCTTCGTGAGACTGTCGACAAGCTGAAGGACAAGCTCAAGCACGCCGCGATCGTGCTGGCGTCTGTCGACGGGGGCAAGGTGAGCCTCATCGCGGGCGTCACGCCCGATGCGAGCAAGAAGGTGAAGGCCGGCGAGCTCGTGAACTTCGTCGCGCAGCAAGTGGGCGGCAAAGGCGGCGGACGGCCCGACATGGCCCAGGCGGGCGGCACCGAGCCCGGCAATCTGCCGGCGGCGCTATCCGGTGTCAAGGAATGGGTTCAGGCTCAGTTGTAATCGTCTGAGCGCGGGCGGCGAGGGACGGGCAAAGCCGCTAGAATGGGCCCGTTTCGGCACGAGGGAGCACATGGCTAGGTGCTCCCGCTAGGACCCATGAGCGACTTTCGGTACTGTCCGCACTGCGCAAAGCCACTCGTCGAACGAATCGATCGCGGCGAGGACGGCAGCAGGCTGCGGCGCGGCTGCCCCGACGATGCCTGCGGCTTCGTCCACTGGAACAACCCGGTGCCTGTCGTAGCCGCGATCGTCGAATACGAAGGCAGGATCCTGCTCGCACGCAACGCCGCGTGGCCCGAGGGGATGTTTGCGCTCATCACGGGCTTTCTCGAGAACGACGAGACGCCCGAAGCGGGCATCGCCCGCGAAGTGCGCGAAGAGACGGCGCTCGAAGCGGACACGGTAGAGCTCGTCGGCGTCTACGAATTCATCCGCAAAAACGAGTTGATCATCGCCTATCACGTGCGAGCACACGGCACCATCAGGCTTTCGCCCGAACTGCTCGAATATCGACTCGTCGAACCGGCGAAACTGCGCCCGTGGCGCGCCGGAACGGGTCAGGCGGTGGCGGAGTGGATGCGGCGCAGGGGCTTGCCATTCGAGTTCGTCGACAGGCCCGGGCAATAGCATGCCTCTGCGGCCCGCCGCTTTCTTGTATCGTTCTATCCGTTCCGCTGCATGCGCATGAACAAGCCCGTCGCGCAATTGCGCTCCACCTATCGCCACTTTCTCCTCATCCCGACGCGCTGGATGGATAACGACGTCTACGGGCATGTCAACAACGTCGTCTATTACAGTTACTTCGATACGGTCGTGAACGAGTACCTGATCCGCACCGGTGTGCTCGACGTCGAGCACAGCACGACGATCGGGCTCGTCGTCGAGACCCAGTGCAATTACTTCTCGCCGATCGTCTTTCCAGAGCGCGTGGAGGCGGGACTGCGCGTGGCGCGGCTCGGCGCGTCGAGCGTGCGTTATGAGATCGGGCTCTTCAAGGAGGGAGTCGACGAGGCGGCGGCGCAAGGCCATTTCGTGCACGTCTATGTCGATCGCGCGACGCGGCGGCCCGCCGTGCTGCCCGACGCGCTACGCGCGGCGCTCGCGCCACTCGTCGTCGAAGAACCAAGCTGAGCGGGCATGCAGACCTTTACCGTCGATACGCTTAACGGCATCAGCTATGGATTGCTGTTGTTCATGCTGTCGTCGGGGCTGACGTTGATCTTCAGTTTTCTCGGCGTGCTGAACTTTGCTCACGCCAGTTTTTATATGCTGGGCGCTTATATCGGCTGGTCGCTTGCCGCGAGTATCGGCTTTTGGCCGGCGCTCATCGCGGCGCCCATCGCCGTGGCCGCGCTCGGTGCGATCGTCGAGCGCGGGCTGCTGCGGCGAGTGAGGAGGCATGGTCCGCTGCACGAACTGCTTTTGACGTTCGGGCTCGCCTATGTGCTCGCCGAAGGCGTCAAGCTCGTCTGGGGGCTGGGCGTGCTCGCCGCTCCCGTGCCCGCCGCGCTCGACGGTCCCGCCGTCTCTGTGCCGTTGCTTCAAGGCGTGACTCTTTCGCGATACCGCCTCTTCGTGATGAGCGTCTCGGGCGCGATGCTCGCGTTCCTCTATTCTGTCTTGCGCTTCTCTCACATAGGCCTCGTGCTGCGCGCCGCGCTGACGCATCGCGAAGCCGTCGAGGCCCTGGGCCATGATGTACCGCGCATTGGTACGCTCGTCTTCGCGCTCGGCACGGGGCTCGCGGCGTTCGCAGGCGTGATCGGCGCTCCCCTTGCCGTCGTCGAGCCCGGCATGGCCGAGGCAGTCGGCTCAATCGTCTTCGTCGTCGTTATCGTCGGCGGTCTCGGTTCGCTCGGCGGGGCGTTCGCGGGGTCGCTCCTGATCGGGTGCCTGCAGACGTTTGCCGTCGGCAGCCCGCTCTCGCTCGGCACGCTCGCGGCGGCCATCGGTGTTCGCTTGCCTTCGGCATGGGCCGCGCTCGGCGTATCGCAGATCGCGCCGCTCATGCCCTATTTGCTGCTGGTGGCGATGCTCGCCTGCCGGCCTCGTGGACTCCTCGGGACGCGCACGGACGATGCGTAAGATCGTAGGGGAAAGCGCTTCGGCCGAGGGCGGCCGTCGTCGAATGCGTTTCGCCTTCGGGGCGAGTGCGTCCGCGCCATGGATCGCGCTCGCAGCGTATATCGTCGTCCCGGTTTTCGTCGCGCATGACAGCTCGAGTTTCGCCTTCCTTGCCCAGAGCGCGGTCATGATCGTGCTTGCCCTTTCGTACAACCTGCTGCTCGGCGAGACGGGGCTTCTTTCGTTCGGTCACGCCGCCTACGCGGGGCTCGCCGCGTTTGTCGCCGCGCATCTGTTCAATCGCGGCGGCATCGCGGTGCCGTGGCTCCCGCTTGCGGGCGGTGCGGCGGGCATGGCATTCGGCGCCGTGTTCGGCTGGGTCGCCACCCGGCGGGCCGGAACGGCTTTCGCCATGATCACGCTCGGCATCGGCGAACTGGCGTCGGCCGCTGCCTGGTCGCTCCCGGCGGGATTCGGCGGCGCCGCCGGCGTGACGATCGATCGCGGCAGCGGGCCGGCTTGGGGCGGATGGACGTTCGGGCCGACACGCGAGGCGTATGGGGTTATCGCCGTATGGACTTTGGTGTCAGTGATTGCAATGTTCGCGCTCACACGCACACCGTTGGCACGCCTCGCTAACGCCGTGCGCGACAACGCGGCCCGTGTAGCGGCGCTCGGCATCGATCCGCGCCGCGTCCGGTATGCCATGTTCATCATCTCGTCGTTTTTTGCGGGCGTCGCGGGGACGCTCGGGCTCATCGATGTGGAACTCGCTTCGGCGGATGGCCTCGGCATGGCGCGCTCGGGAAGCATCCTGATCGCGACGGTGATCGGCGGTTCATCGACGTTCTTCGGCCCTGTTGGGGGTGCGCTCGTTCTGTCGTTCTTCAGCGTTGTCTTGGCGGGTGCGACACGCGCCTGGCCGCTGTATCTCGGGCTCTTGTTCGTCGCGGCGGTGATGTATGCGCCGGACGGCGTCGCCGGATCTTGGCGCAGATACTGCTCGCGCGTTGCGCGTGAGAATGGGCAGCGGTTTTCCTTTGGCTGCGCGCTGGAGATTCTCGGCACGCTTTCATGGGTAGCGGCACTCGTGATAACGATCGAGACGGTTTATGCCTACCGTTTCACAGCCGATCACGGTGGCGTCTGGTTGGTGGGGCACGTCGCGTTCCATGCTGCGTCGCCGTCGACATGGGCGGCGGTAGCCGCGCTTTGCTGCATCGGGGCGTTTGCCCTGCGTTATGCGTTTCTGCATCCGCCGCGGCAAGAGGACATTCGATGACTGGCGAGGCGTTGTGGCTCGAGGGCATCACGCGGCGGTTCGGCGCGACGCGAGTGCTATGCGGGGTGGACCTGTCGGTTGGAACGGGCGAACGGCATGCGTTGATCGGTCCGAACGGCGCGGGTAAGTCCACGCTCTTTAACGTAATCGGCGGCGCGTTGCGGCCGGATTCCGGGCGCGTCATGATTGCCGGCAGCGACGTGACGGGCGCGAGCGCTTTCGCGCTCGGGCGTATGGGGCTCGGACGCAGCTTTCAGACAACGCGAATATTCGCCCGGCTCAGCGTGCTCGACAACTTGCGTTGCGCGGCGCTATGCGGGTATGGAGAGCGACATGGCCGACTGAACGGCCTTGGGCGACTGCGGGCGTTGCTGAGTTCGTGGGGGCGCTCGCCCTATATCGAGGAGCACGCGCAACACGCGCTCGAGGCGCTCGAAATGGAGCATCTCGCTTTCGCTATGGCCGGAACGCTCGATTACGCCACTCAGCGCCGGCTGGACCTAGGAATCGCGCTCGCGAGCGGCGCGCATACGTTGCTGCTCGACGAGCCGACAGCGGGCATGAATCGAGAGGAGGCGGCACATACGGTCGCGCTGCTGCGTGCAGTCAGTGTGGGCAAGACGCTTTTGCTGATCGAGCACGATATGGACGCTGTCTTTGCGTTGGCCAATCGCGTGTCGGTGCTCGTCGCGGGTCGCGTCATTGCGACAGGAACGCCCGCGGACATTCGGGCGGATGAGGCGGTGCAAAGCGCTTACCTTGGCAGTATGGACACGGCAGGGCCGCGATGAGCGCACTCATGGATGCGCGCAATGTGCGCGCATGGTATGGCGAGGCGCAGGTTCTGCACGGCGCGGATATCAGCATCGAAGGAGGACAAATCGTCGCTGTCTGCGGCCGAAACGGCTCGGGACGCTCGACGCTCGCCAAGGCGCTTGTCGGACTCGTGAAGCGCGCGGGCTCGATCCGATTGGCGGGTGAAGAGTTGATCGAGTTGCCGACGTTCGAGATCGCTCGCCGCGGGGTGGGCTATGTGGCGGAGCAACGCGACGTTTTTCCCACGCTCACCGTCGAGGAGAATTTGCGACTTGGCGTGAAGCCGCGGCGTGCAGGACGTGCCGATCAGGCTCGGCTGCTCGATGAAATGTACGCTCGGTTGCCGTTGCTTGCGCAGCGCCGTCGGACACAGGCTGGCGTGCTCTCAGGCGGTGAGCAGCAATTGCTGGCGCTTGCGCGGGCGCTGATAGGCGAGCCGCGATTGCTGATCGTCGATGAGCCGACGGAAGGGCTCGCACCGCAAGCAATAGCGGCGGTGGCGAAATGCCTGGAGGGCGTGCGAAAGGAGGGCGGCGCGGTCGTCCTGATCGAGCAGCGCCTCGCGATGGC
>CAYPWK010000161.1:7433-11650 GCA_964414365.1 uncultured Burkholderia sp.
AGGAGAAACGCATCGTGACCGATCCCATCTTGCATGTCACCAATCATTCGACCCGCGATGTCTTCGTCGCCGGTGATCCTAATTGGGACGATCAGCAATTGATGTTTAACGGACAACGGATCAACGGCGCGCGGCGTCTGGGACCGGCGCAATCCGCGACAGTGAGCGTGCCATGGGATCCGCACGACAAAGGCGAGGAAAATATGGTCGGCGTCATCTTCGCCGACGGACGGAGCTACACGAGTGGGCGCGCGGGCGCCTATCAGATGTCGATCGGCCAGCAAGCGGACACGGGCTTGCTCGGCGTCAGCGACGAGCACATGATCCAAAGTCCGGCCTTCAAATATACGACGACGAGCCAGACGCCATGGTCGATGAGTGTGGAGTTCGTCGACGCGCGTGGGGACGACTCGCCGCGCAATGTCGCCTTTTAGCGACGCGATCAACGACGCCCTCAACCTACCCATCCGCGCCTCGGAAAGTCCCGAGGTAGCCCCCACAGGAAGCACTGTTGGAGCACGCTCCGCTGCGGGCACGGGAACGTGCCCTAGCGTGAGTTGCCAGGGCCCGTGAGCTTAACGCGCGTCCCGCTGCATGATCCAATCATGCGCGGGATCGTTCTTGAAATGCCAGACGCGCTGCGGGCCGGCCATGACGTTCAGATAGTACGAGTCGTAGCCATACGGCACGACAACGGGGTGATAGCCGCGCGGCACCATGACGACATCGTGATCCTCGACCGCCATCGATTCGTCGATGTCGCGCGCATCGGTATAAACGCGCTGGAATGCAAACCCTTGCGACGGATTGAGCCGATGGTAGTACGTCTCTTCGAGCGCGCTCTCGAGCGGAATCTTGTCGGTATCGTGCTTATGCGGCGGATAGCTCGACGAGTGGCCGCTCGGCGTACGCACTTCGACGACGAGCAGCGACTCGGCGGGCTCGGTCTGAGGCAGGATGTCGCAGACGTACCGCGTATTGAGGCCCTTGCCGCGCACCGAGCGCGTCATCTGCGACGGCTCGATGAGGCGCATGCCCAAGCGACCCTCGGCCGGCGCGCTGGCCACGCCGAGCTCCGCATCGCGTTCGGCGCGCACCGTGGCGCGCACGTTCGGCGGCAGATAGAGCGCATAGGGCGCCGAGTCCTCGAACACGCTGTCGCGCGCACCGAGGCTGGAGAAGCGCTGACCGTCGGCTTCGATCGTGACCGCGCCCGTCAACACAACGATGCACGTTTCGCGTGCCGCTTCGTGCACGTAAAGCAACTCGTCGCGGCCGAGGCGATATGCGGCGAACCCGACATATCGCCAACCCGCCGATTCGGGCGTCACACGCGCGATCGTCATGCCCTCGCGTTGGGCTTTGACTAGGAGAGTCATGCGTCCTCCGTGATGGTTTCTCGCGCGGCGAGCGGTGCATCGACGAGCGCCCGTAACGTCCGATAACCCTTTTCCGCATACTCGTAGCTCGGCGCTACGACCGGATCCTGCTCGGCTTCCACGACGAGCCAGCCGCGATAACCCATTTGCTTGAGCCTCTCGATGACGGCGGCGAAATCCACGGCGCCGTCGCCGGGCACCGTGAACGCGCCGTTGATGACGGCTTCGAGGAAACTCCAGTCGCGATTGCGCGCAAGCTTGACGACGGCCGGGCGCACATCCTTGCAATGCACGTGGCAAACGCGCGAGCCATAGGCGTCGAGCAGGGCGACCGGATCCCCGCCGGCGAACGTGATATGGCCGGTGTCGAGCAGCAGCCCCACCGCGTCGCTCGTGCGCCTCATTAGCTGGTCGACGTCTTCCGGCGTCTCGACGTAGGCACCCATATGATGATGATAGGCGACGCGCACGCCCTGCGAGAGGGTATAGCGCGCGAACTTGTCGAGCCGCTCGGCGTACGTTTCCCACTGCACATCGGTAAAGAACCGCGGCCGCTGAAAGAGCGGCAACGGCGAGCCCTGGATCGTGCCGGATACTTCGCCGTAGACCATGACGGTCGCTCCGTTTTTTGCGAGCAGCTCGAGGTGCGGGCCCACCGCTTCGATCTCCTCTTCGGCGCTGCGCTCGGCAAGCCGACCCGAATACCAGCCCGAGACGAGCGCGAGATCGTACTGCGCAAGCAGCGTCTTCAGCGCCTGCGGTTCACGCGGGAACTTGTTGCCGAGCTCGAAACCGGCGTAGCCGATCTGGCGCCCCTCGGTCAATGCAACCTCGAGCGGCGTCTCGCCGCCGAGCGACGGCAGGTCGTCGTTCATCCACGACAGCGGGTTGATGCCGATGCGGACTTCGAAGGCGGTCATGCTGAATCCTCTGTTCTATGACGATATTTGAATCCGGGTGTCGCGTCGATTCGTTGCGTCGGGTCAGCCGCGCCGTCGCTCGGCTACCTTCGTTTCGTGGGCCGCGCGCGCGTCGCGCACCTGCTCGCGTGTCGATACGGCGGGCACGGCGACTTCCCACCACCAGCCACCGTCGTCCGTTGTGCGGGCCGGGTCCGTATCGATGACGAGCACCGTGGTGCGGTCCGCCGAGCGCGCGCGATGAAGCGCCGCTTCGAGCTCGGCTACGTCCGCCACATGCTCGGCGATGGCTCCGAGCGAGCGTGCGTGCGCGGCAAAATCGATCTCGGGTGCGCCGAGCGGGCCTTGCAGGCAATCGTCGAGCAGATTGTTGAACGGTGCCCCGCCGCAAGCCTGCTGGAGCCGGTTGATGCAGCCGTAGCCGCGGTTGTCGAGCACGACCACGATCAACTTCGCGCCGAGCATGACCGACGTGGCGATCTCGCTGTTCATCATGAGGTAGCTGCCGTCGCCGACCACCACGACAACCTCGCGCTCAGGCCGAGCGAGCTTCGCGCCGAGGCCGCCCGCAATCTCATAGCCCATGCAGGAGTAGCCGTATTCGACGTGATAGGCCCCGGGACGCCCGGCGCGCCAGAGTTTATGCAACTCAGCGGGGAGGGTGCCGGCCGCGCAGACGACGATGTCATCTTCGGGGGAGCGTGCGGCCGAGCGCTGGATTGCGCCGATGACATCGGCGTCGTAGGGCAGCTTCCCCGGCCGCGGCTCGGCATGCGTGTGACGCCGCACCGTTTCGCGCCAGTCGACGGCGAGCGTGCGCGCCCGCTCGGCCCAGGCATCGCTCGCGGACCAATCGGCGACGCAGGCGCTAAGCGCGTCGAGCGCGGCCCGCGCGTCGGCCACGACGGGCAGCGCGCGATGCTTGATGCCGTCGAACAAATTGGCGTTAATACACACGACATCCGCCTGCGTGAAAAGCGTATTCGAGCCTGTCGTGAAGTCCTGCAATCGCGTACCGACCGCGAGCACGCAATCGGCCTCGTGCGCGAGCGCATTCGCCGCGCTCGATCCTGACACGCCAATCGCGCCGACGTTGAGCGGGTGATCCCAAGGCAGGGCCCCCTTGCCGGCTTGAGTTTCGCCGACGGGCACGCCGTGGCGCTCGGCGAACTTGCGCAGCGCAACCGCGGCGCCTTCGCTATAGAGCACGCCGCCGCCCGCGACGATCATCGGGCGCGACGCTCGCGACAGACGCTCGACGGCGGCGTCCAGCTCGACCGGGTTCGGCGCCGGAGCGGGGAACGTGACGACGCGCGTTTCGAAGAACTCGATCGGATAGTCGAAGGCCATCGCCTGCACGTCCTGCGGAAGCGCGAGGGTGACCGGCCCGCAAAGCGCCGCGTCGGTCAGCACGCGCAGTGCGCGCGGCAGCGCTGTCAGCAGTTGCGCCGGATGAACGATGCGATCGAAATAACGCGAGACGGGCCTGAGCGTGTCGTTAGCGGACACGCCGCCGTCATGGAAGTCCTCGACTTGCTGCAGCACCGGGTCCGGCGCGCGCGAGACGAAGATATCGCCCGGCAGGAGCAGCACCGGCAGGCGGTTCACGTGTGCGAGCGCCGCGGCTGTCACGAGGTTCGTCGCGCCGGGGCCGATCGAAGTCGTCACGGCCATCATGCGCCGCCGGAAATGCGCCTTTGCATAGGCAATCGCGGCATGCGCCATCGCTTGCTCGTTATGCGCGCGATAGGTCGGCAACGCCTCTCGGTGCTGGTACAGCGCCTCGCCGATGCCGGCGACGTTGCCATGGCCGAAGATCGCAAAGACGCCGCCGAAGAGGGGGACCGTCTCCGCGCCGCTTGTGTCGCCGTCGGCCACCACGCGCTGCGCGGCCAGATAGCGGACGAGCGCCTGAGCC
>CAYPWK010000162.1:0-7656 GCA_964414365.1 uncultured Burkholderia sp.
AAGTCGCGTACCCGGTTCTATCGTCGCCGGCGAGCAGCGCTTCCTTCCGCAAAGACCATGTCAAATCCATCAGCCGTCCTATCGACCGACGCACCGAACGCACGTGACGCAGTGCGGGCATTGCGCTCATCGCAGATTCGCGAAGTCGCTAACGCCGGATTCGGCAATCGCGACGTCCTGCCTTTCTGGTTCGGCGAATCCGATCGCGTGACGCCGCAGTTCATTCGCGATGCCGCGTCCGAGGCACTGACCTCGGGGGCCACTTTCTACACGCATAACCTCGGAATCGCGCCGCTGCGCGACGCTATTGCTCGCCACGTATCGGCGCTACACGGCCGAACCGCGGTCGATGAGGTCGCGGTGACGAGCGCCGGTGTGAACGCCCTCATGCTCGCCGCGCAGCTGATCGTCGGAGCCGGCGATCGCGTGGTCGCCGTCACGCCGCTTTGGCCGAATATCGTCGAAATTCCCAAGATCCTCGGTGCGCAGGTCGAGACGGTCTCGCTCCAATATGGGGCCGCGGGCTGGCAGTTGAACCTCGAGAAGCTGCTTGCCGCGCTGACGCCATCGACCAAACTCCTCATCGTGAACTCGCCGAACAACCCATCGGGCTGGGTCATGACGCGCGAGGAGCAGAAGACGGTGCTCGAGCACTGCCGGCGCCACGGCATCTGGATTCTCGCCGACGAGGTCTACGAACGGCTCTACTACGACGATGATCGCCCCGACGCTTGCGCGCCGTCGTTCCTCGACATCGGGTCGAGGGACGAGCGCCTCATCTGCGTCAACTCGTTCTCCAAGGCCTATCTGATGACGGGCTGGCGCCTTGGCTGGCTCGTCGCACCGGCCGCACTGATGGACGACCTCGCGAAGCTGATCGAATACAACACGTCGTGCGCGCCGTCATTCGTGCAGCAGGCGGGAATCGCGGCGCTCGGCGATGGTGGGAGCACGCCGCGACAGCTGGTGCGCGATCTACGAGCGGCCCGCGACCATCTCGTACGGTCTCTGGAGGTGCTGCTGCCCGGTGTCGACGTGACGTCGCCGCCAGGCGCGATGTACCTGTTTTTCTCGATGCCGGGTGCCGGCCAAAGCCTGGCGCTTTGCAAAGCGCTCGTGCGTGAAGCGGGTCTCGGGCTCGCGCCGGGCAGCGCGTTTGGACCGGAAGGCGAGGGCTACGTCCGATGGTGCTATGCCTGCGATATCGCGCGCATCGATGCTGGGCTCGAGAGGCTGAGAACGTTTCTCGAAGGCCGCGAGCACGGATGATGAGAAGCAGCCAGGCCGGACTGCGCGCCCCGTAAAGCTGATTTTGTGGTATCGATAGCGCGATAAATTCGTTTGTTCCCAGGCGCCCCGCGCCCAAAATTCTCGCAATCCGGCAAATGGGCCGCCGCCATGCAGGCATAGGCCATGACGGCGGTTTAAGCGAGAACGCGGCGAGAATGCGGCTGGATGCTGCGCGCAAAACGCGAGCAGGCCTCGATCGCGATCACGCTCGTCGTTGTTTGGGCGATCGTGATGGTTTTCGTGCTGCCGTTCGCATCACGAGCGCTCGGGCTTCCCACCGGCGTGGCGGGCGCATGGATCGGAACATCGGAATTCGCAGACGCCGCGGGAATCGCGGCGGCGCAGGCGTACGGCGATATCGCCCGTCACTCGGGCGGCGCGATCGCCGGGTCGCCCGAGGCGTCCGTTCAGGCGTTCACGCTGATGAAAGTGATCGGCCGCGATATCTGGATCGGGATCTGGGCGTTCGTGCTTGCAATCGTCGCCACGAGCCGCTGGCAGGACGCGCCAGACGGCATCAGGACCCGCACGGGCGCCGGCGAGATATGGGCGCGCTTCCCGAAGTTCGTCATTGGCTTCGTCGTCGCATCGGCACTCGTTACTTGGATCGCGAGCCACTACTCGATCGGCGACTACCGCGCGATCGTTACGCCGGCGCTCATTGCTCCGATTACGACGCTTCGCATCTGGGCTTTCACACTCTGCTTTCTCAGCATCGGCCTGACGACCAAATTTTCGAGCCTCGCCGCGACAGGGAAAAAACCGCTGGCCGTCTTCGCGGCCGGCGTCCTCGTCAACGTCATTGTCGGCTATCTGCTTTCCGCTCATTTGTTCGCACCTTACTGGGAGCGGCTCAGGCAATGACGGAGCCGTCGAAGGGCCGCGGCGCCGACGCTCGCTCGTTTTCGGTGCACCCGGTCACCCGGCCGGACGGGAGCGCCAATGCCGCGGCGCTCCACGATGCTTGTGCACACTGCGCCCGATGCGCCCATTGGTCGATCGCGCGCTCCACGCTCGAAGCCGCCGTTCCGGGCCTCGCGTCGCTCGGCTCGGCGTTCGGCGCCAGTGCGGCCGACACGCGTATGTGCCGCGCGCACGATCGGCTTACATCGCCGCACG
This sequence comes from uncultured Burkholderia sp., assembly GCA_964414365.1. Lineage (GTDB taxonomy): Bacteria > Pseudomonadota > Gammaproteobacteria > Burkholderiales > Burkholderiaceae > Trinickia. Next base: position 2,410 of record CAYPWK010000162.1, read on the forward strand.
ATCGATGTCGATCGTTCGTGAGTTTTTCATCGAGCGCGATCGACTGACCCGCCCGTCTCCCCGTCTCCATTTCCCGCCCGATCTCATGGCGGCAAGCGCGCTACTATCGAAGTCGGCGGGCGCGAAGCTTGCCGCAACAGGACGAACCGTCGTCGTTGTTCGGGAGCGGGAAATGGCGTCGAAGCATGAAGTAAAACGCTACAAGGCGAACTTTTCCGACGAGCTGCATAGCGCGGCCCTCTATGAGACGCTTGCGAACACGGAGCGCGATGCCGCCCGCAAGGAGGTATACCGGGAATTGGCGGCGGCCGAACGGCAACACGCTCAGCTCTGGGCCGACAAGCTTCGGGCGAGCGGCGTTGCGCGGCCGCGTGCCGGCCTCGCGCTGAAGACTCGCCTAATGCAAACACTGGTTCGCGCATTCGGCCCGCGCTTTATCTTGCCGACACTCGCGGCCGCGGAATACGCGGATCGCAACAAATACGCCCATCAACCGGACTCGGGGCAACTCTCCGCCGAGGAGCGGGTACACGCCGGGATCGTTCAGGAACTCGCACACGGTGAAGGCGGCGGGCCAACGCCGGGAGCTCGAATCGCGGCCGCCGAGTCATGGCATAAGGGTGTCTCGTCGGGAAACGATTTGCGCGCCGCCGTTCTCGGCGCGAACGACGGCCTCGTTTCCAATTTCTGTCTCGTGATGGGCGTTGCGGGCGCGGGAACGGGCAACCGCGCGATCTTGCTGACCGCATTGGCCGGGCTTATCGCGGGCGCATGCTCGATGGCGCTGGGCGAGTGGCTCTCCGTGACGAATGCGCGCGAGCTTGCGCGAACGCAGATCGGGAAAGAAGCCGACGAACTCGCCATCTCACCCGATACCGAGGAGCGCGAGCTCGTGCTGATCTTTCGTGCCAAAGGGCTCGACACGGCCAACGCGAAGCGTATTGCCGCGCAGTTGATGCGCGACAAGGACAAGGCGCTCGATACCTTGACGCGCGAGGAACTGGGCCTCGATCCGGCCAAACTGGGCGGCAATCCCTGGTCCGCCGGCGCCGTGTCGTTCGTGCTGTTTGCGACCGGCGCTATTTTCCCGGCGATGCCGTTTCTCTGGGCAGCCGGCATCAGCGCGATCGTTCAATGCGTCGTGCTGAGCGCCGCGACGCTTGCCGCCATTGGCGTCTTCAGCTCGCTTTTCAACGGACGAAGCGCGGCGTTTTCCGCGTTTCGGCAGGTCGCCATCGGGCTCGTTGCGGCGGCATTCACGTTCGGAGTCGGGCGACTGCTCGGCGTTTCCGTCTCGTAGCGATAATGCCGCGGCGGCTCAGGGCACGCGCCACCAACGCGGCAGCAGGCGCCGCACTTCGGGACGGCGGTAGCGATCGTCGATCAGATGGAGGACGCCTGCGTCGCTTTCGCTGCGGACGACACGCCCCGCGGCCTGCACGACTTTTTGCAGCCCTGGGTACAAATAGGCATAGTCGTAGCCGCTGCCGAATCGGGCTTCCATTGCCAGCCGCATCTGCTCGTTGACCTCATTGACCTGCGGTAGTCCGAGCGTGGCGATAAAGGCGCCGATCAAACGCTCGCCGACGAGATCGACCCCTTCCGAAAACGCGCCGCCAAGCACGGCAAGGCCGATGCCCGAGCTCATCGTCTGAAAGCGCGCGAGGAACGCGTCGCGTGCCGCTTCGTCCATACCCGGGGCTTGATCCCATATAGGCAACTCCGGGTGGTGCGTTCGAATCAATGTCGAAAGGCGGTCGAGATAATCGAAACTGCTCAGGAAAACTAAGTAATTACCGGGCCGGGCAGCATATTGCTTCGCAATCAGTTCTGCGATCGGCGCGAGCGATCGCTCGCGGTCGCGCCAGCGCGTCGAGACATGGGCTGCAACGTGGACCGTCAGTTGCTCCGGCCGGAATGGGCCCTCGACGTCGAGCCATGCCGTCGTTTCGGGCAAGCCGAGCATGTTGCGGTAGAAGTGTTGCGGATTGAGCGTGCCCGAGAACATCACCGTCGCGTGGGCAGCCGCGTGACGTGCGGCGAGGAACGGCGCGGGAATGACGTTGCGGATGCATAACGTCGACGTCCTTCTTGCGCGGCCGCGCGCGATTCGCTCGATCGACGTCGCATCGAACAGTGAATGATCGCCGAACTGCTCCGCGAGCGCGACGAACCGCAAAGTGTCGAAGAAAAACTGCAGCAGCGAATCCTCGAGCGGAAGCGATGTCTCGCCGAGTTGCTCGGTAACGGACGCGACGAAACTCTGTGCAGCGCCGACGAGCGTCTTCGGTATCTCTGCATGCACTTGATAGGGTGCGGTCAGTGTGCGAGCGAGTGCATTCCATTCGCGTTGCAGCCGCTGGAGCGATTTTTTCAACCCTGCGGGTGCTGCTTGGGTCGCTCTTCGCAATGCAGCCTGATCGAGCGACGCCGTGTACATTTTCCGTGCGCGCTCGAGTAGGTTATGGGCTTCATCGACCAGCACGGCGACGCGCCATTGATTCGTCCGTACGAGCGCATGCAGCAGCGCGCTGCTGTCGTAATAGTAGTTATAGTCACCTATGACGATGTCGCTCCACCGCGCAAGCTCTTGCGCCAGGTAGTAGGGGCAGACGTCATGCGCGAGCGCGGCTTCGCGTACCGCCGATCGGTCGAGGCGTCGCCTTGCGAGAGCCTCGCGGCGAGCCTCGTCGAGCCGATCGTAGAAGCCGCGTGCTAGCGGACACGATTCGCCGTGACAGGCTTTGTCGGGGTGCTCGCATGCTTTGTCGCGAGCCACGAGCTCGAGTGTCCGAAGCGGCAGTCCGCCTGTATCGGCTGAGATCGTATCGATTGCCTCGAGCGCGAGCGCACGTCCCGGCGTCTTGGCCGTAAGAAAGAAGACTCGTTCGACGCGATCTTCCGCGCACGCCTTCAGCGCGGGGAACAGTGTCGCGAGCGTCTTGCCGATGCCGGTAGGCGCTTGCGCCATGAGGGTACGGCCGTCGCGCGCGGCTCGATAAACGGCTACGGCAAGCTCGCGTTGGCCGGTTCGAAACGTGCGGTAAGGAAAGGTCAGCTTGCTTAGCGCCGCATTGCGTGCTTGGCGGTGGGCCTGCTCTTGCGCCGCCCAGTCGAGAAACCGCTCACACTGCTCGATGAAGAACGCTTCGAGTTCCGCAACCTGGCATGTTCGCGTGATCGCCGTTTCCTTGCGCGTTGCGATGTCGAAGTAGACGAGGGCGACGTGGAGCTCCGACAACGCTCGCGCACGGCACAACAAGTGCCCGTAGACGAGCGCTTGCGCCCAGTGCAGCGCGCGGTGATTGGCCGGCATCGCGTCGATATCGCCGCGGTACGTCTTGATTTCTTCGAGTCGATTCTCGATCGGATCATAGCCGTCCGCTCTACCGCGGACGGTCAGTTCTCGATGCGTGCCGGTCAATGCAATCTCAGCCTCGTAGCGAGGCCCGCGCCGTCCCGTGACCGTCGCATGGCCTTCTATCCCTTCGAGTGCCGTCGGAGCCGGCGTGAAGCGCAGATCGAGGTCGCCGCGCTTGGCCGTGAATTCGCATAGTGTGCGGACCGCTACGACGTAGGTCATGCCGTTGCGCCCGTCGTTGCCCCTCTCGGCAGTGCTTGCAGCGCTTCGTTCGGTTGCACTGCGCTTGTCGCGTCGGGCATCGGAATCGTGCGGGCTGCATCTGTCTCGCCCGCACCTTCGGCGTCGTTCCAGCGTACATCGACGACGCGCACGGGCATGCCGTGGCGCACGCAGTATCGAAGCCAGCAGGTTTGATTGTCCTGGAGCCTGTCGCCCGGCCCCTTTACTTCGATCAGCTCGTAGCGGCGCTCTTCGGGCCAGAACCGGATAAGGTCGGGCAAGCCCGAGCGGTTTTCGCGGATGTTTTCGAGTAGTCGTGTGAACCACAGCTTCAGATGCGTGGCGGGCAGGCAGTCCAGCGCGATGCCCAGGAGCTCGGCCGTGAGAACGCCCCAGAAGACGAACGGCGATTGCCGGCCCGATTTGCGTTCGAAATGGTCGACGATCGTCTCGCGGTAGGTGCCGCTATCGAGCTGCGAGAGGCAGCGAGCGAACTCGCTTGCGCGGCGCGCATGGAAGTCAGGGGCATGCAGATCGGCCGGGCCGCGCTGAAACGGGTGGAAAAATGCGCCGGAGACTGGTGCGAACACCGCTTCCCAGCAAAGCAGACCGAACATCGAATTGATTAGCGCGTTTTCGACGTAATAGACCGGTGCCCGCGGCGCATGGAGATAATCGCGCACCACGCACTCGACCGTGAAGGGTTCGGAAGGGCGCGTGAGGGTAAGTTGATCGCGTGGGATAGCCGACGTCTTCTCGGCGCGTGAGGCCGAAATTTGCAAACGACGCCGCAGCCGTGCCAGTAACCTCGAGACGCACTGGCTCTCGGCTTCGTTTTCCGGAGCGCGTTCGGCTTCCGAGGCGAGCGCGAATGCATCCTCGAAGCGATTGAAGCGTTCGAGCACGCGCATGCGACGGTAGCGCGCGCCAGGCCACGTACAACGCTCATAGACGTTCAGCGCGAGGTCCCATTCATGCCGTTGCTCTGCACGATAGCCGACGCGAAATAGAAGCTTTGCCCGACGCGTCTCGAGCCAGGCGTTATCGATGACGATAGCCGTCGCTGCCTTGAAGACCGGTTCGATCGAATCGTCCTCCGCGATTGCATCGAGTGCCTCGTAACAGGCATGCAAGGCAAGCCAGGCTTCAACGTCAGCCCGCTGCCGAAAGGCGCGCGCCGACGGCGCGAACGATACGGACTCGTAGTTGAAAATGCCGAGATCGGCCAGCACGAACTCGGACCAGTCCTGGTGCAGATTGCCGAAAAACATGAGCTTGAGCCGATCGACGAGCGGTGCGATGGCGACGTGGAATATGCAATCCGATGAATCGCAGTCCCAATCGCCGAGATGCCGCGCCTCCGGATGCCGCGCTCGCAATAAATCGAGCCATTCGGATTTGCGGGCGGACCTGGCGATGTCGGCATCCGCGAAGATTCGCTGCAGCTCTGAGCGCGTGGAAAGCGCAAACAGTTCGTCTATCGTCAGCCGCGGATTCGGATCGACCCAGCCGAGCGCTGCGAGCGCAGCGGCCGCTTGAATCGGGCAGCCGATTTCCTCATAAGTGAGGCGGCTCGCGCGAAAAAGCACCCCTTTGCGCATCAACATGCGCACGAGCAATGCACGGGACGGCAGAGGGGCGCGCGAAAATTCGGCGACAAAGGC
>CAYPWK010000162.1:7756-11642 GCA_964414365.1 uncultured Burkholderia sp.
TAGGCCTGCGCCGCCTTTTCCAACCCCTCCCAAAGCCCGTTCAAGTAGACGGCTCCGAGCGCGCGATCGTACAGACCGTAGCCCGCGCGCCCGGTCTCGCCCCAGATCATCCGGCCATGATCGGGCCGCGCATAACCGTCGAACCCGACTTCGAAGTAGGCCTTGACGATCTCGGCCATGTCGAGCGACCCGTCGGCCGACCGATGAGAAGTCTCGTAAAAGTCGCCGTCCGCGCTCGTCCGCACGTTCCTTAAGTGCGCGAAATGAATACGGCCGCGCGCTCCGAACTCGCGCACGAGCGCCGGAATATCGTTTCTCGGATCCGCGCCGAGCGAGCCGGAGCAGAGCGTCAGTCCGTTCGCCGGATCGTCGACGATCGCGAGCAGCCGCTCGAGGTCGTCGCGGCTTTTGACGATGCGCGGAAGACCAAAAATCGGGCGCGGCGGATCGTCTGGGTGAATCGCCATCCGGATGTCGCAACGCTTGGCGATAGGAACAATCGCGCGCAGGAAATACTCGAGGTTGGCCCAAAGCCCGGACTCGTCGAGCGCTTCATACTCTCGCAACAGCGCTTTGAGTTCATCGGTACCGTAGCTCGCATTCCAGCCCGGCAACGCGATGCCTTTCGAGAGGTCGAGCGCTTCAATCGCGCGTGCATCGAACGCGAGCGTCGTCGAGCCGTCGGGGAGGCGCATCTCTAACGACGTCCGCGTCCAGTCGAACACGGGCATGAAGTTATAGCAGACGACCTTTACGCCGCACGCCGCAAGGTTGCGCAGCGTCTGCCCGTAATTGGCAATCAGCGCATCGCGCGTTGGCTTGCCGAGCTTGATGTCCTCGTGCACGGGCACGCTTTCGATCACTTCGAGCTTCAACCCGTGCGCTTCGATTGTTTCCTTCAGCGAGCGGATTTTGTCGAGCGGCCAGACATCGCCGACGGGGACGTCGTAAATCGCCGACACGATCCCATACATGCCCGGGATCTGTCGAATGTAGTCGAGCGGAATCGGGTCCGTTTCGCCATACCAGCGGAAAGTCATCTTCATGGTTCTCTCGCCTCGCGTTACGTGATGACGCCCACTTGCCAAGGCACGAACTCGCTTTGCCCGTACCCGTGCAATTCGCTCTTCGAGCGCGCGCCGGAAGCGCAGTCGAGCATCATGCGGAAGATTGCCTCGCCGAGGTCGTCGATCGTCGCCGTGCCGTCGATGACGCCGCCGCAGTTGATGTCCATGTCGTCTTGCTGACGTTCCCAAAGCGCCGTGTTCGTCGCGAGCTTTAGCGACGGCGACGGCGCGCAGCCGTACGCTGAGCCGCGGCCTGTCGTGAAGCAGATAACGTTGGCGCCCGAGGCCACCTGTCCCGTCGCCGAGACGGGGTCGTAGCCGGGGGAATCCATGAACACGAACCCTTTCGCGTCGACCGGCTGCGCATATTCGTAGACGGCGACAAGATTCGTCGTTCCGCCTTTCGCCACCGCGCCGAGCGATTTCTCGAGGATCGTCGTGAGACCGCCGACTTTATTGCCGGCCGACGGATTGTTGTCGAGCGCCGCACCGTTGCGAGCGCAATAGTCCTGCCACCAGCCGATCCGCGCGAGCAGGTTTTCGCCAACCTCCCGGCTCACGGCGCGTCGCGTCAACAGATGCTCGGCACCGTAGATTTCGGGCGTCTCTGAGAGAATGGCGGTCCCCCCGTGCCGCACGAGCCGGTCCACGGCCGCGCCGAGCGCCGGGTTCGCCGAGATGCCCGAGTAGCCGTCCGATCCGCCGCACTGTAGTCCGACGACAAGATGCGAGGCGGGCACGGGCTCGCGCGTCACGCGATTCGCGTCAGGAAGCATCTCGCGGATCATCGCGATGCCGCGCTCAATCGTCTTGCGCGTGCCGCCGCTATCCTGAATGGTGAACGTCCGCAAGCGCCTGTCGGCCTCGGTCAGCCCGCCCGCTTCGAGAACGCCGCCGATCTGATTGGTTTCGCAGCCTAGGCCGACGAAAAGCACCGAAGCGAAGTTCGGATGCGCGGCGTAGCCGGCCAGCGTGCGGCGCAGGATCGCAATGCCTTCGCCCTGCATATCGATGCCGCAGCCGAGCCCATGCGTCAACGCGACGACGCCGTCCACGTTCGGGAAGTCCGCCAGCGCGTCCGGGCGAACGTCGCGCCGGAAGTGATCGGCGATGGCGCGAGCGACCGTCGCCGAGCAGTTCACGCTCGTCAGCACGCCTATGTAATTGCGCGTTGCGACGCGCCCGTCGGCGCGCCTGATGCCCATGAACGTCGCCGGATCGGCGACGAAGGCGGTCGGATGCGTGTCGATGCCGAACGCGTGCTCGCGCTCGAATTCGGCCATGCCGAGATTGTGGACGTGAACATGCTGGCCCCGCGCGATGTCCTCGCGGGCGACGCCGATGATTTGGTTGTAGCGCTTCACGGGCTCACCCTTGGCGATCGCGCGCGTCGCAATCTTGTGCCCGGGCGGGACCAGGCCCGCGACGACGAGGTCTTCAGCGCCGATGCGCGTGCCCGAGACGAGCTGACGCGTTGCGATGACGACGTCATCGTTCGGATGAAGGCGGATCACCGCGTGCGCGGCGGCTGCCGGGGTGGGGGCTAATGTCGACATGTGAAGCCTCGTCAAGCAAGTGAAACGAATCGGTCAGACCGGGGTGCGCGCGCCCGAGGCTATCTCGCGGCGGTCGCGCTCGAGCGAGAGCGGCTCGATCCTGCCGACGATGAAGAGATAGGCGAACGCGCCGAGAAAGCAGAAACCGCCCGCGACGACAAGCGGAATCGTGAACGAGCCCTTTGATATCGCGACCATGAAGCCCGTAAACGTCGTAATGACGATGCCCGCGAGATTCGACGCGAAGTTCTGTATGCCGCCGATCGAGGCGACATGACGCAGCGTGGGCGCGACGTCGCCCGGCAGCGACCAGATGCTCGCGGCGGCGAAAGCGAGGCTTCCGTACGAAATGCCGAAGAACGCGAGCATCAGGTAGACGTTCGACGTGAAAGCCGACAACGTGATGACTGAGGACAACAGCATGCCGCCCACCATGCAGGTTTTGCGTGCGGCTGTCAGTGAGAAACCGCGGCGATAAAGCGCATCGGAGACGAGTCCGCCGATCCAGCCTCCCGGAATCGCCATCAGCGCGGGGATCATGCCGAGCGTCCCGAGCGACTTCAGCGAGAAGCCGCGTGTTTGCACGAGGTAGGTCGGAAACCAGGTGATGAAGAAATAGATGACGAAGTTCAGGCAGAAAAAGCCGAGCATCATGCCCCACAGCGTGCGATGGCGAAAGAGCGATGCCCATGTCACGTCGTCTGCCGCGCCGCGTGCCTCGGCGGGCGCATGGACGACGTCGTGCTCGCCCGTCATGTCGCCGTGCGCGGGGCTGCGATAGATGATGAGCCAGCCCGCGATCCAGACTGCGCCGAGCAAGCCCGTGATGACGAATGCGGCTTTCCATCCAAGCGTGCCGATGATGAGGGCGACGACCGGTATTGAAAGCGCCGAGCCCACGCGCGATCCGCTATCGAAGATGCTGGTCGCGAGCGCGCGCTCCTGCGGCTTGAACCACTGGCTGACGAGCTTTGCGCACGAAGGATAAGCGCCGGCTTCGCCAACGCCGAGCAGCAGCCGGCAGCCGAACATGGACGCCACGCTCGAAACGCCGGCTGTCGCTGCCGTGAAGAGCGACCACCACCCCACCGCAAGCGGCAGGGCGATCCGTGCGCCGACGCGATCGACGAACCAGCCGAATGGCATTTGCATGAAGGCGTAAGTCCAGAAGAACCCGCTCAGGATGAGGCCCATTTGCGCCGGGCCGATGCCGAGCGCCTTCTCGATCTGTGGGGCTGCAACGGCGAGGTTCGCGCGATCGAT
>CAYPWK010000163.1:0-11637 GCA_964414365.1 uncultured Burkholderia sp.
GAAGCAATCGCCGCGACGCGCCGATAGCAATTGCTTATCCAACAGGTTGTCGCTATTCTACCGTGCCGGTTGGCGAAACGGTGGCAGCGGCGCGATAATTGCCGCGCTTCATCTTGAAAAAGGCCGATCGGCCCTCCTCCCTACGAGCTTTTGTCGATGCCGCCGCCTACCGTATTCATCGTCTCCGACGGTACCGGGATCACTGCCGAAACATTCGCGCATTCGATCCTGTCACAGTTCGATCAGAAATTCCGCCTCGTGCGCGTGCCGTTCGTCGATTCGGCCGACAAAGCCTATGCCACCGTCGAAAAGATCAGCGAATCGGCCGTTCTAGATGGCCGCCGGCCGATCGTCTTCACGACGCTCGTCGATAGCTCGTCGAACGCAATCGTAAAGAACTCCAACGCGCTCGTGCTCGACATCTTCCAGCAGTTCGTGGAGCCGCTCGAACTCGAGCTCGACATGAAGTCGACGCATGCGGTCGGCCGCGGGCACCAGAACGCCGACACGGATGAGTACAAGAAGCGCATCGAGGCCATCAATTTTTCGCTGGCACACGACGACGGCCAATCGAACCGCAACCTCGCGGAAGCCGACGTCATCCTCATCGGCGTCTCGCGCAGCGGCAAGACCCCGACGAGTCTCTATCTCGCTATGCAATACGGCGTGAAGGCGGCGAACTATCCGCTGATCCCCGAGGACTTCGAGCGCGGTAAGCTGCCGACTCCGCTGCTGCAACACCGCGAAAAGCTGTTCGGCCTTTCGATCGACGCACAACGGCTTTCGGAAATTCGGAACGAGCGGCGTCCCGGCAGCAAATACGCCGCGCTCGAGAACTGCCGTTACGAGATCAACGAGGCCGAGGTGATGATGCGGCGCGAAGGCGTGAAGTGGCTTGCGTCGACGCACAAGTCGATCGAGGAAATCGCGACCACGGTCTTGCAAGAGATCAAGCTCGATCGGCCGGCTTACTGAGCAGTACCTAGGAGCATCTCGCTCAACGTCTGTCGGTCAGCCGCGCTGCTGGCGACACTGCTCGAAAAGGCAGATGGCGGCGGCAGCCGCCACGTTCAGCGATTCCATGCCGCCCGGCTGCGGAATGGTCAGCCGGTATGTCACCGCTTCGCGCCAGGCGCGCGATACGCCCGCCCCTTCATTGCCGAACACCCAGGCGAGCGGCCCCGATAGATCGCAATCGTAGAGCGCTGCATCGGCATGAGAATCGGTCACGGCCACCGGTATCGCCAGGCGCTCGATGAGCGCGCGCGGCTCGACGTCCTCATGCACGTCGAGCAGGAAATGCGCGCCCATGCCCGAGCGCAACACCTTCGATGACCACGCGTAGACCGTCCCGGGCCCGCAGAATACCTGCTTCACTCCGGCCGCGGCCGCGCTGCGCAGGATCGAGCCGACGTTGCCGGCGTCCTGCACGCCGTCGAGCACGACGCAGGTCGTCTCAACCCGCTGCGGGAGCGTGCGCGCGAGCTTCGGCACCACGAAAAGCAGTCCGACGCCGTTCACCACGTTCGAAAGTTGGCCGAACAGAGCGTCCGGCAACATGATCACGTGCGATGGATCGATGCGGCCGACGATCGCCTGTGCCTCCGCATGCCGCAGCGCCTCGTCGGTTACGACGCAGGTTTCGGGCGCGCCCGCTACGTCGAGATAAGCGCTCGCGAGATGGAAGCCCTCCAGCAGCGCCTGTCCGCTTTTACGCTGCTCATGCGTGGACCCGGCGAGCGCCTTAAGGCGCTTATATATCGGATTGTCGCGTGAGGTGATCGATTTCACGGCGCGGGCTCGGCATGGCCATCGGTGCCGGCGATCAGATCGCCGGCCGCGGCGGCACTCTCCGCGGCCGCTTGCGCGGCGACCGCATCGGCCGTGACACCATCAACCGTGACACCATCGGCCGCAACTGCGTCGGCCGAATCCGCCTCTTTCGCCAAGCCGGCAATGCCTGCAGCCTCCGCATCGACAAGATCGAACGCCTCCTCGATCGTGGAGGGAGCGACGATTTGGACGCCCTGCGGCAGCTCCACCTGTATGCCGAGCCGCGCGTACGCCTCTCGCACGGGCGCGAACGAGCGTCGATGATGCTCGCAAGGGCCGTGTTCGATCAGCGCAGCCAGATGCTGCGGCGTGCTGTAGCCCACATGCGAATCGAACCCGTAGACGGGGAACTGCTCGTGCAACTCGGCCAACATCCGATCGCGCGTCACCTTCGCAAGAATCGATGCGGCCGAAATCGCGGGCACGAGCGCGTCGCCGCCGATGATCGCCTCGCTGCGCACGGCCAGCAACGGGCAGCGATTGCCATCGATCTTGACGAGCGTCGGCGTGACGGCCAGCCCTTCGACCGCGCGCTTCATCGCGAGCATCGTTGCATGCAGGATATTGAGCGTATCGATTTCCTCGACGCTCGCGGAAGCGACGCAATACGCGATCGAGCGCTCGACGATCTTTTTGTAGAGCGCTTCGCGCGTCTTCGCGTTGAGCACCTTCGAATCGTCGAGCCCGCGGATACGGCGTTTCGGGTCGAGAATCACCGCCGCGGCCACGACAGGCCCAGCCAGCGGTCCGCGGCCGGCTTCGTCGACACCGCAGACGATATCGAGCGGCGACTCGAACTGGAGGGCCGACTGGATGGGCTTGGCTGCCCTGACGGTCGCCAGCTTGCCTGTTTTCGTCGTCGCTTTCATCGCCGATTTCGTAGCCGCGCCCGAGTTCGTCGACGCGTTCGTTCCCGCCTTCGCGCCCTTCACCGCCTCGCGCACCGCTTTTTCCGCGGCGGCTGCACCCGTGCGGCGCTTCGTTCCCGATGCCGTCATTTGCCCAACTTCCTTGCATCGAGCACGCGTTCGACGGCTTGCGCCGCGCTTTGCGCTGTGTTTCGCCGCAGCGTGTGGTGCATCTGGGTGAATACGTCGACGAGCGTGCGCCGATTCGCGTCGTCATGCAACTGGGTCAGCGTCGCGTCGGCCAGCGCCTGGGGCGTCGCGAAATGTTGCAGGAGCTCCGGCACGACGAACCGGCCGGCGAGAATGTTAGGCAAGCCGACGTACGGCAAATAGCCCTGCCGCCGCATGATTTGACCCGTCAGCCAAGGCACCTTGTATGAGATCACCATCGGCTTCTTGAGCAGCGCCGCTTCGAGCGTCACCGTGCCGCTCTTGACCAGCACCGCGTCGGCGGCCGTCATCGCACGCTGCGCGTCGCCATCGGTGAGCGTCAGGGCGAGCCCCGGATGCGAATCGACGAGCGGCTGCAGCAACGCGCGCAGCGCCGGCGTCGCGGCCGGCATGACGAAACGAACCCCGGGCTCGCGCTGCTGGATCAGCGCCATCGCCTCGAAAAACGTCGGCCCAATCAACGCGATCTCGGAACGCCGGCTGCCCGGCAGCACGGCGATAACGGCGCCGCTTTCGGGCAGGCCGAGCTGACGCCGCGCGCCGACCATATCGGGTTCGAGCGGAATTTCATCGGCGAGCGGATGGCCGACGTAGGTGGCGGCCACGCCGGCCTTCTCGAGCAGTTCGATCTCGAACGGAAACACGCAGAGCATGTGATCGACGGCCTTGACGATCTTCTTGATGCGGCCGCCGCGCCAGGCCCAGATCGACGGGCAGACGAAATGGATCGTCGGAATGCCCGCCGCGCGCAGCGTCTCTTCGAGCCCAAAGTTGAAATCGGGCGCATCGACGCCGATGAACGCATTCGGCCGCTCGGCCAGCAATTGACGCTTGAGTTCGCCGCGAATGCCGAGGATCTCGGGGATATGCCGCAGCGCCTCGACGTAGCCGCGCACCGTCAGCTTCTCCATCGGCCAGTGCGCCTCGAAGCCATGAGCGATCATGCGCGGGCCACCGATACCGTAATAGCGCGTCTCCTTGGGCAGCCGCCGCGCCAAACCGCCCAGCAGCGAGGCCCCGAGCAGGTCGCCCGACGGCTCGCCCGCCACGAGGGCGAGGCGTAGCGGGGTCGTTTCCAACGACATTTAGCGGATGATGCCGCGCTGCGACGTCTCGATGAACGCAATCAGCTTGCGCACATGCTCGTCGCCGTCGCCGCCCGCAGACGCGAGCTCGGCGAGTTGGGCCTTCGCGTCTTCGAGCGAAAGGCCGTTTTTGTAGAGCAAACGATAGGCGCTGCGCAGCGCCGAGATGGCATCGGCCGAGAAGCCGCGACGGCGCAAGCCCTCGACGTTGATACCGTGCGGCTCGGCCTTGTTGCCTGCCGCCATCACGAACGGCGGCACGTCTTGAACAACAGCCGACGCGCCGCCCAACATCGCATGGTCGCCGATCTTGACGAACTGATGGACACCCGACATGGCACCGACGATCGCCCAATCGCCGACGATCACATGTCCCGCCATCTGTGCATTGTTCGACAGAATCACATGGCTGCCGACATGGCAGTCGTGCGCGATATGCACGTACGCCATGATCCAGTTGTCGTTGCCGACCGCTGTGACGCCGCCGTCCTGTACCGTCCCCGTATGGATCGTCGTGAATTCGCGGATCGTATTGCGATCGCCGATGACGAGCCGCGTCGGCTCGCCCTGATACTTCATGTCCTGCGGCCGGCCGCCGATCGACGCGTAATGGCCGATCCGATTGGCGGCGCCGATCGTCGTATGTCCTTCGATCACGCTGTGCGAGCCGACAGTGGTGCCGGCTCCAATGGCGACATGTGCACCGACGATCGTGTAAGGACCGATTTCGACGTCATCGGCAAGCTCTGCGCCCGGCTCGACGATTGCGGTGGGATGAATCTTGCTCATGCGGCTTGGCCCTTCTTCATTGATCGCCTGTGTGCTTGACCGTGCACATCAGGTCTGCTTCCGCGGCGGTCACGCCGTCCACTTCCGCGCGTGCCTTGAATTTCCAGATGCCGCGCATGTAGCGCTCGAACGACGCATGGAGGATCAGCTGGTCGCCCGGCTCGACGACGCGCTTGAAGCGTGCGCCGTCGATGCCGACGAAGTAGTAAAGCGTCTTGGTGGGATCGTGCGGCTCTTCGGCGAACGTCAAAAGCGCGGCCGTCTGCGCGAGCGCCTCGAGGATCAGCACGCCCGGCATCACGGGCCGCTGCGGGAAATGCCCCATGAAGTAGGGTTCGTTGATCGACACGTTCTTGAGCGCCTTGATGCTCTTATGCGGCTCGAGCTCGAGCACCCGATCGACGAGCAGGATCGGATAGCGATGCGGCAAAAGCGTAAGAATCTTGTGAATGTCGAGATTGATTTTTTCGGTGCTCATGGTATGTCTGCTCCACGCCTGACTGCGCGGATGATAACTGCGGATGCTTCAGGCGGAGTGCTCGCGCCGCCGATCTCTTTTCTACGCGCCCCTGTCGCGCTTTTCGACTGCGGCCTCCAACGCCTTGATGCGCTCGCGCAGCTTGTCGAGGTTGCGCATCAGCGCGGCACTCTTGTTCCATTCGGCATGATCGACGGCCGGAAATGCGCTCGTGTACATGCCCGCCTTCGGCAACGATTTGGATACGCCCGACTTCGCGGTGACGATCACATAGTCGCCGAGCGTCACATGCCCTGCAATGCCCACCGCGCCACCGATCATGCAATGCTTGCCGATCGTCGTGCTGCCCGCGATGCCGGCGCAGCCCGCTATCACCGTATAGGCACCAATGCGGCAGTTATGGCCAATCTGCACGAGGTTGTCGATCTTGACGCACTCCTCGATGACCGTATCGGCCATCGCGCCGCGATCGATCGTCGTGTTCGCGCCAATTTCGACGTCGGCGGCGATCGTCACACCGCCGACCTGCGGAATCTTGACCCATGTTCCGGTCCGCGCATCCCCGGCGCCTTCGAAGTCGGGCGCAAAACCGAAACCATCCGAGCCGATGACGGCACCCGCATGGATGATTGCGCGCGGGCCGATCTTGCAGCCGTGATAGACGGTCACATTCGGGTAGAGGTGCGAGCCTTCGTCGATCCGGGTGCCGCGTCCGACAAAGACGCCCGCGTCGAGGCGCACACTCTCGCCGACGACCGCATCCGCCTCAACCACCACGCGCGGACCGATGACGGCCGTCTTCGCTACGTCGGCAGTCGGATCGACGACGGCGCTCGAATGCACGCCTTGCGGCAAGGCCGGCGCAGCGAGATCGATGAACATCTGCGCGACCCGCGCGAAATAAGCGTAGGGATTCCGTGTGACGATGAAGTTACGCCCCTCGCGCGACGCCAGCTTTTCGAGATCGGCCGGCGCAATCAAGACCGCGCCCGCGCGCGTCGTCTCCACCTGCGCGAGATATTTGGGGTTCGCGAGAAACGCGAGCTGATGCGGTTGCGCCTGATCGAGCGGCGCCAGCCCGCCGACGCGCACGGTTGCGTCGCCTACGATCTCACCGCCGAAACGCCGAGTGATTTCTTCCAGCGTCAATGCCATTGCCCTGCGACTCCGCGGTTCAGTTCACTGCACCCGACTGCGAGGCGAGCGCCTTCAGCACCTGGTCGGTGATGTCGATGCGCGGGCTCACGTAGACGGCTTCCTGCACGATCAGGTCGTAATGCTGCTGCTCGGCGATCTGCTTGATGACCTTGTTGGCCTTATCGAGCACGGCGGCCAATTCTTCGTTGCGACGCTGATTCAAATCCTCGTTGAACTCCCGGCGCTTGCGCTGGAAATCGCTATCGAGATTGGAGAGCTCGCGCTGCTTGTCGGCCCGATCCGTCGGCGACAACGACGCTCCGTTCTTGTCGAGCGCATCCGACATCGTCTTCAACCGCTGCGCCATATCGCGCAGGTCCTTATCCCGCTTCGCGAACTCAGCCTCGAGCTTCTTTTGCGCGGCTTGCGCCGCGGCCGACTCGCGCAGGATGCGGTCGGAATTGACTGCCGCAATGCGCGCTTCCTGGCCGACCGCCTGGGCACTGCCGGCAGCGAGCCCGGCGATCAGCGCGACCGCGCACATCAAGCGTTTCGAAAACGAACCGGTTAGCAAAGTCTTCCTCTCGATGCTGTTTGAGCGAGCGCCATCAGAACGCCGTCCCGATCTGGAACTGGAACTTCTGATACTGGTCGCCCGTATGTTTCTGGAGCGGGAAGCCGAGGCTCAACTTGAGCGGGCCGATTGGCGAGATCCAGGCGAGGCCGACACCATAGCCGTACCGCAGGCCGTTCGCACCCGTGCTGTTGCCCAAGCTGCCCCAGACGTTGCCGCCGTCCAGGAACGTGAACACGCGCAGCGTGCGGTCGTAGCCCGTACCCGGCAACGGGAACGTAAGCTCGATGTTGCCGACGACCATCCGCGAGCCGCCGATCGGATCGCCCGTCGTGGCATCGCGCGGGCCCAGCGAGCTTGGCTCGTATCCACGCACCGAGCCGATACCGCCCGCGAAGTAGTTCTTGAAGATCGGGAAAGGCTTGCCGCCGAGGCCGTTGCCGTAGCCGCCCTGGAGGTTTAGGCCAAGCACGAAGCCACGCGCGAACGAGTAGTAGTACTGCGCCTGCACGTCGGCCTTGTAGTACTGGGTGGCGCCGATCGGCGTGCCGTATTCGGCGTTCGCCTGCGTATAGTAGCCGCGGCTCGGCACGAGCGCGCTGTCGCGAGCGTCGCGCGACCAGCCCACGGTCAACGGAATGTTGTTCGACACGCGGCCGAAATCCTTCACGTAGTCCTTATAGCTTTGCGGCGTATTCGCATCGATATCGAGCCGGTTCTGCTCGAAGCCCGCGCCGAAGTAGACGGTATCCACTTCGGAGAACGGGATGCCGAATTTCAAGTCGCCGCCCGCCGTAATGATCCGGAAGCTGGAACTCGTCGAATAGAAAAGCGGCTCGGTGGTGCGGTAATAAACGTCCGTGATCCGCTTGATGCCATCGACCGTGAAGTATGGATCGACCTGCGTAACCGTCAGTGTGCGGTACGTGCGTGCCGTGTTGACGTTCACGGCGAGGCTCGTGCCCGAGCCGAACACGTTGTCCTGCGAGACGCCTGCCGACAGCACGACCTTGTCCGTCGACGAGAAACCGGCGCCGAGCGTGATCGCGCCCGTCGGCTTCTCAGTCACCTTCACGTCGACATCGACCTGATCGGCCGTGCCTTGCACGGGCACCGTCGTCACGTCGACATCGGTGAAGTAGCCGAGCCGGTTGATGCGGTCTTTCGAGAGCGCGAGCCGGCTCGAATCGAACCACGAGCTTTCGAGCTGGCGCATCTCACGGCGGACCACCTCGTCGCGCGTGCGCGTGTTGCCGGTGATGTTGATGCGCCGCACATAAACGCGGCGGCTGGGATCGACCTGCAACGTCAAGGCAACCTTATGGTGCTGCTGATCGATGTCGGGCTGCGCATTGACGGTCGCGAATGCGTAACCGTACTCGCCCAGCTTGTCGACGATCGCCTTCGTCGTGGCCTGGAGCTTGTCGGCCGAGAAACGCTCGCCCGGCTTGATCTTGATGAGCTTTTGCAGTTCCGGCCCGCGGTCGAGCAGGTTGCCGGCGAGCTTGATGCTCGAGATCGTGTAGGGCTCCCCTTCATGTACCGTCAGCGTGAGGTACATGTCTTTCTTGTCGGGCGAGATCGAGACTTGCGTCGATTCGATGTTGAACTCGAGATAGCCGCGATTCAGGTAGTACTTGCGGACGTTTTCGAGGTCCGTCGTGAGCTTGTCCTTCGAATAGAGGTCGTTCTTCGTGTACCACGAGAACCAGTTCGGCGTGGAAAGCTGCATCTCGTCGCGCAGCGTGCTCGTGCTGAACGCGTGATTGCCGACGAAATTGACCTGGCGGATCTTCGCCTTCGGACCTTCGGCCACCGAGAACAGCACCGACACGCGGTTCTGATCGAGCGGCGTAACCGTCGTCGTGATCTCGGCCGCATAGAAGCCGCGCGTCAGATATTGGCGCTTCAACTCCTGCTCGGAGCGATCGACGAGCGACTTGTCGTAGTAGCGCCCCTGCGAGAGACCGACGCTCTTCAACGCCTTGAGCAGTGCGTCCTTCTCGAACTCGTGCAGCCCCGAGAAGTCGATCGATGAGATGGCCGGCCGCTCGATGACGTTGACGATGACGACATCGCCCTCCGTCGAGATGCGTACGTCGTTGAAGAAGCCTGTCGCATAGAGCGCGCGAATCGCCTCCGATGCTTTGTCGTCCGTGAACGTATCGCCTTGCTTGATCGGCAAGTAGGCGAAGACCGTGCTGGGCTCGATCCGCTGCAACCCTTCGATTCGGATGTCTTTCACCACGAAAGGCGTCGTTGCTTGAGCAACGAGGCCATGAGCAGCGAATGCCGCGGCAGCAACGGTATTACGAGCGAAGCGATGAGGTTTCAACAACGTACATCCCCAGTATTTTTAGCTGCAACCATCCTTGAGCGGCCTGCCGAGCGCAGGTGCCGCCGGACGCATTAGAAGTGGATTAACCGAGCCAGATCGTTGAATAGCGCGATCGCCGACAATGCGACGATGCAAACGAGGCCGGCCCGTTGCAGAACGAGCTGCCAGCGCTCCGATACAGCTTTGCCGGTCGCGGCTTCAACCAAATAATATAACAGATGCCCCCCGTCCAATACCGGAATCGGCAATAAGTTCAACACGCCGAGGCTGATACTGACGAGGGATAGAAAGGATAGGAAAGCAGCCCATCCGAGCCGCGCGCTCTTGCCCGCGTAATCGGCGATGGTCACGGGCCCGGAGAGATTCTTGATCGAGGCCTCGCCCGTCACCATGCGGCCGAACATCCGCAGCGAGTAGACGCCGATCTCCCAGGTGCGCCGCGCGCCGCGCGCGACGCTCTCGATCGGGCCGTAGCGGACTTCGACCGTCGACACCTTCGTCGCGAGTGCCGCGCCGATGCGACCCACTTCGAGCCCAGTCTGCGGATCGCGGCGCGCCTCGGGCGTGATCGTGACGTCGACCGATTGGCCTGTCGCACCGCCACGCTCGACCTGCAGGACGATCGGGCGGCCGGCGTGCGCCTTCACGTAGGTAATGAAAGGCTGCGCCCCATCGATGCGCCGGCCGTCGACGCCACGCAGCGAGTCGCCCGCCGCGAGGCCCGCGCGCGCAGCGGCGCTGCCGGGCTCGATGGCGGCAACTGAGAGCGTCCCGCCTTCGTCGAAGCCGAGCTTCGACATAAAGTCGTCATCGACTTCGCGATCGGAAACCTTGCTGAGATCAACCTGAAAGTCATAGACGCCATGCCCGTCGCGCGCACGCATGACGACGCGGCGGTGATCGAAGGCGGCGTCGAGCAGTTTCCAGCGCAGGTCGGACCACGATCGCACGGGCTCGATATCGGCGCCATGCTCGTCGCCGATCGAAAGGATCGTCTCGCCGCCTTCGAACCCTGCGCGAGCGGCCGCGGTGCCGGCAGGCGGTGTCGCGAGGGTCGCCGTCGGCTCGACGACGCCCGTCGCGAAGACGACGGCGAAGAGTGCGATGGCAAGCAGGAAGTTCGCGAGCGGACCGGCCACCACGATCGCAATGCGCTTCGCGACGGACTGGCGGTTGAACGCATGCGGCAGATCTCTTTCGTCGATACCGGGGCCGGGATCCCGCTCGTCGAGCATCTTCACATAGCCGCCGAGCGGCAACGCTGAAATCGTCCACTCGGTGCCGCTCTTTTTGCCGACCCAGCGCACGAGCGGGCTGCCGAAGCCGATCGAAAACCGCAGCACTTTCACGCCGCAAAGACGCGCGACGCTGAAATGCCCGTATTCGTGCACGACGACGAGCACGCCGATCGCGACGGCGAATGCGGCGATTTCGATCAGCACGTTCATCGATACCTCACTGGACTACGTGATCGGGGGGGCCCGCGCGATCAGGACGCCGGCCCGCGAGCGATCGCGACGCGATGAAATCGAGCGACGCGCCGCGCGCCGCGGAATCGGCATCGAGCACGTCCGAAAGACCGTCCGGCGTGCGGTTCGGCAACGCGTCGAGCACGGCTGCAACCGTTTCCGCGATGGCCGTGAACGGGATGCGCCGCGAGAGGAACGCATCGACGGCCACCTCGTTCGCCGCATTGAGCGCGGCGCTCGCCACGCCACCCGCGGCCAAGGCCTGCATAGCGAGCGCGAGGCACGGGAAGCGTTCGTAGTCGGGTTTCTCGAAAGAAAGCGACGCAACTTGAGCGAGGTCCAACTGGGCCACACCCGATTCGACGCGCTCGGGGAACGCTAGCGCGTGCGCGATCGGCGTACGCATATCGGGATTGCCGAGTTGCGCGAGCACCGAGCCGTCCGCATAGGAGACGAGCGAATGGATGACGCTTTGCGGATGGATCAGCACCTCGATGCGCTCGCCGGGCAGGTCGAAAAGCCAGTGGGCCTCGATCACCTCGAGGCCCTTGTTCATCATCGTCGCCGAATCGACCGAAATCTTGCGCCCCATGACCCAGTTCGGGTGCTTGCATGCCTCATCGGGCGTGACGTTGATGAGCGTCGCCGGATCGCGTGTGCGAAACGGGCCGCCCGATGCCGTCAAAATGATCTTCGCTACCCCGCCGCGCGGCTCAGTACCGCTCGACGCGCTTTCGCGCGGCAGGCATTGAAAAATAGCGTTGTGCTCGCTGTCGACGGGCAAGAGCGTCGCGCCGTGGTCGCGCACGGCATCCATGAAGATCGCGCCCGACATGACGAGCGCCTCCTTGTTCG
>CAYPWK010000164.1:0-1954 GCA_964414365.1 uncultured Burkholderia sp.
AACTCGCGACCTCAACCTTGGCAAGGTTGCGCTCTACCAACTGAGCTATTCCCGCATCGGTTCGACTGCGCTGACAAAGACGCGCGCCGAAGAAACGAGATTATGTATAAGCCGCTGAATGATGTCAACACCCTTGTCGAGGGCCCCTATTGTCTGCCCTGCTCTCTGTCAGCGCGGGGCAGACTCACGACAGAGCACGTCAGAACCGCGTCTCACGCGCCGAGCGCAAGAACGAGTCGAGCAGCGGCGTGCAATCGAGCAACTCAGGCCCGCCCGCACGGTGGAACTCTGGGTGCCATTGCACACCCACTACGAACGGAGCTCGCCGATATCGGACCGCTTCGATGAGCCCATCCTCCGCAGACACGGCTTCCACATTCAAGTCACGTCCGAGCGTCTTGACGGCCTGATGGTGGATCGAGTTGACGACAGCCTCGCGCTGCCCCGGAAACATGTTGATCAGCGTCGAGCCCTGCGGAAAGCGCACCGCATGTCGGTGCTGATCGTAGCGCTCGTTAACATGAATGCCGGCCGTAGGCACCTCAGTCGCAATGTCCTGATACAGCGTGCCGCCGAACGCGACGTTGATGAGCTGGCAGCCGCGGCAAATGCCGAGCACCGGCTTGCCCGATTCGACGAACTCGTAGAGCAGCTCGAGCTCGTACATGTCGCGCACGCGATCGCCCGGCCATTCGGCGCTCATTTCAGTTCCCGCGTACGTTTGCGGCGAAACATCGGCACCGCCTTGCAGCAGCAACCCGTCGAGATGTTTCGCGTAGTCGCGCAAGCGGATATTGCTCGGGTGAAGCATTCCCTGATGCCCGACTGTCGGGATCATGAACACCATCACGTCGCGAGACATCACCCAGTGCGCAACCGATTCCTCGAGGTATTGCAGCGTCTTGCCGCGTAGCCCTACGGCGCCCGGCTCTGGGTGAAAGATTCGGGCCGACACGCCGATGCGCAACGTGCGCTGCGTGATCCGCTGACCGGCACGGTCGAACAGACGCCGCGCGCGCGCCGCCATCGTGCGGCCAAAGACGCTCCATGGCGAATCGCTTTGCTTCAAATAGGCGGGCTTGCCCGGCGGCACCGCGCCGGGCGGGGGTGGGCGCGGCGTGTCGAAATCGGGTTGCATACCGAAGCCCGGAGGCGGTGCGCCCCGTGTGCCATTACCGCTCTCCTCCTCCTCGAGGAGGTCGGCAGCCTCCTGTGCGTCCGCTTCTTGTCGCGCTATTTCTCGGGCTGCCGTCGCGCGCGCCTCTTGAGCTTCGGCGATTCTCGACGGCGCGGCCGACACCGGCTCCACCGCCGACGCGCTCTCGAGTGCATCGCTCGATGCGCGCTCAGCGGCCTCGGCAGCCTCGGCGGACTGCGAGCCGGCCAACGAAGACCGAGGCGCGGCCAGGGCGTCTGCGCCGGCAGTAGCGAGCGGATCTGTCACCACCCTAGCGGCCGGCGCCGGTGCTAGCTCCTTCGCCGCCTGCCCCGGAAACGGTGAAGCCGGGGTTGGCGCTGCCGCGCCAGCGCCCGCATCCGCGCCGGCCGGAGGCGACGTGTGCGCGACGCCGGTACATGGCTGTGAAGTGTCGGGAGAACCGCTGGAAGTAGGGGAAGAGTCCGAGGGGGGACGCGGGGCGTTCGGTGGCGTTTTGTCGCTCATGACGATTGGCAGGCGCGCGTCGCACGCAAGAAAATGCGATCTAAGAACCTCCATTATCCGCCAGTGCGCAAACCTGCTGCAATGCAGGCTTTTTCCCAGGCAATTTGATGACCCCAGTGGCCCGGCGCACCGCCCCGGTTCCTACTTCGGGTTTGGCCCACCGCGGCTCTCCTCGCCGCTCGGCGCACCGCTCCCGGAAAGGCATCGGCGCGACTTCCCCCCATGCGGGCCTAACGGCGGGCAGCTACAATGCCAGCAGCTTAGACCGGCCTGGCAACGCCAAGGGCTGCC
>CAYPWK010000164.1:2054-8623 GCA_964414365.1 uncultured Burkholderia sp.
CGGGGCAAGGCCCCACAGTGTTCCTCGAAGTCGATGCTGCCTCTGCCCGGGCCGCGGCCGATGCTCATGACCGGCTCCGCGCGGCGGGTACGGTTCTGTCCCCGCTCGCGGGGATTCCGGTGTCGGTCAAGGATTTGTTCGATGTGGCAGGTCAGGTCACGCGAGCCGGCTCACGCCTGCTGGCCGGCTCGCCGCCCGCGAGCGCCGACGCGCCCGTCGTGGCGAGGTTGCGGCACGCGGGTGCCGTCATCGTCGGCAGAACCAACATGACGGAGTTCGCGTTTTCGGGTCTGGGTCTCAATCCGCACTACGGCACCCCGCTTTCACCGTACGGCCGCGACACGGCAGGCGACGCGCGGATCGCGGGCGGGTCGTCGTCGGGCGCGGCGGCGTCGGTTGCCGACGGCATGGCGGCGGTGGCACTCGCGACCGATACGGGCGGCTCGATTCGGATTCCTGCAGCATTCACGGGCATGACGGGCTTCAAGCCGACCGCGAGCCGCATCCCCCGGCGAGGCGCCGTGCCGCTCTCGACGACCCTCGATTCGTTCGGGCCCATCGGCGTCTCGGCCGCATGCTGCGCGCTCGTCGACCGGATCCTCGCCGGGCTCGAGCCGCGTGTGCCGGCCGCCCGCCGGATCGAAGGGTTGCGCCTCGGTGTGCTCACGCATTACGTCACCGACGGCATCGAGACGCCCGTCGCCGAGGCGCTGGAGACCGCACTCAAGCATCTCGAAGCAGCTGGCGCAATCCTGTCCGACGTGCGTTTCACGCCGCTCGAGTCCCTGCCTGGAGCCGGCCGCTATGCCCTCTCCGCGATCGAGGCCTATACCTGGCATCGACCGCTCATCACTGCGCATCGCGACGAGTACGATCCGCGCGTGCTCGCGCGGATCCTGAAAGCCGAGCCGGCGAACGCGAGCGACTATATCGACCTGCTCAACCAACGCGCGGCGCTCATCGAGGCAGCCCGTGAAACACTGTGGCAACATTTCGATGCGATCGTGGCGCCGACCGTGCCGATCGTGCCCCCACGCCTTGCCGATTGCGATCGCGACGACAACGACTACGCCCGCATCAACGCACTCGTGCTGCGCAACCCGAGCGTCTTCAATATGCTCGACGCCTGCGCGATCTCACTGCCCTGCCATCCGCGCGGCGAGGCGCCTGTCGGACTGATGCTCGCGGCGGCACCGCATGGCGATGATGCGCTTCTCGGCGCCGCGCGGGCGGTCGAACGTGTGCTGGCATCGATCCGGTAGCCGCCCGCGTCGACGACGAGTCGACCGCTTGGGGCACGCACCGCGCCGCGTTCGCAGTACGCTGCAGTTTTCCCACAATGACACGACGAAACGGGAACGGGCCGATCCGCCCATCCGTATTCTTGGACAAGGAGTTCACGCTTCATGAACGATTCGCTTGCGCTACGCCGCGAACGGCAGCTGCTCGTGCTGCTCGGCGTCCTCTGCCTCGGCCTCATCGGCGGTGCGCTCTACCTGCAATATGCCAAGGGTGAGGACCCGTGCCCGCTTTGCATCATCCAGCGCTATTTCTTCATTCTCATCGCCATCTTCGCCTTTGCCGGCGCCTCGGGCGGCGGCTGGCGCGGCATCGCGGTCTTCGAGACACTGATCGCCATCGTCGCCGCGGCGGGCATCGGCACGGCCGCCCGCCATCTTCAAATCCAACTGCATCCCGGTTTCAGCTGCGGATTCGATACGCTGCAGCCTGTCGTCGACAGCTTGCCTCCGGCGCGCTGGCTACCGAGCGTCTTTAAGGTCGCCGGCCTTTGCGAGACCGCCTATCCGCCGATTTTCGGAATCCTTCTGCCGGGTTGGGCACTCATCGCTTTCGCCGTCACGTTCGTGCCGGTCGTCGCAAGCCTATGGGGCCGGCGCGCCCGTCGGCGGCGGCTGAAGGCAATCTGACGCTGCGCCGCCGTAAAGCGCGGCTCCTTTGTTCGTACCAGCGGCTCTGGGTGAATTTCGCCCAGAGCCGAGTTATCGGTGAACTGATAGCCTGCATCAGCGCCGGACGACCCTCCCGGCAATTTGCGGTGCTATCTTCTTTCACGGATGGCGATCCACGTGCGCGGGGCCGGCCGCCGGCCCCAAAAAGCGTAACGCGCGCCTGATCCATATCACTCAGGATTCGGCCCAATGACGACGCATCCCATCCGTTTTTATCACCGCGGCGCCATCCGCGAAGTACACGGTGTGCCTCCGACGCAGACCGTCCTCCAATATCTGCGGGAAGATCTGCACTGCACCGGCACTAAGGAAGGCTGTGCAGAAGGCGACTGCGGCGCCTGCACGGTCGTCACCGGCGAGCTCGACGCGCGTGGCGAACTCGTCTTGAAAGCGGTCAACGCCTGCATTCAGTTCCTGCCGACGCTCGACGGCCGCGCCCTCTTCACCGTCGAAGACCTGCGCAAGCCCGACGGGTCGCTGCATCCGGTGCAACGCGCACTCGTAGACTGCCACGGCTCACAGTGCGGCTTTTGTACGCCCGGTTTCGCGATGTCGATGTGGGCGCTGTACGAAAACCATCCTCGCGCGGCAGGGTTGCCGACTCGCGAGGAGATCGCGACGGCGCTCTCCGGCAACCTATGCCGCTGCACGGGCTATCGGCCGATCGTCGACGCGGCGCAGGCAATGTTCGATGAAGAGCGCCACCCGCGCGCGTCACTCGATCGTCACGCGGTCGTCGACGCACTGCGCAAGATCCGCCGCACCGAGACTTTCGAGTACACCGGCCCCGACGTGCGCGGCGCCGACTTCGGAAGCGGCGCGTTCCGCTCGCCCGTCACGGTCGATGCCTTCGCTCGATTGCGCGCCGAGAATCCGCACGCGCGCGTGCTCGCGGGCAGCACTGATGTCGGCCTCTGGGTCACGAAGCAAATGCGCGACTTGGACGATCTGATTTATATCGGCAATGTCGGTGAACTGAAGACGATCGAGCGCGACGCGGCCACACTGACGATCGGCGCCGCGGCCTCGCTCGAAGACGCATACGCGGAACTCGTCGTCGACTATCCCGAGCTCGCCGAGTTCGCGAAGCGCTTCGCATCGCTGCCGATCCGCAATGCGGGCACGCTCGGCGGCAACATCGCGAACGGCTCGCCGATCGGCGATTCGATGCCCGCACTCATCGCGCTCGGCGCCGAGGTCGTCTTGCGTCGCGGCGACGCGGTACGCGCGCTGCCGCTCGAAGCCTTCTATCTCGGCTATCAAAAAACGGCGCTCGAGCCAGGCGAATTCGTCGCGGCGCTCCGCGTGCCGCGCCCGGGGCCTCGCTTGCGCTTTCGTACCTACAAAGTGTCAAAGCGCTACGACCAGGATATCTCGGCCGTTTGCGGTGCATTTGCGCTCGAACTCGAAAACGGCTCGGTGACGTCGGCACGTGTGGCCTACGGTGGCATGGCGGCGACGCCCAAGCGCGCGAGTCGCGCCGAAGCCGCGCTCGCGGGCTCGCCGTGGGATGCGAGCTGCGCTCAGCGAGCGATGAATGCGCTCGCTGACGACTATATGCCGCTCAACGACATGCGCGCGTCGAGCGACTACCGAATGAAAGTCGCGCGCAATCTGCTGTGGCGCTTTTACCTCGAGACGCGCGAGGAAGCGCCGCTTACGCTCGCCGAAGTGAATGCGTTCGTCTTCGGCGAGGACGGGGCCGATCTCGCGGACCAGGCTGCCGGGAGGGACTTGCAATGACTGCGCGAACCCACGCATCGACGAACCGCGCCGGTGCCGCGACTCCAGCCGATCTCGCGATCGGCGCGGCACAACCCCATGAATCCGCCGAGCTGCACGTTAGCGGCGAGGCGGCCTACACCGATGATCTGCCCGAGCTCGCCGGCACACTCCATGTCGCGCTGGGCCTCTCGCGATATGCGCACGCACGCATCGCCTCGCTCGATCTTTCGGCCGTCCGTGCCGCGCCCGGCGTCGTGGACGTACTGACGGCCGCCGACATACCCGGCGAGAACAACTGCGGCCCGGTCGTGCATGACGACCCAATCCTCGCCGACGATGCTGTCTTCTACCTCGGCCAACCAGTCTTCGCGGTGGTCGCGACGAGCCGCGAGCTCGCTCGCCGCGCGGCGGCGCTCGCGAAAAGCGACGACGTGGTGCGCTACGAGCCGCTCGAAGCCGTGTTGACGGTCGCCGCCGCGCGTGAACGCAAGCAGTACGTGCTGCCGCCGCTCCATCTGACACGCGGCACGCCGGCCTCGAAAATCGCGGGCGCACCGCATCGTCTCCAAGGCGAGTTCGAAGTTGGCGGACAAGAGCAGTTCTATCTCGAAGGGCAGATCGCGTATGCGATCCCGAGAGAGAACGCCGGGATACTCGTCTACAGTTCGACTCAGCATCCGAGCGAGATGCAGCAAGTCGTCGCGCACATGCTGGGACGGCCCGCGCATAGTGTCGTTTGCGAGTGCAGGCGCATGGGCGGCGGCTTCGGCGGCAAGGAGTCGCAATCCGCGATATTCGCCTGCGTCGCGGCACTCGCCGCCGATCGGCTCAGGCGCCCGGTCAAGCTGCGCCCCGATCGCGACGACGATTTCATGATCACGGGCAAGCGCCACGATGCCCTCTATCGCTACGAAGTCGGCTTCGACAACGACGGCCGCATCCTCGGCGCTCGCGTCGAAATCGCTTTGCGCGCGGGCTACTCGGCCGACTTGTCAGGCGCCGTCGCCACGCGCGCGGTCTGTCATTTCGACAACGCCTACTACCTCTCGGACGTCGACATCGTCGCCCTCTGCTGCAAGACGAATACGCAATCAAACACGGCGTTTCGTGGCTTCGGCGGACCGCAGGGCGCGCTCGTCATGGAGGTCATGCTCGATACGATTGCACGCGAGCTCGGCCGCGACCCGCTCGACGTTAGACTGACGAACTATTACGGGGTGGGCGAGCGCGATCTGACACCTTACGGCCAGCGCGTCGAGGATAACGTGCTCGCCCCGCTCACCGATCAGCTTCTTGAGTCGAGCGACTATCGCACGAGACGCGCCGCGCTTGGCGACTTCAATCGGCGCAGCCCCGTGCTCAAGCGCGGGATCGCCATCACGCCCGTCAAGTTCGGTATTTCGTTCAACGTGCCGTTCCTCAATCAGGCCGGCGCGCTCGTGCACGTCTATCGCGACGGTTCCGTGCTCGTCAATCACGGCGGAACGGAGATGGGCCAGGGGGTCAACACGAAGGTCGCACAGGTCGTTGCCGGCGAGCTCGGGCTGCCGCTTTCGCAGGTGCGCGTGACAGCGACCGATACATCGAAGGTCGCCAACACGTCGGCGACGGCCGCCTCGACGGGCAGCGACCTGAATGGCAAGGCCGCCGAGGCAGCGGCGCGCACGATTCGCGCGCGGCTTGCGGAGCTGGCCGCAAAGATTCTGGGCGGCGACGACGCGGATGTTCGGTTCGAGAACGCAACCGTCTCGGCCGGCGGGGCGTCGATGCCGTTCGCCCAGCTCGTCAACGAAGCCTATCTGTCTCGCGTGCAGCTCTGGTCGGACGGTTTTTACGCCACTCCGAAGGTGCATTGGGATTCGAAGACGCTGACGGGGCACCCCTTCTACTATTTCGCATACGGCGCCGCCGTCTCCGAGGTGGTCGTCGATACGTTGACGGGTGAATGGAAGCTCCTGCGGGCCGACTTACTGCATGATGTGGGCCGCTCGATCAATCCGGCCATCGACATCGGCCAGATCGAGGGCGGATTCGTTCAAGGCATGGGATGGCTCACGACCGAGGAGCTCTGGTGGAACCATGACGGCCGCCTCATGACGCATGCGCCGTCGACATACAAGATTCCCGCCGTGAGCGATGTCCCCGCCGATTTTCACGTCGCGCTGTTTCGCAACGATAACGTGGAACCGACCGTGTTCCGGTCGAAGGCCGTCGGCGAGCCGCCGCTGCTGCTCGCGTTCTCCGTCTTTCTCGCGATTCGCGATGCCGTCGCGGCCGCCGTGCCGGACGCACGCATCCCGCCGCCGCTTAGAGCCCCCGCGACGCCGGAAGCGATTCTCGACGCGATCGCCGCTCTTGAACAATTGCAGGAGCATGGCGCATTGACGGCAAGCGGCGACGCGGCGATCGCGACAAACGGTGTGGACGAAACGAGCGAAGCCGTGCCCGGCGACGCGCTCGGCGCGGACTAAAAAAGATCGGATTCCAGATGCATACGTGGCTCACCGACCTGCAGCACCTACTCGCGCACGGCGACGCCGCCGTGCTCGTGACAGTCGCACGCATCGAGGGTTCCGCGCCGCGCGAGGCGGGCACCAAAATGATTGTCACGCGCGATGCGGCGCGACATACGATCGGCGGTGGACACCTCGAGTGGCGTGCCATCGAAATCGCGCGCGAGGTGCTGCGCGAGGGCACGCGCGTGCCGCATATGCGCCGGCTCGAGCGATTCGCGCTCGGGCCAAGTCTCGGGCAATGCTGCGGCGGCGCCGTCGTGCTCGCGTTCGAGCGCCTCGACGTCGGCGACCTGGGATGGGTCGCGACGCTGGCGAAACGGCTGCATGCCGGAGAAGGCTGCGTGCGCACCGTGCCGTT
>CAYPWK010000164.1:8723-11518 GCA_964414365.1 uncultured Burkholderia sp.
ACGATCGACGCAAATGACGCACCGGACGAAGCCGTCGACGACGCGGTGCCGGGCACCTACTTCATCGTCATGACGCACAACCACGCGCGCGACCTCGCGCTTGCGGAGCGCATTCTGCGGCGCGGCGATTTCGCTTTCTTCGGCATGATCGGCTCGCGCACGAAGCGCCGGAAGTTCGAGCATCGGCTCTCGGCGCTCGGCATCGATCCTGCCGTCATCGCCAGAATGCACTGCCCCATCGGAATCGACGGCATCGCCGACAAATCGCCCGAGTTCATCGCGATCGCGGTGGCGGCGCAATTGCTGCAAGCGGTCGAGACTGTACGCGCGAAGGACGGCGGGGCCCGAACGTCGTCGGCCTCGCACGCCACTCATCGACCATCGACCATTGACCGACCATGACACCAACACTCGCTAAAAAAATCGCCGGCGCGCCGAAGGCCGAGCTGCATATCCATATCGAAGGCTCGCTCGAGCCCGAGCTGATTTTCAAGCTCGCGAAGCGCAACGGTGTGAAGCTGGCCTACGAGTCGATCGAAGCGCTTCGCGCCGCGTACGCTTTCACCGATCTGCAATCGTTCCTCGACATTTACTATGCGGGCGCGAGCGTACTGCTGACCGAAGACGACTTCTATGAGATGACGGCGGCCTATGTCGAGCGCGCGCTCGCCGATCAGGTCGCGCATACCGAGCTTTTCTTCGATCCGCAGACCCATACCGAGCGCGGCGTGGCGATCGGCACCGTCGTCGCCGGCATCGAGCGCGCGCTTGCCGAAGGGGAGCGCCGCGGCCTGACGAGCAGGCTCATCCTGTGCTTCCTGCGGCATCTGTCGGAAGAGGATGCGCTCATCACGTTCGATGCAGCGCTGCCGCTTTTCGAGGAATATGCGCACCGGCTCGTTGGTGTGGGCCTCGATTCGTCGGAGCGCGGGCATCCGCCCTCGAAGTTCGAGCGGGTATTCTCGAAGGCGCGCGCACGTGGGCTGAAGCTTGTTGCGCACGCGGGCGAAGAAGGGCCGCCGGCGTACGTCTACGAAGCACTCGATCTGCTGAAAGTCGATCGCATCGACCACGGCGTGCGCAGCATCGAAGACCCTGCGCTCGTCGCACAGCTTGCTGAAACGCGCGTTCCGTTGACCGTCTGCCCGCTCTCGAATCTGAAGCTGCGCGTCTTCGACGACATGAAGCAACACACGTTGAAGACGTTGCTCGCGCAGGGCGTGGCCGTGACGATCAACTCCGACGATCCCGCCTACTTCGGCGGCTACGTCAATGCGAACTATCTGGCGGCGGCCGAAGCACTCGATCTGACGGACGCCGATATCTACACGATTCTGCGGAACGGCTTCGAGGCATCGTTCGTCACGGCGGCCGAGCGCGATGCGCTGATCGCGAAACTCGACGACTACTGGCAACGACCATGAATGAGAAAGATAAGCACGACAGGCAACGCGTCGCGTATCGCTCCAAGTTACTCTCGTTCAGAGGCGACCCATCGTATGCGGACGATGCGGTCGACTACGAGGACGACGGCCTTCTGATCGTCGAGGACGGGCGCGTCGTGGCACGCGGCGCCTATGCCTCGCTTGCAGCGCTGTTGACGCCGTCAACCGAACTCTGCGACTTGCGAGGCAAACTGATCGTGCCCGGCTTCATCGATACGCATCTGCACTACCCGCAAACGGACATGATCGCCTCGCCGGCTCCGGGGCTGCTGCCGTGGCTCGATCGCTATACGTTCCCTACCGAGCGCCGCTTTGCGGAACGCGCATATGCCGAAGAAACCGCGAACTTCTTTATCGATCAGCTGCTCGCGTGTGGGACGACGACGGCGCTCGTCTACTGCACCGTCCACAAGCAATCGGCCGACGCTCTCTTTGCGGCAAGTGAAGCGCGGAACCTGCGAATGATCGCGGGCAAGGTCCTCATGGACCGCAACTGCCCTGACTTCCTGCGTGATACGGCGCAATCGGCATACGACGACAGCGCCGAACTGATCGCGCGCTGGCATGGCCGCGGACGGCAACTTTACGCGCTCACGCCGCGTTTCGCGCCGACATCGACGCCCGAGCAGCTCGAAGCATGCGGGGCCCTCGCGCGCAAACATCCCGACGTCTTCATTCAAACACACGTTGCGGAAAATCTCGACGAAGTGAAGTGGGTGGCCGAGCTGTTCCCCGGGCACCGCAGCTATCTAGACGTGTACGATCGCCACGGGCTGCTGCGCCGTCGTGCCGTCTATGGGCACTGCATCCATTTTGACGATGACGATCGCGTCCGCATGGCCGAGGCAGGCGCAGTCGCCTCGCACTGCCCTACCTCGAACCTCTTTCTCGGCAGCGGCCTCTTCGACGTCGCGAAAGCCGACGCGCACGGCATGCCCGTCACGCTCGGCACGGACGTCGGCGGCGGCACATCGTTCTCGATGCTGCAAACGATGAACGAAGCGCACAAGGTCGCCCGCATGAAGGGACATCACCTCACGGCAATGCGCATGTTCTGGCTCGCGACGGCGGGCGCGGCTCGAGCGCTCGGCCTCGACGACACGATCGGCACGCTCGCGCCGCGGACCGAAGCCGACTTCGTTGTGCTCGATCCTCAGGCGACTCCGCTTCTCGCGCGCCGCATATCGAAAGCGGAATCGCTCGAAGAGTGGCTGTTCGCTTTCGCCTTGCTCGGCGACGATCGAGCCGTCTTCGAGACGTATGCATCGGGGTCGCGCGTGCATCGGCGCCGTTGCAACGATACTTGACTGTGCTAGAATCCGCCCCTCATTGGGGAGTAGCCGCCCCGCG
>CAYPWK010000165.1:0-6463 GCA_964414365.1 uncultured Burkholderia sp.
CCGATCCCGCCGGCGCCGACGAAGCCGAGCACGAGCGATGAGCGCAGGTTCTCGTCGAAGCGGTAGAGAGCGATGCCCAATAGCGACGGTAGCACGCCAGGCACGACTGCATGCGTGAACACTTGAAGGCGGCCGGCACCCGTGAGCGTCAGTGCCTCGACGGGGCCCATGTCCATGTCCTCGATCACCTCGGCGAAAAGACGACCGAGCATGCCGACCGAATGGACGGCGAGTGCCAAGGCGCCCGGAAACGGTCCGAGTCCCACGGCGGTCACGAAGAGCAGCGCCCATACCAGATCGGGAACGGACCGCGTGATGCCGATGACGGTGCGCGCCACGTAGTAAAACGGCTTTCCCGGCGTCACGTTGCGCGCGGCGAGAATCGAGAGCGGGAAGGCGAGCAACACGCCGATGACAGTCCCAAAGATCGCCAGATCAATCGTCTCCAACACCGGCATCAACGTCGATCCGAACTGATCGAACGCGGGCGGCAACGAGCGAGAGATGATATCGGCCATCCCGCGCGCGCCCGTCAACAGATCCTGCGGGCGCGCTTGCACGACGATCCAGGCTTGCACGAAAAGCGCCAGTGCGACGAGCATCGCGCCGAACGTCACGACGTTGCGGAGTACCGACGGTCCGCCGGCTATCCGCCCTTTGTAAGCAGTGCTCATCGTCATGCGTCCGTCATGTACAGGTCGGCGATCTCTCGCGCGGAGACGGCGGAAGCGGGGCGATCGAATACCGTGCGCCCACGGCGCAAACCGAGGAGACGGTCGGCGTAGCGCGTCGCAAGCTCGGGCTGATGGAGCACGCAGACGACGGCGAGGCCATCGTCGCTCGCGAGACGGCGCAAAAGACGCATCACTTCATCGGCGGCCTCGGGATCGAGACTGGCGACTGGCTCATCGGCAAGCAGCACTTGCGGAGCTTGCGCGAGCGCGCGCGCAACCGCTACGCGCTGAGCTTGACCGCCCGAGAGTGTTCCCGCACGCTGGCCCGCGAGCTCGGCCAACCCTACCTCGGCGAGGTAGCCCAGCGCCGGTTCGACTTCCTCGCGCGGCACGCGCCCGAGCGCGGTGGCGATCGTGCGATGCCGGCCCAGCGCACCGCAGCACACATTGGCGAGCACGCTGCGTCGGCGCACCAGGTTTGCGTGCTGTGAAATCAGCGCAAGCGGCATCCGCGCTTCGCGCAACGCCTTGCCCGATAGCGCCGCAAGATCGCGGCCCGCGACCTCGACCGTGCCGGCGGTCGGCCGATTCAAGCCGACCACGCACTTCATGAAGGTCGATTTGCCGCTGCCGTTGCTGCCCAGCACGACGACCATTTCTCCAGCTTCGACGGACAGGTTCATGTCCTGAAGGGCAGTATGGCCGTTCTCGTAGCGCATCGTCAGATTGCGCACGGCAAGCTTCACGCCGGGCGAGAGTGCGGCGCCGCGCGCCGCCTCCCGCGCGGCGGTGTGCTCATGCCGCAGGTTTTCCGACTCGAGCGCCGCGGCGCCCGAAGTTCCAAAGAGCATGTTCACAGTTTCGCCAGATCGACATGCAGCGTCTTGACCAGATCGCGGATCTGGTTATAGGCAGAATCGCTTTGCGGCGTCGTCTTTAGCACCGGGCTCATGTTCGCCGCGAGAAACTTCTGATCGGCCTCCGGCAGTTCGTGGAAATCGAGCGAGCTCAACACCTTCGCGAGACGCTCCTTGAACTCGGCGGGCAGATTGCCGCGGACGGCGATCGGGTCGAGCGGAATCGGCTCCGATTGCCAGAGCGTGACGTAGGCGCTCGGGTCGAACTCGTTGTGCAACTTGGCGCTTGCGATCTCTTCGCTGTTGAGCTCGCCGGCCTGCACCTTGTGGTTGCGCAGCGCCTCGAACGTCGCGGTGTGGCTACCGGCGTAGATCGCCTTGACGCCCTTGTCCGGATCGATGCCGCTCTTGCTGAGGCCGTAGGCCGGGAAGAGATGACCGGATGTCGAGCTCGGGTCCGAGTAGGCGAACGACTGACCCTTGACGTCCGCGAGCGCCTTCACGCCCGATCCCGGCCACGTCACGATGGATGCCGTGTAGGTGGCCGGCTTGCCGCCTTCACCGGCGAACGTCGCGACCGCCTCGGCATGGGCCACCTGATGAGCGAGCACATAACCAAGCGGGCCGAATTCGCCGATTTCGAGCTTGTCGCTGCGCATCGCTTCAATTTCGGCGTTGTAATTCGTTGCGACGTAAAGCTCGACTTTGCAGCCGATCTTCTTGCCGATCATCTCGGCCACGTCTTTGTAGACCGGCAGCAGCCGCTGCGACGATTCATACGGCTCGACGCCGAAACGGACGACGCCATTGTTCGGGCAGGCGCCTTCCGCGTGGGCGGCACCGGCGGCGAAACTCGCGACGAGCGCGGCGGCAGCGAAAACGTTGGATACCTTCATATGTTCACTTCCCCGAGTGGTTGCGCATCGATGGAACGCGGACCGTGCGCGAGCACGCCATGCCACGTTCAGGGCATTGTGGGACGCATAGATGATGAATTTGTGAAAGCGGCACACGGAGTCGCGAAGTGCGCGGTGCCGCAGGAACGTTCGGACGTCTAGACGTTTCGATGTTCGGAGAAGAAGACGAGAGGGTGAGTGCTCGCCCCGCCGTCACTGTGCTGCGAGCACCTCGAGGAGCGCGCGGCCGGCGTCTTCGATCTCACCCGAATTGTCGATCGTGATGAGCGTAGTGTGCGGAGGAACCGTGAGCGGCACGCGGCGAGCGAGGCGCGCGCGAACTTCGTCGAGCGTCTCACGTCCGCGCGAAGCGAGCCGGGCGGCAAGGACGTCCGGCTGAGCGTCGACGTGCACGGCGGCGAGCGTGGGGTAGCGCGCAATCGCTTGCGCAAGGTACTCGCGCGAGCCATTGACGACAACCGTGAAGCCGCGGTCCATCCAGGTCTCGATCTCGATGCCGATTCCGTAACGCAGCCCGTGGCTCGACCATTGCAGCACGAAGAGCCCCCGTTCGGCGCGGATGCCGAACTCTTCGTGGCTCAGGCAGACATGGTTTTCGCCGCCGGCTCCGGCCGCCCGCGTGATGTACCGATGCGCGAAAATCACGCGCGAGCCGCTCACGCGATCTCGCGCGTACGCGAGCAAGGTATCCTTGCCGGCGCCTGAAGGGCCCATCACATAGACGAGCCGTCCTTGCTGTACCTCCTCCCCGGCGCGAGCGGACGGCGAATGAAGAGCGCGTTGGGATTGTTCGTTCATCGGGTGTCGTCTCCGAACGGGAGCCTCGCGATGAGTGCAAACGGCTCGCCGGGCCGGGGTTCGACGAAGAGCGCCGCGCCATCGACAGGCAGAGGACCGAGCTCGGGCAACTGCATGCGCCACCAGTCGATCAGAATTCGGCGCTCGTTCTCGTCGATTGAATCACTGAGCGTCATATGGAAGCGAAACTCATCGAGCACATAGGGATAACCCCAGCGATCGAGCAACTCACGCTGACGTGCGGTGAGGTTCGTATCGAGCCTGCGCCGACGTTCGTCTTCGCTCGGCATCGCGCGCAACGAAGCGAATTCGTGAAGCGCATCGGCCGCTAGCGCACCGATCGCGGCCGTCCCGTCGCTCGTGGACGGCCGGATTGCAACGAATCGTTCGAGTGCCGCTGCTTCGACGGCGAGATCGAATGGGCGTTGCCGCCGGGCCCACGCAAGCGCGCGGCCGAGGATATCGTCGAATTGCACGCCGATCGAAGCACGCGCCGGCGCGACCAATGTGCCGTGCCACCCGTAGCGCCGAGGCGCGCGCGACAGGCCCGACACGTCGAGAGAAAGCGCGCCGAGCTCCGGGATCACCGGCGGCTCGAGCGCTTCTCCCGATTCGGGATCGCGCGCGAGCCAGCGACAGCCTGCGCTCCACCACGGCGAGCGGCGCGGCGGCGCGTAATAGATCGCAAACCGACTCTCGGCGGTCCAATCGAACGCTTCGTTGTAATGAACGTCGGTCATCCGTCCTGTTCCACATAAAGTTGCACGCGATCGGCGGCGAAATGCGTGATGCCGTATTTGATCGGCACGCCGTCTGAATCGACGTCGACGTTCTCTACCCAGAGCACGGGCTGCTGACGATTGATGTTGAGCCGGCGTGCGACTTCGGCATCGGGCAGCATGCTGCCGATGCGGCTCCAGCGCCGCGAATAGTCGACAACGCCATACTCGGCGAGCGCGATCGAGAAGCCACCGTCCGCTCGTTCGAGCGCGTCGGGGAAGCCGGCGAAGCGCGCGGCCGGATACCAGGCGTGCGCGTAGGTGAGCGGCACGCCGTCGGCCGCATGAAGCGATTCGATGCGGTAGACGAGCGTGCCCGTGCGCAAGCCCAGGGCCTTCGCGACTTTGGGCTCCGCCTTTACCGAGGCGGCCGACAGCACGATGCCGCGCGCGGCGTGACCTTGCTCACGCAAGTTCTCTGTAAAGCGTGTGCGGCGCCCGATCGTATAGTCGATCGCCCCAGGCTGGACGAATGTGCCCCGGCCTTGCTCGACGCTCACGAGCCCTTGCGCGGCGAGCCCGAGCATCGCACGGCGCACCGTATGGCGGTTCACGCCGAAGCGCTTGGCCAATTCGCTTTCGCTCGGCAAGCGTCCGTCCTCGCCGAACCCGCTCGCCGCGATCTCCCCGGCTAGCACTTGCTCAATCTGTCGCCACACTGCCACCCCTGCGCCGCGCTCCACCGCGCTTGGAGGCACGAGCGATGCACCGACTTCCGCGGCCCGGCCGTGGTTGCTGCGTTTCATCATCTTGTCATTCCGGTCGGATCAAATCTGTTGCTCAGCGAGCATTGTAGGGGCGTAGGTGTGATCGCGTCATGAAACGCAAACGCGATTCATGGCTGAAAATGCAGCGCCGCACGCCGTCGACGACGTTATGCTAGCATGCTGTTGCCTCTAGTCGTCTAGACGACTAGACGAACGGCCGCAGGGCCGGGCCGCGGATGGCTGCAAAGAAGCGCAGCGGGATTCGCCCACGCGCTCGCCCGTGCAACGGTGCAATGCAGGGCACTCGTGACACATCGAGGAGTCGCGTACATGAACGATTCATCTTCCGATCACGGACTGGAGCGGCAGCGCTGGCTTGCGCAGCTGGCCCGGGCGCCGCGCGCGACGCTCGAGCAAGCGCTCGTCTCGGTCTGCGACGGCACCGCGTTGCCGGAATTCGACTGGCTGCGCGCGCCGCAGACGGGCCTTGCGATGGTGCGCGGGCGCATCGGCGGCACTGGCGATCCGTTCAACGTCGGCGAGGCGACCGTCACGCGGGCTGTGTTGCGTTTGAGGTCGTGCGACGGCGCCGGTGCCGTGGGCGTTGCCTATCAATTGGGGCGCGACAAGCGGCGCGCGGAACTGACGGCGCTCGCCGACGCGATGCTGCAGTCGCCACGTTGGCGCCATGCGATATGCGAGCGATTGCTCGAGCCGCTTCAACGGACGCTCGATGAAGAGCGGCGCGAGCGGGCCGAGAAAACCGCGTCGACGCGTGTTGATTTCTATACGATGGTTCGAGGCGAATGATGACCGACCCGCGTCCCTCGCTTGATGCGCTCGTGCGCGGCTTTGCCGACCCCGTGCACGATTCTCAAGCCTGCTTTCGCGTGCTGCTCGATGCGCTTGCGCGGCCCGGTACGCCGTACACGATCGATGTCGAGCTCGATGACGATGCGCAGCGCCAGTGGCCCGCGGCCGCCTTTGCCGCCGTGCTGACGCTCGCGGACTTTTCCACGCCGGTCTGGCTTCAGCGACGCGATGAATCGCTCGCGCAGGCCATCCGCTTTCACACAGGGGCCCCGCTCACCGACGAGCCCGCAGCCGCCGCCTTCGCGTACATCGCCGATTCGGCTGGCCTTCCCGCGCCCGACCTATTCTCGCTCGGCACACCCGAGGAGCCGCAGGGCTCTGCGACGCTTTTGATTCGCGTCGAGGCGCTCGAAGGGGGGAGGCCGTTGACGCTGTCCGGGCCGGGTATTCGGTCGAACGCTCGCGTCTCGCCGGTCGGCGTCGCCGATACGTTCTGGCGTGCACGGGCGGCGCTTGCCGTGCAGGCGCCGTGCGGCATCGACTGTTATCTTTTGTGCGGGCGGTCCGTCATCGGCATCCCGCGCACGACTCGAGTGGAGCTCAACTGATGTACGTCGCAGTCAAAGGAGGAGAGCGAGCGATCGAGGCTTCGTGGCGCTTGCTCGAAGCAGCGAGACGCGGCGAGCGCGGCGAGCCCGAGCTCACCATCGCGCAGATCCGTCAGCAGATGCGCCTCGCCGTCGCCCGCGTGATGACAGAAGGCTCCGTCTATGACGAGGAGCTTGCCGCATTGGCCATCAAGCAGGCGGCGGGCGATCTCGTCGAGGCAATCTTCTTGTTGCGAGCGTACCGCACGACGTTACCACGCTTCGGCTATACCCGTCCGATCGATACAGAGCGGATGGAAGTGCGGCGTCG
>CAYPWK010000165.1:6563-11482 GCA_964414365.1 uncultured Burkholderia sp.
GCGGAAGGCTTGATCGAACAGGAGCGCCCATCGGAGCAGGCGGCCGAACCGATGGACCTGGCGCTCGAGCCTCTGCTGATGCCGGCCGAGCGCGCAGTGCGATTGCAGAATCTTGCTCGCGCCGACGAGGGTTTCCTGCTTTCGATCGGTTATTCGACGCAGCGCGGTTATGCGCGCAATCATCCGTTCGCGGGCGAGATCCGGTTCGGCAAAGTGGCCGTCGAAATGGACGTTCCGGAACTCGGCTTCGCCGTCGAGCTTGGCGAAATCGAGGTCACCGAATGCCAGATGATCAACCAGTTTTCGGGTAGCAAGACAACGCCGCCAAGCTTCACGCAGGGCTATGGTCTGGCGTTCGGCCATTCGGAGCGAAAGGCGATGGCGATGTCGCTCGTCGATCGTGCGCTGCGCGCCGAAGAGCTTGGCGAGCCCGTAACGGCGCCGGCGCAAGACCCCGAGTTCGTGCTCTATCACAGCGACAACGTCGAGGCGTCGGGCTTCGTGCAGCACCTCAAGCTGCCTCATTACGTCGATTTCCAAGCGGAGCTCGAATTGATCCGCCGCCTGCGCGCCGGCCACCCGGCCTTGCGCGCGGCCGAGCAAGAGGAGGACGCGGCATGAACATTCGACATCCGCACGAACCGCACCCATCGAATCGACCCTGCGAATCGAAAGTAGCGGCTGACACCGACACGACCGTCGAAGGCTACAACTTCGCTTATCTCGACGAGCAGACGAAGCGCATGATTCGCCGTGCGTTGCTGAAGGCCGTTGCGATACCTGGGCATCAGATCCCGTTCGGTTCGCGCGAAATGCCGCTGCCGTACGGCTGGGGCACGGGCGGCATTCAGGTGACGGCGGCAATCCTCGGCCGCCACGATACGCTGAAAGTCATCGATCAAGGTTCCGACGATACGACCAATGCCGTCAACATCCGGCGCTTCTTCGCGCGCACCGCCGGCGTGCGGACAACGACGCGCACCGTGGAAGCTACGATCGTGCAGACGCGTCACCGGATTCCGGAAACGCCGCTGACGGAGAAACAGATCCTCGTCTATCAGGTGCCGATGCCGGAGCCGCTCTATCGCCTCGAGCCGCGGCTTGCCGAATGTCGCAAGCTGCACGCATTATCCGAATACGGGCTCATGAACGTGAAGCTTTACGAGGATATCGTCCGGCATGGAAGCATCGCCACCACTTACGACTATCCCGTCATTGTCAATGGCCGCTATTTGACGGCGCCGTCTCCGATTCCGAAATTCGACAACCCAAAGATGCACATGAATGCGGCGCTGCAGCTATTCGGTGCGGGACGCGAGCGGCGCATCTACGCGATTCCGCCGTACACGAGCGTACGAAGCCTCGATTTCGACGACTATCCGTTCGAAGTGCAGCGATGGACGCATGCTTGCGAGCTATGCGGGTCGCGCGAAAGCTTTCTCGACGAGATGATTGTCGATGACAAGGGCAAGCGGATGTTCGTCTGCTCGGATAGCGACTATTGCCGGCAGCAGCGCGAAACGAGTGAACCGCTCGAAAATGAGGGCCGCGATGCGCGCGTGAACGAGGCCCGAGCGCCCCGTTCGCAAGTGGCGCGCGCAGCCGCGCCGGAAGGGGATCGAGCATGACACCGTTGCTCAGTGTACGCGGCCTGACGACGCGCTACGGCGAGCGGATCGGCTGTGAGGGCGTAAGCTTCGATCTCTACCCGGGCGAGGTGCTTTGCGTCGTCGGCGAGTCGGGCTCGGGGAAGTCGACACTACTCAACACGGTTGCGCTGCGCGTGCGTGCTGCTTCCGGCAGCTTGACCTATTCGACGGCGAGCGGCGAATTGCTCGATCTGCTAGCGTTATCGGAACCGCGACGGCGCTTCTTGATGCGCACGGAATGGGGCTTCGTCGAGCAGAACCCACGCGACGGATTGCGGATGGCCGTGTCGGCCGGCGCGAATATCGGCGAGCCGCTGATGGCGGTGGGGGCGCGGCACTTCGGCGCGATCCGCGAGACGTCGACGAGCTGGATGCGACGCGTCGAACTCGACGCCGAGCGCATCGACGATCTGCCCGCGTCGTTTTCTGGAGGCATGCAACAGCGCCTTCAGATCGCGCGCAATCTCGTCACCGGTCCGCGGCTCGTGCTGATGGACGAGCCGACGGCGGGCCTCGACGTGTCGGTGCAGGCGCGCCTGCTCGACTTGCTGCGCACGCTCACCGCGCAATTGAATCTCGCCTGCGTGATCGTGACGCACGACATCGGCGTCGCACGGCTGCTCGCGCACCGTTTGATGGTGATGCAGGGCGGACGCGTCGTCGAAGCTGGCCTCACCGATCAAGTGCTCGACGATCCGCAGCATCCGTACACGCAATTGCTCGTTTCGTCCGTGCTGCCGGTCTAAGTGCAACGCGCACTGTAGCAAGAGGAGCCATCAATGAACGACGAACGGATCGACATGAGCTTCATCGACGATGAAAGACTGATGCTGCGTGCACGCGGTGTTTCCAAGACGTTCGTGCTTCACACGCAAGGCGGGCAGGCGATTGCCGCTCTGAATGGCGTCGACCTCGACGTCTCGCGCGGAGAATGTGTGGCACTTATCGGGCCGTCCGGCTCGGGCAAGAGCACGCTGTTGCGCTGCCTCTACGGAAACTATCTCGCAAGCGCGGGCTCGATCGAACTGCGCGACGAGACGAGCAGCGATCGATATTTGACGCTGACAGGCGCGAGCCCGCACGACATCATGCGCATGCGTCGCGACGTGATCGGCTACGTGAGTCAGTTTCTACGCGTGATTCCACGCGTGCCGGCACTTGATCTCGTCGCTGAGCCGCTCGTCGCGCGCGGTGTTGAAGTCGATGAAGCGCGGCGTCGCGCGGGCGACTGGCTCGCGCGGCTCAACATCCCTGAGCGTCTCTGGCATTTGGCGCCGGCGACGTTCTCGGGCGGCGAGCAGCAGCGTGTGAACATCGCGCGCGGGCTAATTGCGGCGCACCCGGTGTTGCTGCTCGACGAGCCGACCGCATCGCTGGACGCCTCGAACCGCGACGTCGTCGCCGACGTCATCGTGGAGGCGCGCAAACGGGGCGCCGCGATCGTCGGCATTTTTCACGATGAAGCGACGCGCGAACGCGTGGCCACGCGCCGGCTCGAGCTCGAGCCCGCGGCCATGCTTGTCGCCGCATAAGTGCATCCACAATGAGCGCTACCGATGGAATGCAAGTGCGAACGCTCTTCCACCATAGCGGATACGGAGTAGTGGGATGTTGATCAAGAATGCACGAATCGTCACGCGTGACGAAGAATTCCTCGGCGTAGTGAGGATCGAAAACGGGCACGTTTCCGAGGTCGCGCCCGGCACGACGAGCGTGCCGAATGCCGAGGACTGGCAAGGCGACTATCTGTTGCCCGGTTTCGTCGAGCTGCATACTGACAATCTCGAGAAGCATCTGGCGCCGCGCCCCGGCGTCATGTGGAACGTGGAAGCGGCGTTTGTGATTCACGACGCGCAGGTGGCCGCCGCCGGCATCACGACGGTCTTCGATTCGCTCGCGATCGGCTCGCGCACCGATGCCGGATTGCGCGGCAGCGAGATCAATCGCAACGCGCTGTCGGCGATCGACCGCCTGGCCGAACATCATCTGCTGCGTGCAGATCACTATCTGCACTTGCGTTGCGAGGTCGGTACGGAGGACGTCGTCGAGCTGTTTGACGAGTTCGGCGATCATCGGCTGTTGCAGCTCGC
The DNA here is from genome assembly GCA_964414365.1 of uncultured Burkholderia sp. Lineage (GTDB taxonomy): Bacteria > Pseudomonadota > Gammaproteobacteria > Burkholderiales > Burkholderiaceae > Trinickia. The sequence goes on from CAYPWK010000165.1 coordinate 10,303, forward strand.
TTCGGTGATGGACCACACGCCCGGCCAGCGCCAATGGCGCGACCCCGCAAAGTGGCGTCAGTACCAAGAGCGCAACGGCAAGTGGAGCGACGAGAAGATGGAGGCTGCGCTGATCGAGCTCGCGGACCTTCAGGCGCGCTATGCGCATGCGCATCGCCGTTGCATCGTCGACCGTTGCAAGTCGCTTGGCATATCGGTGGCGAGTCATGACGACACGCTCGTCGAGCATGTCGAAGAAGCCGTGCGCGACGGGATGGGGATTTCCGAGTTTCCGACTACGTTGGCGGCGGCGCAGGCGGCGCGCCGGCATGGGCTCGCAACCGTGATGGGCGCGCCGAACGTCGTCAGAGGCGGGTCGCACTCGGGCAATGTATCGGCGCTCGAACTGGCGAAAGAAGGGCTGCTCGACATTCTTTCTTCTGACTATGTGCCGTCGAGCCTGATGATGGCTGCGTTCCAGCTCGTCCGCGATGCGGGCTGGTCGTTGCCGCGAGCGATCGCGACTGTGTCGTCGGCGCCCGCGAAGGCGGTCGGGCTTGACGATCGTGGCGCGATAGAAAGAGGGTTGCGCGCCGATATGGTGCGCGTCGGGCTCAGCGATGCGTTGCCCGTGCCGCGCGCGACCTACGTTCTGGGCGCCCGAGTCGCGTAGCGATTGTCTATCGAGCGTTAGTCCATTTCACGGATTTCGGTCCGAGATGCGAATGTAAACCTGTCAGCGCGCCTTTGCTGTAACGATGCCCGACACGCGCACGAAGTTTCCCGCGCCAAGGTGGTGGATCGTATGCAGTTCGCTGTTCGAGTCGTCGAAGATCCAATGACCGTTTTGGAAGACGCGTGAATCCGCGGCGGCCGCGACGACTTCGCCGAAGCAGGTGTCGTAAGCCTCCTCGGTATGCGGCTCGGAAATCAGCTTGCATTCCATCCACGCCGCGCAGCCCGACTCGATGATCGGCACACCGAGCTTCGGCCCTGTCATTGGCGCGATGGCGAAACGCTCGAACTTGTCCACGTCTTTGCCGCTGCAACTCCCCACTGCATAGGTCAAGTCGATGGCGGCGGCGCTCGGCACACAGATGCCGAACGTGCCGCTCCTAGCGACGAGCTCGCGCGTGAACGTATGCTTGTCGATCACGATTGCGATGCGCGCAGGCGTGAACTCGACAGGCATTGACCACGC
>CAYPWK010000166.1:0-11472 GCA_964414365.1 uncultured Burkholderia sp.
GAAGCTGCGAGCCGGCTCGCACCGCTTTTACATGGGCGCGAGGGCTAGCCCGCGACGCAACAGCGGCAAAGCGCGGGCTGTTCGGACGGCAGCGCTGCGCACACGCGAGCGCCGCCGGTCTTCTCAATGCGCGAGAATACCCATCGCCTGCTTCTTCAGCTCCAAGAAATGCGGATCGAAGGCGACTTCCGGCGTACGCGGTCGGTCCAATTCGATAGGGACGTCGAGCGCGACTCGCCCCGGCCGGGAGGACAGCACGACGAGCCGCGTCCCGAGAAAGATCGCTTCGTCGATGTCGTGCGTGATAAACACGATGGTGCACCTGAGCTGGTCCCAAAGGGCCGTCAAGAACGTCTGCATGGCGCTGCGCGTCTGCGCATCCAAGGCACCGAAGGGCTCATCCATCAGCAGCACCTTCGGCTTCATCACGAGCGCCCTCGCAATTGCAACGCGCTGCTGCATCCCGCCCGACAGCTCGTAAGGCTTGTGGCGAGCGAAGTTTTCGAGGCCGATGGTTCGCAAGATGTCGGCCGAGGCCCGATGGCGCTCGGCCTTAGGCACCGAATGGAGAGAAAGCCCGAATTCGATGTTCTCCTCGACAGTGAGCCAGGGGAACAATCCAGCCTGCTGGAACACGACGACGCGGTCTTCGCCCGGCTGGTCCTTGACCTCCCCGTCAATCAAAATGTTGCCCTTCGAGGGCGACGTCAGGCCGGCCAACAGATGCAGCAAGGTGGTCTTGCCGCAGCCGGACGCCCCCAGCACCGTGACGAACTCACCGCCCTGGAACTGCAGATTGATGTTCTCGAGCGCGGAGATCGAGCCGAAGGTCTTGTACAGGGAATCAATAACGATATTCAAGTCCGTCTCCTGCGGATGACATGAGTACTCTGTTGCGACGGCTCAATGAGCCAGCGATTGCGAATATTGCGGCGCGACGTTGGCTTCGAAGCTCGACGGCACCGTTTGTATGCGTCCGATCTGGTTGAGCACCTTGGCGGTGTTGAGCAAGGTCTCGTACGTTGCCGACGTCTTGACGCCGGCGCCCGAGCCCATCACCTTCGGCGTCGTCTGATCAGCCCCCGAAAAGAGCTCATAGCCCGCCAGTTCGCTTTTGGCGACGGGCACCGTGACGCCCGTTTGCCGGGCCATCTCCGCGATCGCCTTATCCGGATCCTTTTTCGTCACTTGATAGCCTTCATCAAGGGCGGCGACGAACCCTTTCACGAGATCGGGGTGTGCCTTCGCCCAATCGGCGTTGGCGATGCAGACGTTGTAGCTCGACGCGTTACGCGGCAAATCGCCGTCGGTCTTGATGGCTTTGCCGCCCGCCTCGCGCAGTGCGCTGAACACCGGATCCCAGACGATGGCGGCATCGATTGCACCTGTCACCCAAGACGTACGCATTTGCGGGGGCGCCATGTTGATTTGCGTAACGGACGTATAGGGCACCTTCGCCTCAGCCAGGAAAGTCGCCAATTCAAACGAGGCTTGCGAGCCGGCCACAATCGCGATCTTCTTGCCTTGCAGGCCTGCGACGTCGTGAATGCCGCTTTCGGGCTTGACCACAATGCCGGCTGCGTTCGTATAGCGTTCCTGGTTATAGACGATCGTCATCGGCAAGCCCTGCGCGATGGCCGTGACGAGCGGCGGGACTCCGATCCCGCACATGAACGACAGGCTGTTCGACGCTAGCGCGCTCATGGCGGCCGGCCCGGAACTGAAGAGCTTGTACTCGACGTCGGCATTCATATGACGTTCGAACATGTGCTCCGCCATGGAGACCATGTACGGATCGGCGCCGTTGTCCTCATAGCCAACGATGACTTTCGGCTTCCCCTGCGCGCAGGCGAGACCGGCGATGAGACAGCTGCCTACAAACAGCGCCGCGCTCGCGAGCTGGATTCCGTATTTCGTTTTCATGTCTTGTCTCCACTGATGGTTGAACTCAATCATGTCCACGCCAGGGCACGATCCAATTCTCGAGCTTGCGTATCACCAACTCCATGGCATAGCCGATCACCCCGATGATTACGATGCCCACGATCACAACGGCAACTTGCAGCGCTTGTCCTGCGAACTGCACGAGCCATCCCAGGCCGCTGCTCGCGGCAATAAGTTCGGCCGCGACCAGGCAAGTCCAGGCCACCCCTATACCCACGCGCATTGATGTGAATATCTCCGGCAACGCGGAAGGCAACACGATCTTGCGGAAGATTTGCGCGTTGGTCGCGCCCAAGGTGCGGGCCACGGCAATTCTGAGCGGCGGCGTACTCTTCACGCCCGACATGGTTCCGATGATGATGACCGGGATCGTGCCGACGAGAATGAGGATGGCCTTGGGCAGCTCTCCGATACCGAACCAGACAACGAGAAGCGGGATGTAGGCGAGCGGCGGCACCGGTCGAACGAATTGCAGCAGCGGGTCGATGAGGTCGAAAATTATTTTGTTGCGCGACATCAAAAGACCAACTGGCACACCGATCGCGACTGCTCCCACGAAACCGATAACGATGCGAAAACAGCTGATCAAAATGTCGCCGATCAACGACTGTCCGCCGTATCCATTCCGGATGATTTCAACGAACGACTGCCAAACCGCTACCGGCGAAGGCAGTGCGAACGGAGGAAAGACGCCCGCCATCGATACGGCCTGCCAGATCAAGACCGATAAGACGAGCACGGCGCCGGTCAACCAGTAAGACTTCATACTCCTGCCGACGCGACGCAGCTTAATCTTTGCCTCGCTTTGCGCTCTGGAGCGCTCGGCAGTCTTTCCGTGTCCAGGTAGGGCTCTTACTCTCACTGCCGTCTCCTTTAGTCCCACAAAAAGTATAGTCAGCGCTGACACGCGCCGATTTCAGTGTTTAGCCCAGCACTCGAGTGCAAGCTCGTTCGTTGAGTCAAGGATTGTCAATCAATAAGCGGCCCGGTAGTGCCACGCAAAAGGATCCGATGGGTCCAGCGCCGCGCGCCGCGGGTAGCCTGACTTGCGTTCGCGCTGGCCCAACCGAAACCGTCAAACTGGCGCTACCGCCGTCTACAGCCAACCATTAACGTCTCTCTATCGATGCCGCGTTGCGCCGCTCGCGTTTCGCGGCTAAGAACCGTCCCTCAGTCCCTCCAGGAGACATGTATGACAGAAACGACCCTCGACGCTTCCCGCGTGACGGCCGACACACTCGCCGCCTTTTCCGATGCATTCAATCGCCACGATGCCGACGCGTTGATGGGATGGATGACCGAGGACTGCGTGTTCGAAGCGGCGGCGGGCCCGGAAGTCTATGGGACGCGCTTCGTCGGCCGCGCCGCAGTGCGCGCCGCATTTGAAGCGGTATTTCAGAACTTCCCCGACGCGCATTGGGGGCACGGCCGCCACTACGCCATCGGCGAACGTGGCGTGTCGGAATGGGTGTTCACGGGTACCCACACCGAAGGCTGGCGCATCGAAGCCGAAGGCTGCGACCTGTTCGAGTTCCGCGACGGGCTAATCGCAGTCAAGCGGGCGTTCCGCAAAGAGCGGCCGAAGCAGCCGGCGTGACGAATGCAGATCCGCCCTCTCACGCCTTTCGAAACGAATCATTTCATTTCATTCCAAATTCGTCGTCGGCTGGCGCAACGCCTTGACCGCAGGTCGGCACTGCTTAGTATCTGGAACGACATATTCCGTTAAATGATGACCGGGAGACACCCCATGAGCGACCAATCCACTTCCCCCCAAGCCTCGGCCAGCGGCCCCCAAGACATGACGCCATCCGAAGCCTTCGTCGAGACGCTCGCCGCGAACGGCGTGACCGACATGTTCGGCATCATGGGCTCAGCGTTCATGGACGCGATGGACATCTTCGCGCCGGCAGGCATTCGCCTGATTCCGGTGGTCCATGAACAGGGCGCCGGCCACATGGCGGACGGCTATGCGCGCGTATCGGGCCGCCACGGTGTCGTGATCGGCCAGAACGGCCCCGGCATCAGCAACTGCGTGACCGCGATCGCGGCCGCGTACTGGGCCCACAGCCCGGTCGTCATCGTGACGCCCGAGGCCGGCACGATGGGCATCGGCCTTGGCGGATTCCAAGAGGCGAACCAGTTGCCGATGTTCCAGGAATTCACGAAGTATCAGGGGCACGTCACGCATCCTGCACGAATGGCCGAATTCACCGCGCGCTGTTTTGACCGCGCGCAGGCCGAGATGGGCCCGACGCAGCTGAACATCCCGCGCGACTACTTCTACGGCAAGATCAAGGTCGAAATCCCGCAGCCGCGCAAGCTCGACCGCGGCCCCGGCGGGGAGCAAAGCCTGAACGAGGCGGCCGATCTCATCGCACAGGCGAAATTCCCGGTGATCATCTCCGGCGGCGGCGTCGTGATGGCCGACGCCATCGAAGAATGCAAGGCGCTGGCCGAACGCCTGGGGGCACCCGTCGTCAACAGCTACCTGCACAACGATTCGTTCCCGGCCAACCATCCGTTATGGTGCGGCCCGCTGGGTTATCAAGGCTCGAAGGCAGCGATGAAGCTGCTTTCGCGCGCGGATGTCGTCATTGCGCTCGGCTCGCGCCTCGGCCCGTTCGGCACCCTGCCCCAGCACGGGCTGGATTACTGGCCGAAGGAGGCGAAGATCATCCAGATCGACGCCGACCACAAGATGCTCGGCCTCGTGAAGAAGATTTCGGTGGGCATCTGCGGCGATGCCAAGGCCGCGGCGGTTGCGCTCACGCAACGATTGGCCAATCGCGGGCTGGCTTGCGACGCCACGCGCAACGAGCGCGCGGATCAGATCGCCGGCGAAAAAGCGGCGTGGGAGAAGGAACTGGACGGATGGACGCACGAGCTCGATAGCTACAGCCTCGACGTGATCGAGGAGAGCAAGCATGAGCGCACGTTCAACGGCGGCCAATACCTCCATCCGCGGCAAGTTTTGCGCGAACTCGAGAAAGCGATGCCCGAAGATGTGATGGTGTCGACCGATATCGGCAACATCAACTCGGTCGCGAACAGCTACCTGCGCTTCAACAAGCCGCGCAGCTTTTTTGCGGCCATGAGCTGGGGCAATTGCGGCTACGCGTTCCCGACCATCATCGGCGCCAAAGTGGCGGCACCGCACCGCCCGGCCGTCTCGTACGCGGGCGACGGCGCATGGGGGATGAGCCTGATGGAAACGATGACGTGCGTGCGTCACCAAATTCCCGTCACCGCCGTCGTATTCCACAATCGCCAATGGGGCGCGGAAAAGAAGAATCAAGTCGACTTCTACAACCGCCGCTTCGTTGCGGGCGAACTCGACAATCAAAGCTTCGCGGGAATCGCTCGGGCGATGGGCGCGGAGGGTATCGTCGTCGATCAGCTCGAGGACGTGGGGCCGGCGCTGAAGCGAGCGATCGATCTGCAGATGAACGAAGGCAAAACAACGATCGTCGAAATCATGTGCACCCGAGAACTCGGCGACCCGTTCCGCCGCGATGCGTTGTCGAAGCCGGTGCGCCTGCTCGAGAAGTACAAGGACTACGTCTGAGGATTCGATCCCGAAGCAATGATCCACAACCGGCCTTCGGGCCGGTTTGGCATGACACCGGCTTAAAGGCCGGGGTTTCAACCGAGGCTAGAATTAGCGATGAAAGCCCTGAACCGCATCATCGAAGCCGCACGCATGTCGCCGATGCGCGTCGTGCTCTGCGAAGCCGAAGATCCGCGTGTGCTCACCGCCGCCGTTCGTGCGAGCCGGGAAGGCATCGCGCGCATCATGCTGGTCGGCAACCCGGACGCGGTCCGCGCGGCAGCGGAGCGCGCAGCGCTGGCGCTCGACGACAACCTCGTCATCGTCGATCCGGCTGGATCGGAGTGGCGAGCCGCGTTTGCCGACGAACTGTTCGCACTTCGTCGCAGCAAAGGCATGACCAATGAGCTCGCGCAAAGCCAAGTGCTCAAGCCGCTCGTATTCGCGGATTTGATGGTGCGGCTCGGCTATGCGGACGGCTCAGTTGCCGGCGCCGTCCATACCACCGCCGACGTCGTACGCACGGCGATTCAGTTGATCGGTCTCGATCCGTCGTTCAAGCTCGTGTCGAGCTTCTTCCTGATGATGCTGTGCGAGCCGTTTCACCGCTATAAGGGCGGGCTCATCTTCTCCGATTGCGCGCTCGTCGTCGATCCGGACGCGGCCCAGCTGGCCGAGATCGCAATGGCGGCCGCCGACAGCGCGCGCGCACTTTTGATGGAAGAACCGCGCGTTGCCATGCTCTCGTTTTCGACGAGCGGGAGCGCGCATCATGCGCACGTCGATAAGGTCATCGAGGCGACGCAGCGAGTGAAGGCGTTGCGGCCCGGTCTCGCCATCGATGGCGACGTCCAGCTCGACGCGGCGCTGGTCGCCGAGATTGCCGAACGCAAAATCGAGCACTCGGAGGTGGGCGGCCACGCCAACGTCCTGGTTTTCCCGAACCTGGACGCCGGCAACATCGGCTACAAGCTCGCTGAACGCATCGGAGGCGCGAAAGCGATCGGCCCTTTGCTGCAGGGGTTGCACTTCCCTGCCAACGATCTTTCGCGCGGCTGCAGCGCGGAGGACATTTACTATGTGATCGCCGCTACCGCGGTTCAAGCGCAAGCGGCACACGATCGCGCCGGACATCAGTCGAGCGCGCCGCACGCCGCTTAATTTCTTGAGCGTTGAGCTAGGGCAAGGGCGCGTCAACCTCCGCTATCGGCGCGCCCCGATCCATCGGGCCAACCTCGCCACCTCTGTCATATCGAGTCGAGCCGCCGGATCGAGCGCCGCGCAATACCGGTAGAAAAGGCTCGGGTCGCGCCCGAGGCCTAGCCCGATCACTTCCACGTCGCGCAGCGTCTCGTGCCGCGCAAGTACATCCCGCAGATGATTGTCCAGGTACGCTGCGTCGTTGGTCTGCGCGGTAGCCGCATCCATGGGGCTGCCGTCGGAGACCACCACGAGGATGCGCCGTGTGCACGCATGGGCGGCGAGCCGGGTGCAAGCCCATTCGACGGCCTCGCCGTCCACGCCTTCGCGGAAGAGGTCGGCTTTGAAGAAGGCGGCGATGTCAGCACGCGCACGCCGCCAGGTATCTTCGGCTCGCTTGAACACCATATGGCAAACCTCGTTCAAGCGCCCCGGATGCGGTGGCCGCCCGCGCGCAAGCCAATCGAGCCGTGCCCGCCCACCATTCCAAGCGCCCGTTGTATAGCCGAGCACCTCGGTGGCCACGCCGGCCTGCTCACAGGCGCGCACGAGAACGTCGATGAGCATCGCAACCGGTTCGATATGCGCCTTCACCGACGCCGAGCAATCAGTCAAGAAGCCCACCACGCAATCGCCGCGCGGCCGCATCCGATCCCGGGTAAACACGCGCCGCTCACCGGGCGAGCTGATGAGCTGCGCGAGACGTCTTCCGTCGATGCGCCCTTCTTCTTCGCCGAACGACCAGCCGTCTCGCTCGGGCACGGCAAGCGCTGCCTGTAGTACACGTGCGATCCGGGCGACATTGATCCGGGACGCTGCGATGCGCTCATCGAGCTTCTCGCGGTACTCGCGGAGCAACGCCGGGCGCACGAGCGTGCCGGCGCGAACCTCGCGATCGTATTGCGTCGTGTAAGCGCGATAACCGGGCGACGTACCGAGCGCGCCTCGATGACCCGTCGTTGCCCCGCCCGGGGCGGTCCCGTCCGATTCCTCGGAATCGAAATCGAAATCAACCCAGAGCGAGAACGACGTCAAGGCGTCCTCGGCTTCGCGGGCCTTGTCTTCCGAGTCCGAAGCGAATGCGTCACGCGCCTGATCGAGCATCGACGCCACCTGTTGCGCCAACTGGCAAGCATGCCCTGCATAGGCACGTTGATCGAACCGATGCCGGCGCAAACCGGCCAGCTGAATGCCGATTGTCGGCACAATGGCAGCCCGTGTCGCCTCAATCAGATGCTCGGTGTCTTCGAGCACGGGCCAGCCGGTCACGCGCGACCACACGACTTGCACGACGGTATAAACGAGGATGCCGAGATGATCGTCGGCGAGCCCGGCGCGGTTGTATGCCCTCAGCCATCCTTCGAACCGGTCGCGAACGTTGCGTGCGAGGCCTGGCATGCCGGGCAACGACAGTGCTTCGCAACGCACCTGCTCGAATAGCTCGAACAACAAACGCGCAACGCGATGAGCGGGAGCCAGCGATCGATGCAACGCCGGATCCGAATGGAGCAGCCGCACCGCGGCGCCATCGGCCGCACCGCGCAGTGCGGCCAGATCGTCTTCGTAGGCGTTGCCGCGCAGATGCGGCGCATAAAGCGGGAGCGGCAGCGACTGCCGGCATAGCCGGCCGCCGCGATAGTGCAACGCGGCCTCCCCCGTCAATGCGCGCACGGCCGCTGCACAGAGCGTTTCGATGCGTAGCGCGGCGCATACCGCTTCGGGCGACGGGATCGTCGACATCATGAGCGCGGCGGCAGATTGCCACCCGGCTCGCCGTCCATCGCCGAACCACAAAGTTCGACGCCGAAGCAACGCTGATAGTACTCGGCGACGATCGGCCGCTCCGATTCGTCGCACTTGTTCAAAAACGTCAGGCGAAACGCGAGTGCGGGATCGCGAAAGATCTGGCAGTTCTCGGCCCAATTGATGACGGTGCGCGGCGACATCAGCGTGGAGAGGTCGCCCGTGGCGAAACCCTTGCGCGTCAGCGCGGCCATGCCGACCATCGATTCAACGAGCGCACGGCCCGCTTCATCGGCCATTTCAGGGACGCGCGCCAACACGATGCCCGCCTCTTCCGCGGCCGGCAAGTAATTGAGCGTCGCCACCACGTTCCAGCGATCCATCTGCGCGTGATTGAGCATTTGCGTGCCGTGATAAAGGCCGTTGAGATTGCCGAGGCCCACGGTATTCGTCGTCGCGAACAACCGGAAATACCGATGCGGACGAATCACACGGTTCTGATCGAGCAACGTAAAACTCCCATCGCGCTCCAAAATGCGCTGGATGACGAACATCACATCGGGCCGCCCCGCATCGTATTCGTCGAAGATCAGCGCAACGGGCCGCTGCAGTGCCCAGGGTACGATGCCTTCCTGGAATTCGGTCACTTGCCGGTCGTCACGTACGACGATGGCATCCTTGCCGACGAGATCGAGCCGGCTGATGTGCCCGTCGAGATTCACGCGAACGCACGGCCAATTCAACCGTGCGGCAACCTGCTCGACGTGCGTCGACTTGCCGGTGCCGTGTAGGCCCTGGACCATCACGCGTCGGTTGCGCGTGAAGCCGGCCAGGATCGCGAGCGTGACTTCTTCATTGAAGCGATAAGCGGGATCGATGTCGGGCACGTGATCGTCACGTTCCGCGAAGGCCGGCACCTTCAGGTTGGAGTCGATGCCGAAATGCTCACGCACGGACACCATGCGATCGGGCGTCTCCTTCATGAAATCCGTCGTCACACTGCTCTCCTCTCGACCACACGCATCATTAAATTGCCATCGGACATACGATGAGAATTTTATCGGCCAACGGTCGCCCGCAGGTAGAACCAGTGAGCCGATTTCGACTGGTACAGGGCCCCGCATTGCAGGGCTTTGCATCATCGCTGTCCTTCAGCCGTTTTGATCCGGAATTGAAAGTTTCCGTTTCAGTTCGCTGGATGCGCGGCGCTCGGGCTTGCGCCCGCACGTGTCTTCCGCGACATTGAAACGACAAGCAAATCGCGCCGGTGCTGCGCGGCTTGCGCTGGAACGAAAAGAGAGGCTGTTCATGGATCTGGAAGTCGACTATGTGATCGTCGGCGCGGGATCGGCCGGATGCGTACTGGCCAATCGTTTGAGCGCCGATCCGCGCAACACGGTGCTGCTGCTCGAGGCGGGCGGCCCGGACACCAATCCCTGGATCCACGTGCCCGTTGGCTACTTCAAAACCATGCACGATCCCGAACTCGATTGGTGCTATCGGACTGAACCCGACGAGAACGTTGCCGGGCGTCGAATCGATTGGCCCCGCGGCAAAGTGCTCGGCGGGTCGAGCTCGCTCAACGGGCTGCTTTATGTGCGCGGCCAACGCGAGGACTACGATCGATGGGCCGAGCTCGGCAATCGCGGCTGGAGTTATGCCGACGTGCTGCCTTACTTCAAGAAATCGGAAGACCAGGAGCGCGGTGCGGACGCTTACCACGGTGTTGGCGGGCCGCTCAAGGTCTCCGATCTGCGGTTGCGCCGCCCTATCGCCGATCGCTTCATCGCAGCTGCGCAGGAAATCGGCATTCCTTCCAATCCCGACTACAACGGCGCCCGGCAAGAAGGCGTCGGCTATTTTCAGCAGACGGCTCACAGGGGCTTTCGCTGGAGCACCGCGAAGGGATTTTTGAAGCCAGCCCGCGCACGCCCGAACTTGCAGGTCCACACGCGTGCGCAGGTGTGCCGGATCCTCTTTAGAGGCGCCATGGCCATCGGCGTCGAGTATCTGCATGACGGCGAGCGCAAGACGGTGCACGCGCGCGCCGAGGTTATCGTTGCCGCCGGCGCGATCGGCTCGCCGCAGATCCTGCAGCTCTCCGGCATTGGCCCCGCGAAGCTCCTGCAACGGGTGGGGGTACCCGTGCGCGTCGATCTGCCGGGCGTCGGACAAAATCTGCAGGACCATTTGCAAGTGAGGCTGGTGTTCCGCACACGCGAACGCACGCTCAACGACGAGGTCAACCATCCACTGCGCAAAGCGTGGATCGCCATGCAATACGCGCTGTGGCGCACCGGGCCACTTACATTGGCCGCAAGCCAAGTTGTGATCTTCACGCGTTCGCGCCCCGACGTGGATCGCCCCGACATCCAGTTCCATATGCAGCCGCTCAGTGCCGACAAACCCGGCGAGGGCGCGCACCCGTTCTCGGCGTTTACCTCGTCGGTATGCCAGTTGCGGCCCTTCAGCCGCGGCCATGTCGAGATCTGCGCGGCCGACCCGCTGCAGTACCCCCTCATCCATGCGAACTATTTGTCCGACGAACGCGATCATCCGGTCGTGATCGGGGCGATCAAGGTTGCGCGCCGCATCGCAGCCGCGCCTTCGCTGGCGCCACAAATCGTCTCCGAGTTCACGCCCGGCCCGCACTATCAAAGCGATGCGGAACTGCTCGAGGCGGCCCGGCGATTCAGCCAGTCGATCTATCATCCGGCGGGGACCTGCAAGATGGGCCGCGATCCGCTGGCAGTCGTCGACGATCGTCTGCGCGTACACGGTGTTTCTCGATTGCGCGTGGTCGACGCGTCGATCATGCCGGAGCTCGTGTCGGGCAATACGAATGCGCCGGTGATCATGATTGCCGAGAAAGCTTCCGACATGATTCTTGAAGACCACGGGCAGGGATTGACGTCCCCCCAGCCACCAGAGGCGGTTGAGGCGGAGGAGGTGCCGTTTGCCGTCGTCGTCGTAGGTCGAGAGGGTGGAGCGGAACTCGGCGTTGATATGCCAGCCGAGGTAGCGCGAGTCCCCCT
>CAYPWK010000167.1:0-11401 GCA_964414365.1 uncultured Burkholderia sp.
TTCTCACAGGAAAGGCATCGCACGGCAGCGCGAAGAAGGCTTTTTTCTGGGTTTTAACGGAGAGAAGGATGACTAAGGAGACAGCGCAGGAGCACACCGCCCGGCATTGGCTTCGGCTCGAATCGCGCCTGTGCGTCGTGACGGGCGCAGCCGGCGGAATAGGCCGTGCAATAGCCGAGACATTGGCCGAGGCTGGCGCGCGCATCGCGCTGCTGGATCGTGACGAAGCGGGTTGTCATGAAGCGGCGCGCGCGTTGCAGGCGAGCGGCGCGCAGGCGCTCGCAGTCGAATGCGATATCAGCGATGTGGCAAGCGTGAATCGCGCGTGCGAGCAGGTGGAACGCAAGATGGGCACGGCGGACGTGCTCGTGAACAACGCGGGACTGTTGCGCGCGGGCGGCATTGAGGATATCGGGCTGGACGCCTGGAACGCGATGCTCGCCGTCAATCTCACCGGCTACATGCTCTGCGCGCAGGCCTTCGGGCGCGGCATGCTCGCGCGCGGCGCGGGCAGCATCGTGCATATCGCGTCGATTGCGGCGCATCATCCGCAGACCTGGAGCGGCGCCTATAGCGCGAGCAAGGCCGGCATCGCCATGCTTTCACGGCAGATCGCCGCCGAGTGGGGTCCGCGCGGCGTGCGCAGCAACACGCTTTGTCCCGGCATGATCCGCACTCCGCTTTCGCGCGCCTTTTACGAACAAGGCGATGTCGAAGCGCGACGCAGCGCGATGACGGCGAGTAGGCGTATCGGCGAGCCGGCCGATATCGCCGAAGTAGCGGCCTTTCTCGCGAGCCCGCGCGCGGGTTACGTGAACGGCGCGGAGATCGCCGTGGACGGCGGCTTCGAATGCATGTTGATGGACCTTGTGCCGCGCCCCGGCTACGAAGCCAAGCGCGCGGCATAGCGCGTCACTCGCGGGCGCGGCCGCGCCCAGCTAACTTTCAAAGGACACGATGATGACCACCGTGACACGGTCGTCCGATCTCGCTTGCGACGTGCTTGTGATCGGAGCGGGCGCTGGCGGACTTTCCACCGCCATCACCGCAAAAAAACATGGGCTCGACGTGATCGTCGTCGAGAAGGAAGCGTATTTCGGCGGCACGACCGCGTTCTCCGGCGGCGTGCTGTGGATTCCCGGCAATCTGCACGCGAAGCGTGCGGGCATCGAAGATACGCGTGCCGCCGCGCTGGAGTATTTGCGTCACGAAACCGGCCCGATGTTCGATCAAACCGCCGTCGATGCGTTTCTCGACAACGGTCCGCGCATGGTCGAATTTTTCGAGCGCGAAACCTCGGTCGAGTTTCTGCCGACGCTTTATCCCGACTACCATCCCGACGCGCCGGGCGGCGCCGATGTCGGCCGCTCCATCGTCGCGAAGCCTTTTGATGCGCGCGCGCTCGGCGCGGACATTGCCCGCTTGCGTCCGCCGCTCAAGACGATCACGTTCATCGGCATGATGTTCAATTCGTCCAGCGCGGATCTCAAGCACTTCTTCAACGCGACTAAGTCGCTCGCATCGGCGTGGTATGTCGCCAAGCGGCTGACGAGTCATCTCAAGGAGCTCGTACTCTATAAGCGCGGTGTGCAGGTGACGAGCGGCAACGCGCTCGCCGCGCGCCTCGCGAAGTCCGCGCTCGATCTCGGCGTTCCGATACACACGAATACTGGCGCGAAGGAACTGATCCTCGCGCAAGGACGCGTGAGCGGCGCGGTCGTCGTGCAGAACGGGCAAGAGATGCGTATTGCGGCGCGTCGCGGCGTCGTGCTGGCATGCGGCGGCTTTTCGCACGATGTCGCGCGCATTGCGGCGGCGTATCCGCATGTGAAACGCGGCGGCGATCATGTGTCACCCGTGCCCAAAGGCAACACCGGCGACGGCGCGCGCATGGCCGAGCGCGTGGGCGGACGTGTCGATCTTCGTTTTCCGCAGCCTGCCGCGTGGATGCCCGTTTCGCGCGTGCCGATGAAAGACGGCAGCTACGGCGTGTTTCCGCATCTGCTCGACCGCTACAAGCCGGGCGTGATCGGGGTGACGCGCGGCGGCGTGCGCTTCACCAACGAATCTAATTCGTATCACGATGTCGGCGCGGCGATGATCGAAGCATGCCGCGATGAGCGCGAAACCGCGATGTGGCTCATCTGCGATCACGCGACGATCCGCAAGTACGGACTCGGTTTCGCGAAGCCGGCGCCGCTTTCGCTGAAGCCCCATCTGAAGAACGGCTATCTCGTGAAGGGACGCACGCTCGCCGAACTCGCTCAACGCGCAGGCATCGACGGCTCGGCTCTCGACGCCACCGTGCGCGAGTACAACCGCGACGCATCGGCCGGACATGACCGCGCGTTCGGCCGCGGCACAACATCGTTCAACCGTTATCTCGGCGACGCCGCGCACGCGCCCAATCCGTGCGTCGCGCCCATCGGCGAGGGGCCGTACTACGCGCTCAAGCTCGTGATGGGCGATCTCGGCACCTTCGACGGCATCGCAACGAACGCGCATGGACAAGTGCTGAAGGGCACGGAGCCGATAGCCGGCCTCTACGCCGTCGGCAACGACCGCGCGAGCGTGATGGGCGGCAACTACCCCGGTGCGGGAATCACGCTCGGCCCGATCATGACCTTCGGCTATCTCACCGGATTACACCTCGCCGGACGGGTGGATGCGCGCAGCAACGTCAGCGAACTGAGGAGCGCAGCATGAGCCAGAAGCCATTCATCGATCACCGCGTCTACACCATCAGGCCGCGCGGCATGGCCGAGTTCATCGACGTGTTCGATCGTCTTGCCATGCCCATTCAACTCAAGTATCTCGGGGCGCCCGTGGGCTTTTATATAAGCGATATCGGTGCGTTGAATCAGGTCGTGCATCTGTGGGGCTACGAGAGCATCGCGGATTACGACCGACGCCGCACCGCGCGCGACGACGATCCCGAATGGCCCGCGTATCTGCAGGCGTCCGCGCATCTGATCGTGGCGCAGGAGAGCCGAATCATCCGGCGCGTCGACTTAAGAAGTCTTTCGGCGGATGTGCGCTAGTTCATCACGCGTAAAGGAGAGAGTCGATGGACGAAGCACAACGGCGCGTCGCGCTCGTCACGGGCGGCGCGAGCGGATTCGGCTGGGCCACGGCGCGCGTGCTCGCCGCGCGAGGGTATCGCGTGGCGATTGCGGACCTGCATCGCGATGCGGCGCGGCTACGCGTTGAGGAACTCGATGGCGCGGGACACCTCGCGCATCCCGGCGAAATCGCGCAGGCCATTCTCCTTCTCGCCTCCGATGCGGCGAGTTACATCACCGGCGCGGTGCTCGGCGTGGACGGCGGATGGCACGCATCGGGCGCGGCGTGACGGCTCACAGAAGACCGCGTGCCTCGTTCATGGAAGCAAAAAATAGATCAGTGGAGACGAACCGCAATGAAAACGCACAGCCTCGAAGTACAGAGCTTTATCGATAGTCAACGTTTCTCGCCTTATCAATGGATCATTCTGATCCTCTGCTTTCTGATCGTCGCCGCCGATGGTTTCGATACGGCGTCCGTCGGCTTCATCGCGCCTTCGCTGATCGGCGAATGGCGCATCACGCGCGCCGCGCTCGGCCCGGTGATGAGCGCGGCCCTCGTCGGCTTGGGCATCGGCGCGCTCGCGGCGGGACCGGCTGCGGATCGCATCGGGCGCAAGGCGGTGCTCGTGTTGTCGGTGTTTTTCTTCGGCGTGTGGAGTCTCGCGTCCGCGCAGGCGAGTTCCATCGAATCGCTCACGGCCTGGCGCTTTCTGACCGGGCTCGGACTGGGCGCGGCCATGCCGAACGCGGTTACGCTGATGTCCGAATACGCGCCCGCTCGCATCCGGGCCATCGCGGTGAATACGATGTTCTGCGGCTTTTCCGTGGGACTGTCCATCGGCGGGCTCAGCGCGGCGTGGCTCATTCCGCATTTCGGCTGGCAGAGCGTGCTGGTGACAGGCGGCATCGGGCCGCTCGTGCTGGCGGCGCTGCTGATCGCGTTGTTGCCCGAGTCCGCGCAGTTCATGGTCGTGAAGAGGCGCCCGGCTGAGCAGGTCGCGCGCGTGCTGCGTCGTATCTCCGACGACCGGTGTCTCGACGATAGCGCCGCCCTGAGTTTCGTCGCCGCCGATACGCGCGCCGCGACGAAGACGAAGTCGTCGGTGTCCGTGATCGTCTCGACACCTTACCGCTTTGGAACCGCTATGCTGTGGCTCGCCTACTTCACGGGCCTGATGATCTACTACCTGCTCACCAACTGGCTGCCGACGCTGTTCAAGGATGCGGGGTTCAGCGCGGAAGGCGCGGCGCTTACGACGTCGCTGTTTCCGCTCGGCGGTATTGTTGGCAACCTGTGTCTCGGCTGGGTGATGGACCGCACCAATCCGCGCCGGGTAAACGCATTTGCCTACGTGCTTTCGGCGGCACTGGTGCTCGCGATCGGCAGCGGCGTTTCGGACCGTGGGTGGCTCGCCGTCCTGATCTTTCTGACCGGCACGGCGGTGACGAGCGCTGTCACTTCCATGTCGGCGCTTGCCGCCGCCTTCTATCCGACGCAAAGCCGCGCCACGGGCGTGGCGTGGATGCTCGGCGTCGGCCGCATGGGCGCGGTCGCCGGCGCCTTGACGGGAGGGGTGATGATGAGCATGGGCTTATCGTTTGGTGCGGTGTTCATGCTGTTGGCGGTTCCGGCGTTCGTCGCGGCGCTTGCCCTGCTTGCGCTCAGCCATCGTGATGCAACGAACCCTCAGCACTCCTTCTCGGAGAAGTCGATCGCGCACATGGAATAGAGAACTCTGATTCTCGTCAAGAGGCGGCGGCCCCCGCTCGACGGCCGGAAGTCTCGGGCGGGAACTGCGAAAATTCGCAGCGTCGTTGGGCGACGGTCTCCCTAAAACCGCTCGACCCATGGCCTCAGTTCCACCTCCCACGTCCACGCACTGCGGTGCTGACGATGGACATGAAGGTATTCCCGCGCTATCGCGTCAGGGTTCAACCATTTGTCGTCCGGGCCACTATCCCCCGGCTGTGCCCAGCTAGTGGCGATGCCGCCATCAATAACAAAATGCGCAACGTGAATATTCTTTGGGGCGAGTTCCCGCGCCATACACTGGGCCATTCCTCGCAGGGCAAATTTCCCCATGGCAAAAGGTGTCGAGCCGGCGAGCCCTTTCACACTTGCAGTAGCACCGGTCAGTAGGATGGTGCCGTGGCCGCGGGCCAGCATTCGCACGGCTGCGGCTTGTGAGACAAGAAAGCCGCCGAATGCGGTGACCCTGAACGCACCTTCAAGTTGCTCTGCTTCGATGCTTTCGACAGGTGCGCGGTAGCGGCCACTAGCGTTGTAGACGACGAGGTCGGGAACGCCCAGGTCATTTTCAACCTGGTCAAAGAGCGCCGCGACATCGTCAGGTTGACTGGCGTCGCAGCGGACGACCATGCCGCGCGTTTCGTTGGCCAGCTCGGCGAGCTTGCTCGTGTCACGGGCGGCGAGCGCAACCTGCATCCCCTCCGCCGCAAACAGGCGTGCAAGGGAGGCACTTAATCCCTTTCCGGCCCCCACAATCAGCGCTGTCTCAGCTCCACTCATGACTCCTCCGAATTTAACAGAGGCCGCTCCCGCAAGCTCACGGTGAGGCGTGCGTTTCCGGCGACGGTCTGCACCTGAAAGATTGTAGCCGTACCGAGCGGCACGCGAAGCGTTCCCAGCGCACGCTTTGAGGCAGAGATGACCTGGGGTTAGCGCAACCACTTTCTCTCTGTCCGAGCTTGAAGCACTCGCCGTCGCCGTGGAAATCGATTCTTAGCGGCACTTCGAGCAACCTCATTGACAGTCAAATAGCGCCTCAAGCTCGGCACGGTCCTCAACCGGCGTTTCGCCGGTCTTAGCGATTGCAGCCCACCTCGTCTCCTAGTCCGGAGACGCGCGGTGTCGGTGGCTGCTAATAACTCGGCGTCAGGGAAGAATTTGACGGTGACAGCGATGCTGTCGATGACACACGTCATGGTGCACGGTTTTGTTGCCAACACTGATATCTCCCATGAATGCGCGCTGAAAGAGCCTCCAAAAAAAGCGGCTTGGCGGTTAAAGCAATAGGTGCGCCGTTATGCCTGCGCGCGCTTTCCGGCACTCGGCCGGCGCGAGTGCCAAAATTAATGCGCTCCGGTCGTGCTTTTAGCGAGGAGCAGCGGCGGCATTTGCGACGAAGTTCAGCAGTCGCCGTAGTCGCGACCGCTGAATTTGCAGTAACCCGGGAATCTCCACTAATTGCGCGACTTGAGCGCGCCAGTATGCGCGACTAAAGGGTAGTCGGGCTCCCTCCGAACATAAGACGCGCTCTAGATGAGCGATTTCGGCATCGACATTGGAGACCCTGTGAGGCCTCTGGTTGCCGGAAGCATTTACCTTTAGTCTCATTTGGTCTCTCTCGCGTTCTTCTGTTTCCAAACCCAAGCCGTATGAGAGCAATCACTCGCGCACGGACATTAGTTGTTTGGGTAAGGCTTAGGATTGCCAACTGCGCGGAGCTTCAATAAAGGTACGAATTGCTAGGCACAAATTGCAGTGCCCATGTCACGCATTGCTGCAATGCAACGAAACCATTGTACGGCGCAGGCACCCAAGGGGTATAGGTGAAAACCCCCGCCTTCGAAAGTACGGGGAGGAGCAATGCCAACGAAACAGCATTCGTAGGCCCTCGATTAAGCCTGTCTGATTGCTTGCGGTCAGCCCGCACACATGATAACTACATACAGCTCTCCCGCCGGGAAAACGCCTCTTGCCGGAGTAATTCTCCCAGTGTTAAAAGAAGCTTCCTCGCGCGTCCGGATTCGCCGGTCGCGCATCCTTAAACGTCAGTCTTTTTTGGGAACATCAGGAATGGCAACGGGTACCGTGAAGTGGTTTAACGATGCGAAGGGTTTCGGGTTCATCACGCCGGACGACGGCGGTGAAGACCTGTTTGCGCATTTCTCCGAGGTCCAAGGGCAGGGTTTCAAATCGTTGCAGGAAAACCAAAAGGTCAGCTTCGACGTGAAGCAGGGCCCGAAGGGCAAACAGGCTGCGAACATCCGGCCTTTGTAAGGGTCAACGTCCCGGCTTCTGCAGAAAAAATGGTCCGGCTGGCCATCTGCTTCTTTCGATGCTATCTGTGTTTATGCCGTAGCTACGTGCCAGAAACGTTCCTGCTTGAGTCTCAGCTGCCCGAGACTTCATGCTCGAGCTGGTCGCGAGGCACGTGGCGAACATCCATACCTTTGACGACGTAGACAACAAACTCCGCGATGTTTTTTGCATGGTCACCGATGCGCTCGATGGCCTTCGCGATGACCATGTATTCCAGCCCAATCGAAATCGCTCGAGGGTCTTCCGTCATCTTTGTGGCTAGCATGTCCGTGAAGGTTCGAAACTCGTTATCGATGGCTGCGTCATCCCAGACGATTTGCGTAGCTGCAATGGTATCCATTCGCGCGAACGCATCGAGCGCTCTACGTAGGATGTCACAGGCCATCTCGCCGGAAGCCCTGAGTTCAGCGATATTGACCGTCGTCGCTTGGCCCTTTTCGTGAATACGACGTACTCGCTTCGCGATTTTCCGCGCCTCGTCTCCTGCGCGTTCCAAGTTCGTGATGCACTTTGAGGTGGCCATCAACAGTCGAAGGTCGCGAGCCGCCGGCTGTCGACGAGCAATTACACTAATCACTTCTTCGTCGATTTCGAGCTCCATCCGGTTCAGCCGATGCTCCCTCTCGAGCACCTGTTGGACGATTGCCGAATCAAACGTGTTGAGCAGCTCCACCGCGCGCGCAATCTGGGACTCCACGAGCCCGCCCATCTCGAGCAGCTTCGTCGAGAGTAAGCTGAGGTCCACATCAAACTTACTGGAAAGATGCTTTTCCGGCATGTCCCCTCCTGAACCCAGCCGCCCCGAGATTTTGTGGTTTGTTGCACGTTATATAGCGTTAACCCAGTGTGCAGATACCCGTCGCCCGCCGAGCTCGGTGCTTAGCGCGCCGGTACTAACCGTATATACCGTATCATCATGCGCCGGAAAATCAGTGCAAGCAACACAAGACTTTCTACCGCGCGAATCTGTGGACGACGGACTTCGCCGCAGCGCGAAATTCGGCGGTGCCGATAACATGTCTGCAGATGTGTGCGTTTCAGTACACGGTGAACGTGGCACGAGTTATGTTGCGTGCGGGCGAGCAGTGAGGTACAAATGTCAACCGGGAACCGATCTGTAGCGTTCCTTCTTCGACGCAGCGCGTTGCGCTAACGAGCGCGGTCGGTCTCGTGTTGCGCAACTGCAAGACCGTTCAGATTCAGAGACGCGCTCCGTGCGCAGCCATACCAACGAGCCTTTACTGTGGAAGCCCTCGAACTTGAACCCACCGTTTCGCCGGATGGGCGAAATGTGCTTTTTATCCTGCCGACTCGAGGTAGAGACATTGAGTGCATAGTGACGCGCGAAGCGCTCGAGCAACACTTCTGGCTACCCCAAGGGGCGAGTGACGCTCGCATTCTGAAAACGTTCTCCGACGGGCAAAGACGTATCGTCGCCGTAGCGGAGAGGAAGATGCGTGCGCATGCCGGCGAAAGGATAGTGCTAACCGTGGGTGACTTCGGCAATCGCCGGTAGCGGTCAGGGGCAGGGACGGGCGGGCCGAATGTCTGATGAAACGAAGTGACGGGTGCCGTGTCCAATCGGACATGACTTTGCGGCAGGTACCGTACGGTGACAAAAACGTGACGATAGATACCACCACTTCGCCGGAAGCTGTTGCACTCGAGCGTATCGTTAGCGCTGCGCGGGAAGTACAGGTGGCGTCGGCGGCGCTGGAGAAGTACTTTCGACATAGCGCAGGCGTGCAACCGTCGACGCTTGAACTCGCGCGTTTTGCTGCGGCGATGCAGGAGCTGCGCGACGCGCGCGAAGAATTCGACCGCCTCCTATCGTTCGCACAACGCCAATGATTGAGTCAAGCAAGCGTCATGGCGTGGTGGCGGCTCGTCTCGCTAAAGGGGCGTAAGCAACCCCTTCCTGCTCGGACGAGAGTGGCCGTGCCCACCTTGCCAGAGCTTGGAGTCACAGAAGCTCCGCGTACGTTCTGCCTCGAAGTACACCGAATTCGACGGTGCATGGAAAGTGGTCCGCCCTGGTTCTTGTGCTCATTACGAACGCCCAATCAGAAAGGTCCACGGAAATGCGGCACAGCGTGCGCTGGCCCGCAAAATCCACCGTCACTGTCGGCAGTAAGGCCTTGCCCGCACGACATTTGTGCGCGCTGATATCTAAATTCGAGCAATCCCGTTCGTCAACCGCGAGAAAACTTACGTCCAAGACCGTGAGAACAGTCCCTTCATCGTGGGGGCTTTGCAGAACAGGAAACTCAATTTCCGGCAGCTCAAGCCAATCCGCAACCGAATCGATTGGGGCGGTCATGAAAAATTCCTCTTTGGGTCGGTACGCTAATTGCAGACCTCGGTTGCGGCTAACCACGCGCGCTATCGCATGAGTCATATGGAGCCGTGGCATGCCCGTCATTCTCGTATCTGCATCCAGTGCAGGATTTTCATGCAGAAGCTTTCCCCTCGCCTCCCGGGCCTCATTGCTAATGCAGCACATGAGAGCAGCGGTCGATACTAGACTAATGGTCGGCTGCTAAGCTGCCACAGTGCTCGAATGCCATCAATACCTCTTCCCGTTGTTCGACACCTCGAGGAAGCGAATATACGCTTCAGCCACAATTCGTTCGGCAAACTCGACAAGGTTACGCTCAACCATCAGGCGGCTTACCCTTGCCCGAGTTCCCAGGCATGTTGCGCCAGATGACGCGCCGCCAGCGCTGACCACTGACGGTGCCGTCTGCGTTCTTCGGGAACGGTACTTGCTGCCGCTCGATTGCCCTGCTCCGAGGAAACAACATTCCGTGACTACTATCCTACTCGTCGACGACGACCGGAATTTTCTGCGCGCGCTTCGAACAATCCTCGAGGCGGAAGGTTTTCGCGTTTTTAGCGCCAATAATGGGAAACCGGCTTTGGCGCTAGCTATCCGTGAGCGGCCTGACATCATTGTGACTGACTACATGATGCCCGGCGTCGACGGCATGGAGTTTTGCCGGCAGCTGAAGGCTAATTTGACCACCCTCAGGGTGCCAGTGGTCCTGCTTACGGCTGTCTTTCCGCTGCCCGATGCGGCGAGTCAGGCGTGGAGCGTCCTGCTCACAAAGCCGGTATCCGTTCGAACCTTGCTGGACACAATTGGCTTCTTCCTGACGAGAAACGATGCCACCGTTCCTGCGCCAACAGCGGCGTTGTTCGGCCAGCCTCGCCCTGACCGTTAGCATGCGGAGCGAACCAAGACGGTAGTCGACGGCCCGCGAGCCAACGTCATGCGTCGCAATCGGTGCCAAGGCCGAGACGGCACAGCACCGGCGGGCGTCAGCAGTTACCGCGCTCAAGGATTGATTCGCATTGGCGCATAGGGCGTCCTTTGCTTCGTCACGTGCCTTCGCTTCCAATGGTGGCCGACCGGCGCGCGCTTGGCGGTTCGCAACCCCGTCGTGGGTCGTTCTGGAGGGCGCTTTTGCAACTCCATGCGTGGCTCGCTCGCTGCGGGCTTACTGGGTACACCCTGCTGTTGCACGGGCCCGGCAGCACACGCAGAATTGCCGCATGCTTCACCTGGAGGCAACGAAGGTAACGGCACCGGTTGACTGATTGCGCTTGCAATGGTTACTGCCAAGGCGACGCCGGCCGCTACGTGCTTCGGGGTCACTTTCCGCATACGCTGGAAGTGACCATCTGCGTCGGTGTTGCCCATGCCTTGGTAGATGGTCGAGTTTCAGTCATGCCTGTCAATCCACGCGCGGGCCCAGTCGAGTCCAGTTAGTCTTGCGCGCGACCGGGTGGAAACTTCGATTACCAGGTCTTTATAGACTGAAATACCCTCATGCTGGCTCCTCGTGATTGGACCTGTTGAAAGGCCGGCGCCGGTGCCGAATGCGGTCCGGCTTGCAGCTTAACCAAAGTCTGGCAGCCGGCTTGCGCCATTTCGCCAGCGAACGCCGCTTTGGCGGACACGACGTCCTTGACCGTTTCTGCACCCTGCGTACATCCATCAAACCCGAACTGGTTGACCGGTCAGCAGTTCCGTTTTAGCGTGTGTCGGTTTGGGAACGGAACTTGCGCACCTGGAGTTATTGGGACCACATTGAGCCACCGAGCAGCGCATCCCGCGATACACAGCTTATCCGTGCGTGTAGCGCGGCGCGTCCAGCCTTAAAGATGGCAATTCCAACTGGGACATACTGTGGACGACCGATTCGACCGACATGCGCTACTACTGCACCTTGGGGATGTGCTGGAAGCGATGAATTATGTGGCGAGG
>CAYPWK010000168.1:0-11392 GCA_964414365.1 uncultured Burkholderia sp.
CGTCAATTTGCCGAGCATTTCGATTTGGGCGGCGTTCGGCGTGGCGGTACGGCGTTTGTTGTCGAGCTCATTTGCCTTACGCGCTTTCAACTGGACAATGGCTGCGCTGTTGGTGGCGTCGATCTTCCCGGCGGTCATGCATGGATTGCAGTCGAACTAGCGGTCGGCAGCAGCAAAACAGTGTTGACGGCGCCGGCAGCCCACCGCTGAACCGTCGCAGCAATCCTGTCAAACCCGGGGTATCGGCGAGCGAGCAAGCCGACGTCCCTCTCGCGCCGACAATAAAGGCGCGATAGGCTGGAATTGGCCAAAATTTGCGAACAATCGGACAAATCGCACGTCGTTAGACGCCATTATTGCGAATTCGAAAATTGTGTTTCGCGGGATATAGCGATGGTTCCGGCCGCGCGTGCGGAATACATTAAGGGGGCTCGTTTCAAGGAACAGAAATGAGGACCAAAAGATCCCCCGCCCCCGACCTTAGCCGCGTTCAAATCCAGATTCTCGAACAGTCTGAGAATACGCTCATCATTCGCTGGGTAGAGCCCGGCCGGTGCCATTACGGTGAACAACGATGGCGCCGCCGGTCGGCCAATTCGTCGGGAACCTGCATCGTCTCACGCCGTGCAATTCGACGCGGAGATGCCGTCTTCAGGCCCGCCGACCGCCCTGCGCCGCCCAATGCCGCTGCCATGATTTCCGTCGAAGCATTCGAGGGCCTGCCGAAGAAATAGAAGAATCGCTTTCGATTCGTCGCCGACGGATTCATCTGCGCTCTAACGCTTTCGAATCATTGACAAAACCAGGCGTCGCTTTCGAACCGTAACACGCCGTAAAAACTATCGAGGCGGATTCTCGCGCTTCGTAATTGGCCCTTAAGGTTGCTGAACTATTCTGTACCTCAACGCTGCTCATTGCCGTGAGCAGTCGCAACAGCGACCTGTGGAGGTACGGATCATGAATTTCGCAATTCGAACGGGGATCGTTTGCGCAGCGCTTCTCGCGCCTGTCGTTACGTTCGCGCAGCAGCAATCGAATGCGCCGGTCACACGCGCGCAAGTGCGCGAGGATCTGCAACGTCTTGAACAAGCCGGCTACAACCCGGCGGTGGGCGAAGATCCGCAATATCCGTCTGACATCCAGGCCGCGGAGAGCCGCGCTGGAATGAGCAACACCGGCATTGGCGGCTCGACGGATGCGACGCAGTCGGGCAATCAAGCCTCGCCTATGCCGCGAGCAAATCCCGCCAGGCCGACCGCACAATGGCCGCAGCCGTTGGGTGGTCAGTAGACGGTGACGGAGGCGCCCAATCGCCGTTGGTGCGATGAGACGTGCAAGTCAAGGGCACGCCGAAGTAATCGGCGCTCGTCGATCTAGCGCCGGGTTCCCCCAGCGTGCCCGATCAGACTCTCAGCGACGTTACGTTGTACCGCATATCGCTCGCATCGCTCCCTGGTTGCCTGTCGTTTCGATTGCGGCTGTCCTTTTAGTGACAAGGCCAATCCTAGGGCGCGACGCCTTCAGCAGGTGAAACGGTAATGTGGATGATGTAACCGCTCGTAACGCCAGCCCCGACCCCTAACAACCTATAACAATACATAGCCAGGCTTGCGAGCGGTTCGGGTTATGCTGACCCCGCCTGCAGCAGCTGACATCCCGCCGTAAGCATTGCATCGAGGGGGAATATTCCCGGCCCCAGCAGTGTCTTGCGATCGATGACAACTAGGACTGCCCCGCAGTCCGGCGACGGACCGACACAATGAAGCTTGATTCCGCGACCTTCCGCCAACTGCGCCGCCTTGCGCCAGTCCTCGACGACGTTCTCAACGCGAACGAGATCGAGCATGCCGACCAAGCCGTCAATCTGGAGGCGCTTGCCGCGCTCTGCTCACAGTTGTTCGACGCTTATCGCTGTCTGCATCCGCAAGAGATCGAGCAAGCGCAACTCGAGTCGCCTTAGCTTCGCCTATCGAGCAGAAGCCGAAGCCACGCGCCTCGTCCCGTCACGCACGAGGTGATAGACGGCGACGACGATGGCCATCACGGCCAGAATGGCAAGTGATGCCGAAATGCGATCGAGAGAGAGCCCGCCCTCGGCGTGCGACTTCGTGAGCGTGTCACCCAGCGTTGCGCCGAGCGGGCGCGTCAGTACGTAGGCAGCCCAAAACAGCACGGCGACCGGAATTCGCTTCGTGAGCCGCCATGCCAGCGCGACGATGACGAGCAGCCCCGCGAATACAAGCGCGCCGCGCTCGAAACCGAGTCCGAGGCTCGTGGCCGTGAAATCGCCCAGCGCCGTACCCAGCGTGTTCGACACCAGAATCGTGACCCAATAGAACACTTCGTCGCGCGGCCGGATGATGCGCTGATATTCGATCCGACCTGCTGTGAGGCGCCAGACGACGAGAATCGCGAGCACGGCCAGCAGCAGGATCGCCGAGGAGAGTACATACCCGAAGCCCGCCGTCCGGTCGAAGAAATCGGACATCGTCGTGCCGACCGTCGTCGTGGCAATCACGACCGCCCAATAGATAGCCGGGTGAAATCGCGTCGCGCGAACCTGCAACGCGAGCGTTACGACAAAAAATGCAAGGAAAACGAGGGTGGCGGTGGCATAGCCAAGATTGAGCGTCATCGATAGAGCATCGCCGCCCGTCTCCCCGACAGTCGTCGCAAGAATTTTGACGAACCAGAAGATGACCGTAACCTCAGGTACCTTGCTGATCCATTCCGCTGCTTCCTCTTGGGCAGCGATCGATGTTTGTGTTTGTTCGGCCATGATCTTCTCCGTCGAAATGGCAGGTAGAAAACAACGACGTTATTTTGCCGAACGCACATTAAGGCTTCCTTATCTCCTCCGCCAAAAAAATGCGCCCCAATTCAGGGCGCATCTTTTACACATTCCGCTATATTACGCAAAGCTTACTTCGCATCGGCAACCCAGCTATCGACGCGATCGCCATGCGCAGCGATCCATTTGTTCGCTGCTTCATCGGGCTTTTCACCGCTTTGCGAGGCAAGCATGATGCTTTCGATCTCGCCCGGCTTCCACTGGAATTTCTTGAGGAAAGCGACGACTTGGGGCGCCTTCTTTTCGAGCTCCGGATTGATGACGTTGTCGACGTGCTCCGATTCGCCGTAGACCTTCTTGGGATCTTCAAGGAACTTGAGCTTCCACTTTGCGAGCATCCAGTGCGGTGCCCAACCCGTTACGACGACGGGCTTGTTCGCATGCATGTCGCGCGCAAGCTCGGCCGTCATCGCGCTACCCGAACTCGGCATGAGCTGATAGTCGAGCTTGTAGGCCTTGATCGCGTCCGCCGTCTTCATCATCACGCCTGCGCCCGCGTCGATACCCACGATACGGCCACCAAACTCATCCTTTTCCGATTGGAGATCGGCGATCGTCGTCGCCTTGACGGAGGCGGGCACCACAAGGCCAATCTTCGCATTCGTGAAGTTCGCGCCGACGTCGACAACCTTGTCCTTGTATTGGGCCATATAGGCGCCGTGCGTGGCAGGCAGCCAGGCCGAAAGCGTCGCATCAAGATCGCCGCGCGCAACGCCGCCCCACATGACGCCGGCTGCTACCGGGACGAGCTTGACGGGGTAACCGAGGCGCTTTTCGATGATCTGCCCGGCAACGTTCGAGGTGGCGACGCTGTCGTCCCATCCCTCGACGTAGCCGATCTTGATCGTCGGTTTTGTATCGGCCGCTACAGGCAGTGCGCTCACGAGCGCAGCGCCGACGGCAAACGTAAGCATCAATTGCTTAAAAAGTTTCATGATCAGGTCTCCTAACGATACTGGAGTGTCTACAGTGCGTGGCCAATAATCTTGAAAGAGTTCGCTTTGCGACACGCGCTTGTCAATAAGCGACTTTTGCGAAGCGAGGCAACGAACGCTGTACGGACACGGAAACGTTGCTACGCGCAACGCAAGCGTTCTACTTCTCGATCACGAGGTCGCTAAGCGGTTTGCTGCAGCAAAGCAACACCATGCCCTGGTCGATTTCCCGCTGACGAATGCCGCCGTTGTGCTTCATGTCGACCTGCCCGGATACGAGCTTCACCTTGCATGTGCCGCACATGCCCTGCGTGCAGGAGGCCGGCAGACGTAACCCGGCCTGTCGCGCCGCATCGAGCACATGCTGGTCGGCGGCGCACTCGATGTCGCGCCGGCTCTTGGCAAACGCGACCGCATAGCGCTGGGCAGTCGTCGACGCGGCGGCGACGTCCTCGGCCGGGGCCACCGACGGCTGCGTTGGCGACGCCGCATCAGCCTGCTCCGGCTCCGCCGGCGCCACGCCGAACGTGAAGCTCTCTTCATGATAGTGCGCGCTGTCGAACCCCGCTTCGGCCAACATATCGCGCACCGCCTTCATATAGGGCGCGGGCCCGCAGGTGAACACCTCACGCTCCATGAAATCAGGGGCGATGAGCTTCAGCAGCGATAGGTTCAGAAAGCCGGTAACGCCGTGCCAGTTCGTTCGTTGTCCGATGCGTTCGCATACGAAAGACGTTCGGAACCGTTGCTGGTTAGCGGCGATCAAATCAAGTTCGCGCGCGAAGATGATGTCGTCCGGAGTTCTCGCGCTGTGCACGAAGACGATATCGCGGTCCTCGCCGAGTTCATGGGATGCCCGGCTCATCGACATCAACGGCGTAATCCCGGAACCCGCCGAAAGAAACAAATATTTGCCGGCGGGACGGCGCGCACAGGTGAACTCGCCGGCTGGCCCGAGCATCCGCACCGTGTCGCCCGCGCGCAGATTGTCGTGCAGCCAGTTCGATACTATGCCGCCCGGCACGCGCTTGACAGTGATCGAAATCGTGTGCGGACGCGTAGGCGCCGACGAGATCGTATAGCACCGGTTGATCGTCTCGCCGTCGATGTCCAGTTCGAGCGTGACGAACTGCCCCGGCTCGAACGCGAACGTGCGCCCTTCTCGCGACATGAAGAAAAAGCTCTTCACATCGTGCGTCTCCTGCCGGATCTGGCAGCAGACGAGGGTCTCCTCGGCATCGCTCGTCCAGCGCTCGCCGAGCCGGCCCCAGAATGCGGGCCGCGTGAGCCGGCTCTCACTGGGCTCGAAGGTCTCCGCGTCTCGCATCATCGAACTCACCTCATTTTTTCCGTGTGACGATGCCCGTCATGCACCGATATGAGCGCCAAGGCGCTTGACGTACCAATCGCAGAACTTTTCGACGAGCCCTTCGGTGTAGGGCGAATACGGCCCCGGCTGGTAGGCGCTGCTTGCGACACCGCGCTGCGAGAACTCCACGAGCGTGCGGTCCTGATCGTTCGTAGCGTTCCAGACGGCCGTCAGGTTCTCGATGTCGTAGTCGACGCCCTCGACGGCATCCTTGTGCACAAGCCACTTAGTGCGGACGAGCGTCTGGCCGGCCGACAGCGGAATGACGGAGAACGTTACGATATGGTCGCTCATGAAGTGATTCCATGAGTTCGGCTGCGTCCAGTACGAGAGCCCGCCGAGATCAGCGCGCTTGAATTCGCCGAGCAGCTTCTTCGAGGCGACCTTTGCATCGAGGGTCTGCGATTCGCCGCCGCGATCGAGCGGCAGCCGCTGAGTCCGGAAACCCGTCACATCGGAAAGACGATCGATCTCGACGGACGGCAGGCTCATCGCCTCCCACTGCGCGGCGCGCTCGATGCATGTGCGCTCGAAGGCCGCCATGCCTTCCGCGTTCGATGGCGACGGCTGATACCCGAAGCCATACTCATACAACGAGATCGTCAGCTCGGGATGGTTCGCGACGCAGTGGTAGCACTCGCGGTTGTTCTCCATCGTGAGCTTCCAGTTGCCTTGCTCGACGATATCGACTTGCGCCGCCACCTTGCAGTTCGCGAGATCGTGCGGAAGCAGATACGGCTCCATCGCCGCACGCATCATCGCGAAGTCGGCAGGCGGCTCTTCCGCCAGGCAGACGAAGATGAGTCCGGCGAGGTTTTCTAGATGCACGGGCTTGAGGCTGTGCTTGCACCGGTCGAACTTCTCGCCCATGTGCTCGGCGAACATCAACGCGCCGGTCAGGTCGTACGTCCAGCTATGGTACGGGCAGACGATGTTGCCGACGGAGCCTTTCTCCTCGTTGCAAAGGCGCGCCCCACGATGACGGCAGACGTTATGGAATGCGCGGATCGCCATATCGTCGTCGCGTACGATAAGCACCGATTCGCCGGCCAGTTCGACCGTCACGTAGTCGCCCGGCTCGGGGATGTCCGGCTCGACGGCCACTTGGATCCAGTGCTTGCGGAATATCGCGTCGATATCGAGCGCGAAGATCTCCTCGCTCAAATAGAAGGGCGCCTCGAGGCTGTAGCCCTCTTTGCGCCGCCCGACCAGTTGGCGAATATCTGCGGATACGTTCATTTCTGCTCCGGCTTCTCAACGTCCCTGGTTCAAATTCCAATGCTCGACCTAGCGGCCTTTGCCCGCGAGATCAGTAGTCCACGAGTCGATGCTCGCGCAAATAGTCGAGAATGACTTGCGCTTTTTCGACCGAAGTCCCTTCAATTACGACGTTTCCGCCGCGGCTCTCCGTTGTCGTGGCCATGAGCATTCGCGCATGACCCGAACGCTTCTCCGCTGCCACCAGCTTGACCGGTTTGCGCTGCGCGGGCGCGATACGCCATTGGGGCGCCTCGGGATCGCGGCGCACCGGTGAAGCATCGGGCACGATCGAGCCTTCGGGTATCCGCGCATAGGCATAGCGCGGCTTCGCGCTCGCCTGCGGGTGCACCGCGATGACCGCCGGCAATGCGGCTTGCACGCGCCGGCGCACGCCCTTCGGCATGAATTGCGTGACGGTGACGTGCTCGCCTTCCACCGCCACATCGAGTGCAGAATCGACCAGGGTGCAGCCGAGCTCCGCGGCGAGGCGGTATGGGAGCATTCCCGTATCGTAGGCACCCTCGGCCCTCGTGCCGGTGATAACGAGTGCCGTACCCCGGAGGCGTCTCGCTAGGGCTTCGGAGGCATCGTCGCCCTCGCGGCATTCGATTACCTCGATCCCGGGCGCCCCGAGCGCCAGGTAGTCTTCGAGCGCCGGATCCGCCGCATTGCCTGCATGCAACACGTCGAGCCGGGCACCGAGCTCGTGCGCGAGCCGGCGCCCGGTTTCGAGCGCAAGCGCATCGTTGCGGCTGTAGCAAGATGCCCCGCTCACGCGGTGTTTCCCGACCGAAACGAGTACCGCAATTCGCATCAACTTTGCCGGTCCGCTCATGCCGCGACTCCTTCGGTAACTGTCTTGCCCGTTTTCGCGTCCGACTCACGCTTCGACGCGCTCGTAGCTCGGGCGGAAGACACAGCCTCGGTCAACGCCACGATCGTGCCCTTTGCATCGCCGACGACCGTCAGATTCGCGCGCTTGGCAATCGGCGCGCTCGCGTCGAGGTTGACCGCGATGACATGGCGGCAATCCTTGATCCCTTGCAGGTGTTGCACCGCGCCCGAGATGCCGAACGCAATGTAGACGCTTGCGTTGACGGTCTTGCCGGTGGCGCCGACTTGCTTGTCCCGCGTGAAGTGCCCGTTGTCGACGGCGACGCGGCTCGCGCCGATCGCAGCACCGAGCGCGCGCGCCAATGCCTCGAATGCAGCGATGTCGGTCACGCCGTTGCCGGCTGAAACGATGAAATCCGCTTCCTCGAGCGCGACATCGGCAGCATCGAGCTGCGTGGCACCGAGATCTTTGTACAGGCTCGGTTCGACGGGTTTCGCCACGTTGTCTTCGGCGGCAGCGGCAATGTCGATCAATTCGCCCGCGGCGGTGAACGGCAGCTTGGCCGACACCGCATCGGGTGCAAGAAGGATCACATCGGGCCACGCCCGCGTTCCGTAATGCCTGCCGGCGTCGACGTAGATGCCGACGTGATCGGCGTCAATCTCGACGACGTGAGTCGCAATGCTTGCGCGCGTAAGCGCCGCGTAACGGCGGCCCAAGTCGCCGTCGCCAGTCGCGTTGTCGGGCATGAGGACGTGCGCCGGCTTCAGTTGCTCGACGCAACGACGAAGCGCTTCCAGTTCGCGATCGGGTGCGAACATCGGGCGGCCCAGCGATGGGAATTGAATGATCTTGTCCGCGCCGAACTCGGCTGCGCTATCACTCAGTTCACCGAAGACGACGAGCGCGACTTCCGTGTGCGCATCCGCCACGATCGCCGCCGCGGCGATAGCCTGTCGCGCATGCTCGTCGAGCGCGCCTCGATCGCTATGCACGGCGACAAGCAGAACCCGTTGCGGCGCTGTTATCGCACGGCGCACCTTTGCCGGCACGCCCCCATGCGTCTGGGCGTGCGCCGATAGGGGTATCGCGCCCTCGACGGTCGAACCCGCAACGAACGCTTCGCCGAGAGTGATCCGCCGCAATCCCGAGCGCGCGATCGTGAACGGCCTGCGCGGGTCGATTCGCTTGATCGTATTCATCGCCCTTTACTCCAGCGCGGCCGCAACGAGCTCGGCCACATCGAGCACTTCCGGTCTCGGTCCTACGACCCCTTCGAGCATGGCGGTGCAGTTCGGGCAGCCGACAGCGACCACTTCCGCACCGATCGCACGCGCATCGGCCATGCGAATATCAGGAATTCGCGCCTTGCCGGGGATGTCCGTCAGCGGCGCTCCACCGCCGCCGCCACAGCAGCGCCCACGCATGCCGTGGCGCTCCATTTCGACGACCTTGATGCCGATCGACTTCAGCGCGCGCCGTGGCGCCTCGGTTTCGCCGTTATAGCGGCCGAGATAGCAGGGGTCGTGATAAGTGATGCGCTTATCCGATAGCGCGGCGGAGGCCTTCGCCGAAAGCTTGCCGCTCTCGACGAGTTCGGCGATGAGCGCCGTATGGTGCTGCACCGTGTAGTGCCTGCCGAGCGCGCGGTATTCGTTGCGCAAACTGTGCATCACATGAGGGTCGGCCGTCACGATGCGCTTGAAGCTCAACGTGTCGAGCGTCGCTATGAAACGCTTTGCCATGCGCTGGAACGTCGCCTCGTCACCGAGCCGGCGGGCAACATCTCCCGTGTCGGTTTCGCGCCCGCCGAGGACTGCGTAATCGACGCCGGCCTCATTGAGGATCTTCACCAACGCGCGCAGGGTGCGTTGATAGCGCATATCGAACGCGCCCTCGCCGGCGACGAGCAGGAGGTCGACCGCCTGCCCGGGCTGGGCGACCGGCGCGTTCAGATCGACGGCCCAGTCATAGCGGGCTGCAATATCGTAACCGCCCGCGCTGCCCGTTTCACGCAGGTTCGCGAGGACCTCCGGCGCTTTGCCCGGTATATCGCCCTCCGTCAGTGTGCGATTGCGGCGCATGTCGACGATTGCATCAACGTGCTCGATCAACATCGGGCACTCCTGCACGCATGCGCGGCAAGTCGTGCATGACCAGAGCGTGTCCGATTCGATCAAGCCCGAGACGATCGGCAAATCGGGCTTGCCGCCGTGCTTGCCGAGCGGGATGCCCGGCGTGGGGCTGCCGGCGTATCCGGCATCGGTGCCGCCGACCATTCCGGTCACGAGATCCTGAATCAGCTTTTTCGGGTTCAGCGGTTGACCCGCCGCGAACGCGGGACACGCCGCCTCACATTTTCCGCATTGAACGCAGGCGTCGAAGCTCAGCAACTGATTCCAGCGGAAGGTCGCGGGCGTGGCGACGCCGTATTCGCGTGCCTGCAGGTCGGGCGTCTTCAGCGCCGTCGGCGGGAACGCCTCGGCATCCCCCGCACCGAAACGCTCGCGGCGCGGATGGAAGGCGAGATGCATCAAGCCCGCCAGCGCATGCTTCATCGGGCCGCCGCGTGCAGCACCGAACGTCATCGCGAACGCACCTGTCCCGATAAGCAGAGCGATGATGACGGCCAGCGCACCCGACGTCGCCGCGGGCGGCAACACGGTAAGCAGCGTCAAACCGACGGCGAACGATCCGAGCAACCAGGGAAGCGCGTTCCACGGGCCACGCGACAGCCTCGACGGAATCGCGCTAGCGTCGCGCCTCCGGCGCCAGACGAATACGACGCCAACGAGCATCGCCAGCGCGGCGACGGCGATCAGCCTGTCGAGCCACGGCGAATAGATCGCGAGCCCGTAGTTGACGAACACGAGGAAGAGCGCGGCGATCGCGCCTCCGGCCGTCGCTACGTGGGTACGTGCGATGTACGGATCGCGCGCCACCACATGGTGAAGGTCGACGAAATATCGTTTCGGAATCGTCAACAGGTCAGTCCAGCCGTACGCGCCGGCCGGCGTGGCTCGTCCGAGCCGCCAGTATGACGCGCGGCGCGCGAGTGCGTAAGCGAGGCCAGCCATCGACAGCCAGAGCAGCCCCGTGATCATGAACGCCGGGCTCATGATTAAAAGTCCTTGCAAAGACGAAGCGAGTCGTAGATCGCGCCGTGAATGTTGTGCATCGAAATGCAATCGCCGACGCGAAAGAGCAGGAAGCGGCCGTTGCCGAGCGTTTCCGATAGCGACGGCTGCGCCTCGGCCGCGAAGAGCTTATGGACGTCGACTTGGCCGCGATTCACCGATTCCGGCTTGAGCTTCCAATAGAGCGCGTCGTTCGGCGTCGAGCCATTCTCGATCACGACCTGATCGACGGCGCGCTCTTCGAGCTCTTCCGTGTACTCGTTGCGCAGCACCGCGATCTTCTTGCCGTCTTCCTCGTAGACGCGATCGAGCCAGTAGTTCGGCGTATGGATCACACCTTGTGCATAGAGGCGCCGGTAGAAGATCGGGAACGTCGTGCCGCCGCAATCGTCCGCCACCTTCACGTCCGGCGTCACGATCTCGACTTTCGAGCCGCGGCTCGAGATAAAATCGGCCACACCCGCGCCTGCATGCGTGCTGACCCCGTCGTAGACGAGCACGTTTTGCTTCAGCTCGACGCGGCCCGAGAGCACGTCCCACGAGCTGACCGCCAGCCCATCCGCCACGCCCCACGCGGGCACCTGGTCGGAGAACGCGCGGCCGCCGGTGGCGAGCACGATGATGTCGGGCTTTTCGGCCATGATCGTCTTGTCATCGGCTTCCACACCGAGACGCCGATCGACGCCAAGACGCTTCGTTTCCATGTCGAACCAGCGCACGATGCCAGCCATCTGCTCGCGCTGCGGCGCTTTCGAAGCGAGCATGATTTGCCCGCCAACTTCAGTGCTCTTCTCGAACAGCACGACGTCGTGGCCGCGCGAACGCGCCACGCGCGCCGCTTCCAGACCCGCGGGGCCCGCGCCCACGACCACGACCTTGCGCTTCGGCCCACGAGATTTCTCGATGACATGCGGCATCGTCGCTTCGCGCGATGTCGCGGCGTTCGGCACGCAGAGCACGTCGAGCCCGTTGTACTGGCGATCGATGCAGTAGTTCGCGCCCACG
>CAYPWK010000169.1:0-11364 GCA_964414365.1 uncultured Burkholderia sp.
TCCTCTGGCGCCGCGAGGAGCACGCCGTTCACGCCAAGAAACGGCACAAACAGCAAGCGATCGCCGACATAGATAAGCGGCACATCGCGCTGCCAGGCGGGCACCCCCGATTCCTGGAACAGATTCTTAAGCGTCCGAGCTGGCGCGCCGGGCGCGCGGCGCATGCGCTCGCCGCCCATACGCGGACGCGCGGCAAGGGGCGCGCTCTCGAGCAGCGCTTCGGGCACTGCGTCGGCCGACATCTCGCCTCGCGGCACCGGCACGAAGACAAGCGAGCCGCGCCATTGCGGCAGGCGCCAAACTTCCTCGCCGCGCCAGACGAGCGTACTCGTCCCTTTCGTCTCTTTGATCGTAGGCACAGCGGGGTCATCGGCCCCGGCTCCCGACGATGTATCGGGGTCCCCGCTCTCCCAGTAAATCGCATCGCGATAAAGGCGCAGACGGCGTCCCGCATGCTCGATCCGCAACGCATGCTCGGCGCGAGCCTCTCGCAACTGGCGCAGCATATCCGTCAGCCGCGCGGCCGACGGAGCCTGAAGCCCGCTAGAGCGCATCCATCCGCGCATCGCGTTCATTGCGCGCGGACCGTCGAGGGCGAGCAGCGCTTCCCGCGATAACGTACGTCCATCGTCTCGCGTGATCGTCCGCAAATCGATCGAGGCGAGGTCGTCGAGCAGGCGCTGAGCCGTCGCGGCATGAGCCGCCGTTCGCGCGAGCGCGTCGCGAAAGCCGGGAAAATGGATGGTCAGCGACGGAATCACGTCATGGCGCAACGCATTGCGTGCATAGCGCGTATCGGCATTCGATTCGTCCTCGATCCAGCGCAGGCCGCGCGACCGGGCATAGCGCTCGAGCTGGGCCCGCAGCAAATGCAGCAACGGACGCACGCGAGGAACGGCGGCCGCGCCTTCAATTCGATGCGGCGCCATCGCGGCAAGGCCCGCGACGCCCGCACCGCGCAGCAGCTGCAACAGCACGGTTTCGGCCTGATCGTCGGCGTGATGCGCGAGCCAGAGCGCGGCCACGCCGTGGCGCGCGCACATGGCATCGAGCGCGCGGTAGCGCGCCTCGCGCGCGACAGCCTCGATGCTGACACCCGCCTCGCGCCGTAAGTCGACGCGCTCCGCGTCAAAGCCGGCGCCGAGCGCGCGAGCCGTCGCCTCGCAGTGCATAAGCCATCGCTCGGCATTCGGGCTCAGCCCGTGATGAACGTGCAAGGCCACGCAGCGGTGCGCCCCTGCGACGCGTACCGCCGCGTCGAGCAGCACGCTCGAATCGAGGCCGCCGCTAAACGCAATGCCGATCGGCGCGTCCGGCGGCATCGCCGAAAGCAAACCGCCGAGCGCATCGAAGAGGATGCGCTCGGCAGCGGAGTCAGTAGATGAAATCATGGCTTTTTCGTCGCAAACGGAAAGGCGCGCGACGAGACGCACTCGAGCAGGCGCGGCGCGCCTCATGCGCCCGGCACGGATTCCTTGAACTTGCCATACGACATGAGCCGCTGGAAGCGACGCTCGCGCAGGTCTTGCACGCTCATGCCCTGGAATTGCCGCAACGTATCCGCAAGTCCGCGCCGCAGCAGCGCCGCCATGCCCTTTACGTCGCGATGGGCGCCACCGAGCGGCTCGTTGACGATCTTGTCGATGAGCCCCAGCGCCTTCAGGCGATGGGCCGTCAGGCCGAGGGCCTCGGCCGCCTCGGGCGCCTTCGCCGCGCTCTTCCAGAGAATCGAGGCACAGCCTTCGGGCGAGATGACCGAATAGGTCGCGAACTGGAGCATCAACACGCTATCGGCAACGGCGATCGCAAGCGCGCCGCCCGAGCCGCCTTCACCGATCACCGTAGCAATGATCGGCGTCTTCAACTCGGCCATGACGTACAGATTATGGCCGATCGCCTCGGACTGCCCGCGTTCTTCGGCACCGACGCCCGGGTACGCGCCCGGCGTATCCACGAACGTAAAAATCGGCAGCCCGAACTTCTCCGCGAGACGCATGAGCCGCTCGGCCTTGCGGTACCCCTCGGGGCGAGGCATGCCGAAGTTGCGCGCGGCACGTTCCTTCGTGTCGCGCCCCTTCTGGTGACCGATGATCATGCACGGGTGGCCGTTGAAGCGGGCCATGCCGCCGACGATCGACTGGTCGTCGGCGAATGCGCGATCGCCGTGCAACTCGTGAAAGTCCGTGAAGATTTCGTTGACGTAGTCGAGGGTATAAGGGCGTTGCGGATGCCGGGCAATTTGCGAAACCTGCCAGGGTGTGAGGTTCGCGTAGAGGTCCTTCGTCAACTGCTGGCTCTTCTTCGAGAGCCGTTCGATTTCTTCCGAGATATCGACAGCCGAGTCATCCTGCACGAAACGCAACTCTTCGATTTTTGCTTCGAGTTCGGCAATCGGCTGTTCGAAATCCAGAAACGTCGTCTTCATATGTTCCAATCCTGGGGACTTTCGGCAGCGCGTATTCTAACCGTCCCCATGCGCGCCGGCATCAGTCGAATCTATCGCTGCAGGATTGCGATAGCCCTCTACTCGGACACGCCATCGAGACTGCGCCACATATACCAGGTGGCCACGGTGCGCCACGGCTCCCAGTTCGCCGCGACTTCGCGCGCCTCGCTGCGTGTCACCGGTTCGCCGCTGAAGTAATTGACGCTGATTGCGCGAATGAGGCCGAGGTCGTCGAGCGGCAGCACGTCGGGGCGAGACAGATTGAAGATCAGGAACATCTCCGCCGTCCAACGACCGATGCCGCGAATCTGCGTCAGTTCCGCGATGACGGCTTCGTCTTCCATCGACATCCACTTGTCGACATGCAGCGCGCCGGAAACGAAATGCCGCGCGAGGTCGATCAGGTACTCGGACTTTCGCTTCGACAATCCGCAGCCGATTAGCCTCTCCTGCCCGAACTTGATGAACTGCTGCGGCGCAAGTCTCGGGCACGCCTGTTCGATACGCTCCCATAGAAGCTGCGCCGCGGGCACGGAGATTTGCTGACCGACCACTGAGCGAGCGAGCGTGACGAACGGGTCGCTCCCGTTGATCAGATGAACGGGACCGAATTTAGGGATGAGGCGCTTAAGAATGCGATCGCGCTTGACAAGGTCGGCACAAGCGCGATCCCAATACGTCGGTCGCGCGACCGCGGGCTTCAAGCCTCCGATTTGTACGGGAACGGCAGCCTCGGCGTTCGAACCGGCGCGCGTCTTTCGGACGATTTGTCCATCGCCCGCGAGCGCTTGAACACCTGCGCCGGACTCGGGTGCCGCCGAGCCGTTGCCCTTCGCTTTCGTCGCGCGGGCAGTGGACGCCTTCGCCTTCGGTTGCGCGGCGCCGTTCCCAACGTGCGGCGCAGGCGCACCTTTCGCTGCCCGCTTTCGCACCGCATGTTTCGCCGCCGCGGTTCGTTGCGGCGCGGCGCGCTTTGTTGGCGCCTTTCTGGCCGTTGCCATCTTGCCTCCTGGCGTTAGCGCTCTAAGCGACGCACGTTCATACGCGGCGCCACTCGGTAAGCCCGCCCGGTTTGTCTTCAAGCGCAACCCCGGCCTCGAGCAACTCCGCCCGAATCCGGTCTGCCTCGGCATAATTCTTCGCGCGCTTCGCGGCAGCGCGCTCGGCAATTTTCGCCTCGATCGCCGCCTCGTCGATCACGACTCCCACATCGCCCGCTCCTTGCTGCAAGAATGCCCGCGGTTCGCGGCCGAGCAGCCCCAGCGTTCCCGCGAGCGCACGGAGCTGGCGAGCGAGCGCACGATCTTGCGTACGGTTCACCACGTTGGCGAGTTCGAACAGAACCGCAACCGCAACGGGCGTGTTGAAGTCGTCGTTCATCGCGGCACGGAAACGCGCCGCGTGATCCTCGTTCCAATCGAGCGCCCCGCCGTCGGGGCTCACGTCCTTCAATGCGGTGTAAAGCCGCGTGAGCGCCGCGCGTGCATCGTCGAGATGGACGTCGCTGTAGTTGAGCGGCGAGCGATAGTGCGCGCGGGCGATGAAAAACCGGACGACCTCAGGATCGTATTTCGCGATTACTTCGCGGATCGTAAAGAAGTTGCCAAGTGATTTCGACATCTTCTCGTTGTCGATCTGTACGAACCCGTTATGCATCCAGTAGTCGACGAACGTGTCGCCCGTCGCGCCTTCGGTTTGCGCAATCTCGTTCTCGTGATGCGGAAACTGCAGATCCTGCCCGCCGCCATGCAAGTCGAAATGCTCGCCGAGCAGCGCGCAGCTCATCGCCGAGCATTCGATGTGCCAACCGGGACGCCCCGGCCCGTACTTCGAATCCCAACTCGCGCCCTGCGGCTCCTCGGGCTTCGAACGCTTCC
The DNA here is from genome assembly GCA_964414365.1 of uncultured Burkholderia sp. GTDB lineage: Bacteria > Pseudomonadota > Gammaproteobacteria > Burkholderiales > Burkholderiaceae > Trinickia. The sequence continues at coordinate 4,324 of CAYPWK010000169.1, forward strand.
ACAGCACGAAGTCGAGCGGATCTTCCTTAGCCTCGTTGGCCGCGACGCGCTCGCCGGCGCGCAGATCTTCGAGCGATTTGCCCGAGAGCGCGCCATAGCGCGCGAACTTGCGCACGGCATAGTTGACGTCGCCATCGGTTGCCTGATAGGCGTAGCCGTTCGCCTCGAGTTGCTCGATCATGGCGAGCATATGCGGGATAAAGTCCGTTGCCCGCGGCTCAATGTCGGGACGCGCCACGCCAAGCGCATCGGCATCCTCGTGCATCGCCGCGATGAAACGATCGGTCAGCGCCTTGATCGTTTCGCCATTTTCGACTGCGCGGCGGATGATCTTGTCGTCGATATCGGTAATATTGCGCACGTATGTCACTTGGTATCCGAGCGCGCGCAACCAGCGCTGCACGACATCGAAAACGATCAACATGCGCGCATGGCCGATATGGCAGTAGTCATAAACGGTTATCCCGCAGACGTACATCCGCACTTCGCCGGCACGGCGCGGCTCGAAGACTTGCTTTTCACGCGCGAGCGTGTTGTAGATGCGCAGTGATTCCATAGAGACGATGCGTGAGCCCCGGGCATTCCGCACTTGGCGACGTGCGAGGCGCCTAGCAAGAACGCTCGAGCGCCTCCGGTTGCGACGCACGAGTGACGGATCACACGGTCATACGCCGCTTTGGGCTGCGATCGAGGCGAAAGACGACCACGACTGGCGGAGGAGTCTGCCCGTTCGAGGAAACGAGCAAACGTTTTGTTAGAATGGGCCGGAGTATAACATCCCGACCTTAGCCTATGAAACCTTCCAGCGGCCGCGCGCAACGCACAGCGGCCCTCGCCGCGACGGCCGTACTCGGCTTCGCTCTCGCGGCGTTGCCGGGTGCGCCCGCGCGTGCGCAGGCGGCGCACATCACGACCGACGATACACCGCAAATCGATGCGTCGATCTCGGCGCGGAATTGGAATGCGGCCCTAGCCGATCTCGATGCGCGAATCAAATCGAATCCGCGCGATGCTCAGGCGAAGTTCAAACGCGGCACCGTGCTCGCGCATCTCGGTCGCGACGACGAAGCAATCGATCAATTCGTCGAATTGACTCAAGCCTATCCCGAGCTTCCGGAGCCCTACAACAATCTAGCCGCGCTCTATGCGAAGCACGGCCGTTATGATGAAGCACGCGCAGCGCTCGAGACGGCCGTCAAGGCGAATCCCGGGTTCGGGCTTGCGTATGAGAACCTCGGCGACCTCTACTTGCGGCTCGCCGCCGAGGCGTACAAGCGCGCGCAAAGCATCGGCCACCCGAGCGGCGCGACGGGCGAGCGCCTTGCGGCCGTCGAGAAGATCGTCGCGCAGCAGGCCAAGCCCGCGCAACGTGCCGCCGGCAGGACGGGTGCATCGGCCGTGAAGCCAACGGTTGCGCCTCCGCCCACGCCCGCGCTCGGAGGCGGCGCGAACGGAGCTTTCCCGGCCGCTCCCTACGTCGCCCCTTCCAACTGAGACGGGATTCATTTTTTTCCCCACGATGAGGATGTCCATGAAACGCTTCTGGTTGGCGCTCGGCAGCGCCGCTCTGATCGCGAGTACGTCCGCGCACGCGCAAACGGCCGCGTCCGCGGCGCATCCGCAAGTGCTCCTGAAAACCACCGACGGCGATATTCGCCTCGAGCTGTATCCGGAGAAAGCGCCAAAGACCGTCGCCAACTTTCTCGATTATGTGAAATCCGGGCAGTACAACGGCACGATTTTCCATCGCGTGATTCGCGGCTTCATGATTCAGGGCGGCGGCTACACAGCGAGCTTCAACGAAAAGCCGACGCGCGCCCCCATCCCGATCGAGAGCCGTAACGGCCTGAAAAATGCAGTGGGTACGATAGCGATGGCGCGCACGAGCGACCCGAACTCGGCCACTGATCAGTTCTTCATCAATACGGTCGACAACGCGGGGCTCGACTACCCCAATCCCGACGGCAACGGCTATGCCGTGTTCGGCAAAGTCGTCTCAGGCATGGAGGTCGTGAAGAAGATCGAGGGCACGCCTACAACGACGCGCGGCCCGATGGCCGATGTGCCGCAACAGCCGATCGTGATCGAATCGGCGAGCGTCATTTCGCAATAGCGGCCCCTACCCGGCCGGCGCCAGGCGCCGGTCCGCTCAATGCCTCTTTTTTACGGCACTTTTCAAGGCAAGGAATTCATCATGGTCGAACTGCATACGAACTACGGCGTCATCAAGCTCGAGTTGGACGCGGAAAAAGCGCCGAAGACGGTCGAGAACTTTCTGAACTATGTGAAGAAGGGTCACTATGACAACACCGTTTTCCATCGCGTCATCGACGGCTTCATGATTCAGGGCGGCGGCTTCGAGTCAGGTATGAAGCAAAAGCCGACCGATGCGCCGATCGACAATGAAGCAAACAACGGCCTGAAGAACGTCAAGGGCACGGTCGCAATGGCACGCACGAACGATCCTCATTCGGCCACTGCGCAGTTCTTCATCAACGTAAACGACAACGACTTCCTCAACCATACGGCGCCCACGCCGCAAGGCTGGGGCTACGCCGTCTTCGGCAAGGTCGTCGAGGGGCTCGACGTGGTGGAGAAGATCAAGAAGGTGAAGACGGGTTCGAAGGGCTTCCATCAGGACGTGCCCGTCGACGATGTGGTCATCGAAAAAGCGGTCGTCGTCGATTGAACACGAGCATCCTCCGGGACGCGGGGATCTCGGCGCGTAAAGACACGCCGCCCCGCAGCAACGAAGCGACCGTGCCGCACGAGCACGGCCGCACGCGCGGCCATGCGCCGCGCCCGCTGCTCTTCATCTCGGATCTGCACCTGAGCCCCGCCATTCCTCGCACGGTCTCCGCGTTCGAGCACTTCATCCTCGTCACGGCCGATAGCGCCGATTCCGTCTTCGTGCTGGGCGACCTTTTCGACTACTGGATCGGCGACGATACGCTAAAGGTGGATCCGTTCGCCGCACGAGTCGCGGCCGTGCTGCATACGCTCTCCGAGCGCGGCATCGCGCTTTACGTGATGCACGGCAATCGCGATTTTCTGCTTGGCAAGCGGTTCATGCGAGCGGCCGGCGCCGTCTGGCTGCCCGATCCTTTCGTCATGACTGCTTTCGGCTCGCGCATCGTGCTCGCGCACGGCGATGCACTCTGCACTGCCGATCACAAATACCAGACATTTCGGCGCTTCGCGCGCTGGCGCGCGGTTCAATTGCTCTTTCTCGCCTGGCCGCTCAAATGGCGCCGCGCGCTTGCCGAACGGATGCGCACGACCAGCGACGCCGGCCGAAGCCGGCCGCCTTCCCCGCATTACGATGTGACGCGTGAAAGCGTTGCCGCACTTTTCAAGTCGAGCAAGACGTCGACGATGATCCACGGGCATACGCACAGACCTGCGCGGCACGACGAACAAGGCGGCACACGGTGGGTACTGCCCGACTGGGATCTCGATCACGGCACGCGACGCGGCGGATATTTGCGCATCGATGCCGAAGGTATCCACGTGCTTCCGCTCGACTGATTCTCAGTCCAAAAACAGCCCGCCGCCCGTTCCCGCGAATTTGCTGCGGCACTGCGCTTATCACCCCGGTCGCGCAAAGGAAGGATCGGCTTTCCTCAGTGCTGAGCCGCTTTGCCTTCGATCGCCGCCGACAAGCGGCGCAAATCAGAAAGCGCGCCGTCCGCGCCATGCAGGGCCTCGAGGCGTTCGCCAAGCCGCTCGAGCGCGGCCACGATTTCGTCGACGCGCTGGCTCTCCTTGGCAGCGTGGTCAATGAGTCCGTGCAACGCGAGCGAGACAGGATCTTCCGCGTTCGGCGTGATGCCGTATGCGCAAAACGTCGAGCGCTCGGGCCTGCGCTTCGAGTCGGCCGGCATGACGATGCGGGCCGGGTTGCCGACCGCCGTGCCGCCGGCCGGCACCGGCTTCACGACGACCGCGTTGGAGCCGATCTTGGCTTCCGCGCCGATCGTGAAGCCGCCAAGGACCTTGGCCCCGGCACCGACAATGACGCCGCGCTCGAGCGTCGGATGCCGCTTCGCGCCGCGCGTGAGCAGAGTGCCGCCGAGCGTGACGCCCTGATAGATCGTGCAGTCGTCGCCGACCTCGGCCGTCTCGCCGATGACGACGCCCATGCCGTGGTCGATGAAGACTCGCCGACCGATCGTCGCGCCGGGGTGGATCTCGATTCCGGTCAAAAAGCGCGCGAACTGCGAAATCGCCCGCGCGATCCAGCGCCGCCCGGCAAGCCAGCAGGCATGCGACATTCGATGAAGCACGATCGCGTGCAGCCCCGGATAACAGGTGAGCACTTCCCAGGTGCTGCGCGCGGCGGGATCGCGCTCCCGAATCGAGGCAATGTCTTCGCGGAGTCTCGTGAACATGGTGTCGGCTCGCCTGTTGAGCGCGGCTGCGACGCCATCCCGCCGCCACCGCCTGCACATCGTTATGAATTCGTGTGATTTGCTTATGAGCGTCCGACGATTGTAATGGCAAGCCGCACGCCCTGCTCGGCGTGCATTTTTCGCCCTGCGTTCGACAGGGACATTGGGGACGGGTTGCTACGGACGCTCGTCGCGGTGCGACTTGAGCAGGATGTGCTTGGCGATGCCGCGCACGATATTAACCTCTTCGCGCTCGAGCCCCGCACGCGCGAAAAGGCGCCGCAGCCGCGACATCAGCTTTTTCGGATTGGCGGGATCGAGGAAGTCGAGCGCAATGAGCGCGTTCTCCAGATGCACGAACATGCGCTCGATCTCTTCGTTCGACGCGCGCTGGCCAAGCGCCTCGCCGGCAGCCGTCGTTGCGGCACGCTCGCCGATATACGCCATGCGCGCCTCATAGGCCAGCACTTGCACCGCCTGAGCCAGGTTCAGCGAACTGTAGGCGGGGTTCGCTGGAATATGCGCGAGCGCGCTGCATCGCTCGACGTGCTCGTTCGAAAGCCCGGTCCGCTCATTGCCGAAGACGAACGCAACGTCGCCGCTCGCTGCCTGACGGCAGGCCTCGCCCGCCGCATCCCGCGGCGCGAGTTGCGGCGGGCCGTACTCGCGCACGCGCGCCGTCAATGCGACCGACCAGCGAACGCCCAACAATGCGTCGGCGAGTGTGGGGACGATGCTGGCAGAGGCGAGAACGTCGTCGGCGCCGCTCGCCATGGCAACGGCTTCCGGGTCCGTTTGCACGTGCGCGACGCGAGGTGCGACGAGCATGAGACGCGAAAACCCCATCGTCTTCAACGCGCGGGCGGCGGCGCCGACATTGCCCGGGTGGCTCGGCTCGACGAGCACGAAGACCGTGGAGGTAAAGCCGCCGCAAGGCCCTGCGGCTCCGCTGAGCGCTGCCGCTTGCGGGTCGAGCGGCGCGTGCGGCTGGTTCGAGTTTGGTGGGTTCAAGATGCTGCAAGGAATGCGAATGGACATACAAAGCCGAATGCTTGGGCATCGAGCGGCCGACGACACGCCCGTATGGTATCGCCAACCGCCGGTGCCGCGCGGAAAATAGCGCGACAGCGCTGCGCTCCCTGACGCCTGCGGCCCCCAAACGCTAACCTGGCGGCGCTTCCTGGTAAAATCAGCGTTTCTTCGCGCACAGCGACGCATGCTTCGCCGCTTGTACGCGTATTGCTCTTCTTCAATTTGTCTTCGTCGACGGAATGTATGCCTCGCGTCAGCATCGGGCCTGCATTCCGGGCGGTTTGGTTTGGCCCAACCGGTGGCGGCGCCCGCTGTTACCGCGGCAAAAGGAATCTGCTCATGCATCCCATGCTCAACATCGCTGTCAAGGCGGCTCGCCGCGCCGGACAGATCATTAACCGCGCGTCGCTCGATCTCGACCTCATCCAGGTCAGCCAAAAGCACCACAACGATTTCGTCACCGAAGTCGATAAAGCCGCCGAAGCCGCGATCATCGACACCTTGAAGACGGCTTACCCCGATCACGCGATTCTCGCTGAAGAATCGGGCCGCTCCGAGAACGAATCCGATTACCAGTGGATCATCGATCCGCTCGACGGCACCACGAATTTCATCCACGGCTTCCCCTACTACTGTGTCTCGATCGGGCTCGCGCATAAAGGAATCGTGACGCAGGCCGTGGTGTATGACCCGACGCGCAATGATCTCTACACGGCGTCGCGCGGCCGCGGCGCCTACCTGAACGATCGCCGCATCCGCGTCGGCCGGCGCGACCGGCTCGCCGATTCGCTGATCGGCACGGGTTTTCCGTTTCGCGAAAACGATCGGCTCGATGCATACTGCCGGCTCTTCGCTGAAATGACGCGCTCGTGCACTGGCCTGCGTCGTCCGGGCGCGGCGGCGCTCGATCTGGCGAACGTGGCGGCCGGGCGCCTCGACGGTTTCTTCGAGCAAGGCATCAGCGCGTGGGACATGGCTGCGGGAAGCCTCCTCATCACCGAGGCGGGCGGGCTCGTCGGCAACTACACCGGCGATTCGGACTTCCTTCATGTCGGCGAGATCGTCGCCGGCAACCCGAAAGTCTATGCGCAGATGGTGCCGATCCTGACGCCCTACAGCCGGTTGATGCAAAAGGCCTGATACGCCGGTAAGGAATCACAGCCCCTGAGGGGCCGGGCGCGAAGCGACAGGTGGGGGCCGAATATGAAGAAGGGCTTCTACACGATCATCGCCGCCCAGTTCGTTTCGTCGCTGGCCGACAACGCGCTACTGATCGCGGCGATCGCCCTGCTCAACGCGAGGCATGCGGCAAGCTGGGTGACCCCTCTGCTGCAGGTCTTCTTCACGGTCTCGTACGTCGTGCTCGCGCCCTTCGCCGGCGCGTTCGCCGATGCCGTCCAGAAGCGCCACGCGATGTTCTCGGCCAATGCGCTGAAGGGCGCCGGTTGCGCCATGATGATCGCGGGCGTGCATCCCATCGTTGCCTACGGTGTCGTCGGTTTGGGCGCCGCGTCCTATTCGCCGGCGAAGTACGGCATTCTCACTGAGTTGCTCCCGGCGGAACGGCTTGTCGCGGCCAATGCGTGGCTCGAGTCGGCGACGGTCGTTTCGACGATCG
>CAYPWK010000170.1:0-4906 GCA_964414365.1 uncultured Burkholderia sp.
AAGGCGGTGGAGCTCGCGAGCTGGGCCTATCGCCTCGGTCTCGCCTCGCCCGCATGATGTCGATTATGTCGTGATGAAATTCGGGCTCCTGGCCTGCTTGCCTTCAGGTCTTCGCCCGATGTCGCCGCCTCATCCGCATCGCGGACAATGCATGCCTCGGCATTCCCTGTAGCGTCCCCGCGGATCGACGCAGACGAGATGAACCTGCAAACGCAGCGAAGGCTGGAGCAATTCGCACGCCTCGCCGAACTACCCGTTATTCGAATGGAGCCGCGCATGGAATTCGCGCTGCCACCGTTTCGGCTATACATCGAGGTGGTCCATGAGCGCGTGGTCATGACACTTGCGGCACGTATCGACGCCAAGCAGCGTTCGAGGATCCTGAAGCAGCTGCTGTCGGGCTGGCGGCCGGCGGCGCTGCAAGGCGTCCCGGTACGCGCTTTTGCCGTGCGCAACTATCAGTTGCTCGCCTGCTCGCCTCCTCCCGGCAGCGACGGCGGCGAGTGGCTGACCTGCTACGAGGCGATGCGCCGCCTGCTCGAGCGGCACGCAGGAGCTCGTGCATGAAGCGGCTGACTGGGTGGCTCGCGATCGCGGCGAAGCGGCAGGACATCATCCTCGCTGTGATGCTGCTGGTCGCGGTCTTCATGATGATCATCCCGCTGCCGACGGCGCTCGTCGATCTGATGATCGCGATCAACCTAACGATCTCCATCGTGCTGCTGATGATGGCGCTATACATTCGCGAGCCGCTCGAGTTTTCGGCGTTCCCGTCTGTGCTGCTCATCACGACGCTGTATCGTCTCGCGCTCACCATCAGCACGACCCGGCTGATCCTCTTGCAGGCCGACGCGGGGGAAATCATCTATACGTTCGGCAACTTCGCCGTCGGCGGTAATCTGGCCGTCGGCGTCATCGTCTTCACGATCATCACGATCGTGCAGTTCATCGTCATCACCAAGGGTTCGGAGCGCGTCGCCGAAGTCGGCGCACGGTTCTCGCTCGACGGCATGCCCGGCAAGCAGATGAGCATCGACGGCGACATGCGCGCGGGCGTCATCGACGCCAACGAGGCACGGCGCCTGCGCGGCCTCGTGCAAAAGGAAAGCCAGCTCTACGGCGCAATGGACGGCGCGATGAAGTTCGTCAAGGGTGACGCGATCGCGAGCATCATCATCATCCTCGTCAACATTCTCGGCGGCACCGCGATCGGCGTATTCATGCACGGCATGAGCGCGACGCAGGCGTTGTCGACGTACGCCATCCTATCGATCGGCGATGGACTCATCAGCCAGATTCCCGCCTTGCTCATCTCGATTACGGCCGGAATCGTCGTCACGCGCGTTCCCGGCGAGCAACGCCGCAACCTCGCCGCCGATCTTGCCGAGCAAGTAGGCAGGCAGCCTCAGGCACTTCTGCTCGCGGCTGGCGTTCTCGTCGTGTTCGCATTGATCCCAGGCTTTCCCATCGCGTACTTTCTGCTGCTCGCCATCGCGGTGTTCGGCTGTGCATGGCGGATCAAAAAGCGCCGCGCGGGCGGCATGACGGGACACGTTTCGGGAGAGAGCGCCGTTGAACACGGCGGAGTCCAATCCGGCCACGCAAGCGCCGGCATGACTCCGGGCGCGGTTCCGCTGATGATCCGCGTCGCCGACGATCTCATGCGCGCCGACCGCTATGCCGCACTTCTCAGCGAGCTGCGCTCGCAAAAGTTCGAAGCGCTCGGCATTCCGTTGCCGGAGATACAGGTCGTTTGCGGTCCATCGCTCGAGGCTGGCACGCTTCAGGTGCTGCTATACCAAGAGCCAGTGCTGAGTGTCGTCATTCCAGACGGCATGCTGCTGGCCGACGCGCACTCCCCGCCGCTGCAAGCGCCCGCGCGCGTCGACAAGCTGCCGTTCGGCGGCTTGCAGCTTCGATGGGTCGAGAGAGAAAGCGCCGGCGCACCGCAGCCGCTAGGCACGCCGCTCTACGAAGGCGACGAGCGCATCGCGCATTGTGTTTCGCTGGTCGTGGACCGCCATGCCGCGGAGTTCGTCGGCGTTCAGGAAACACGCTTCCTGATGGATGCGATGGAAGCCCGGTACGCCGAGCTCGTGAAGGAAGTGCAGCGCCAGCTGCCGATCGGGCGAATTGCCGACGTGTTGCAGCGGCTCGTCGAAGAGAACGTCTCCATTCGGGACTTGCGCAGCATCTTCGAAGCGCTGATCGAATGGGCCCCGCGAGAAAAGGACCCAGTCATGCTGACCGAATACGCACGGCTTGGTCTGAAGCGCCACATCGCCACGCGCCATCGCGCGGGCCGCCCATGGATCAACGGCTGGTTGATTGGCGACGCGATCGAAAACATGATTCGCGAATCCGTGCGGCAAACGTCGGCTGGCTCATATTCGGCGCTCGATGCTCAGCAGAGCAAAGCAATCGTGGAATGCGTGCGCGAAACGCTCGCCGGCAGCGACGAACGCAATGCAATCCTGATGACGGCGATCGATGTCCGTCGTTTCCTGCGCAAGCTCATCGAGCGCGAATTGTTCGCGGTGCCTGTCCTCTCGTATCAGGAGGTTGGCGACGAGGCCGAGCTGCGCGTCACGGGCAACATCGACCTGATTGAAGCGCAATGACGATGCGCCATCCCGACGCCCGGGCGATCGAGGCTGCACTTGCGGAACGCCTCTCGCGCCGCATTGAACGGTTGCGAAATGCGCTGCCTGTCGAGAAAGTCTATGGTCGTGTGACCGAAGTCGGGCCGACACTGCTGCGCGCGGCGCTGCCCGGTGCGGGGCTCGCGGAGCTCTGCCGGCTCCATCCGTCCGGCATCGAGGCCGAGATCGTCGGAGTGGAAGGCGAGTTCGCGCTGCTGTCTCCGTTCGCCGAGCCGCTCGGGATGAAGGCCGGCAGCGAGGTCGAGCCTCTGGGGCGTCAGCACGAGATTGCGCTTGGCCCGTTTTTGCTCGGCGCAGTGCTCGATGGGATGGGACGGCCGCTCGATGGATCCGTCGCGCCGCGCGAATGCGCCTATCGCACGCTCGACGGTAAAGCGCCCGATCCGCTGACGCGCCCCGTCATCGATACCCCGCTGCCGCTCGGCGTTCGCGCGATAGACGGTTTGCTCACCTGTGGGCGAGGGCAGCGAATCGGCGTCTTCGCCGCGGCCGGCGGCGGGAAAAGCACGCTGCTTGGCATGATTTGCGACGGCAGCCTCGTCAGTGCGAGCGGGGATCGTTCCGGCGCCGACGTCATCGTTCTCGCGCTGATCGGAGAGCGCGGCCGCGAAGTCCGCGAGTTCCTCGATCACACGCTCTCCGAGGAAGCGCGCAAACGTAGCGTCGTCATCGTATCGACATCCGACCGTCCTGCCCTCGAACGATTGAAGGCAGCCTACACGGCCACCACGATCGCCGAGTATTTCCGCGATCAAGGTAAGGACGTGCTGCTGATGATGGATTCACTGACGCGCTTCGCTCGTGCGTGCCGCGAGATCGGCCTCGCGGCCGGAGAAAAACCGGCGGCCGGCAGCTACCCGCCTAGCTTTTTCGCGCGCTTGCCCCGCCTGCTCGAGCGCGCCGGCCCCGCGCGCACTGGGAGCATCACCGGCATCTACACCGTGCTAGTGGAAGGCGACAACCTCAACGAACCCGTTGCCGACGAGGTTCGTTCAATCCTCGACGGACATATCGTGCTATCGCGCAAGCTGGCTGAGGCGAATCACTATCCGGCCATCGACATCGGCGCGAGCGTGAGCCGAATCATGTCGCAAGTGGCGAGTGCCGAGCACGTTATGCACGCGGGCCGGCTGCGCCGCCTGATGGCGGCATACAAGGAAATCGAGCTGCTCGTGCGCGTCGGCGAGTACCAGCGAGGGCAGGATCCCGAGGCAGACGAAGCACTCGCCCGCAAAGAAGCGATACGCGCGTTTCTATGCCAGCGCACGGGTGAAACGAATGATTTCGAAGAGACGGTCTCAATGCTATGGAAGACAGTGCACGGGTAATGCTGCGTCAGCTCGTATCGCTCAAGGCGCGCCGCGAACAGTCGATACGCGTGGCGCTGCAGGCCCTTGCCCGCCGGGAAAGTGGAGTGCGGGCAGAAGTCGACAAAATCGGCGCGGAGCTCACTCGCCTGCGCACGCGCTGGCGCGAACGATGTGGAATCGCCGACGTTCTCGACCAGGATGCGCTGAGCGAGCTCAAGACGGAACTGGGCGACTACTACTTGGCCGAGCGCCGGTTTCTCGATCGCATCGATGTGTTGAACCGGCTGCTCCAGGAAGTGAGAATCGAGCGCGATCGGCAAAACGGGCTGCTGCAAAAGGCGGTGATCGCACAGGACAAGTTCATGACATTGCTGGAGTAAAAAGCATGCGCTTATCAAAAGCCGCGGAACACGGCTCTCCTTCATTCGTCAACCCGGGGCACGATGGCAGCAAGAGCAGTCCCGACGATGAGGAGCATTTCCGAACGATCTTCGAAGGGTGCGCCGATCCGAACGATAGGCTGCCGTTCGTCCCTGCCTGCGACCCGGACGATCCGCGCGAGGGTGAACAGGAACGACAACTGACGGCTCACGTGCGATCGCGCCAAGTGCGAGGCAGTGCTCACGCCTCATGCGCGCCAAGCGAAAGCGAGCAAGACATGCACGCGTTCGCGCCGCCGGCTCGCATCGACATCGACGCCTTGAAGGTACGACTGACTAACGGGCCGTTGGCCGGCTCCGAAGTCGAGGTATACCGGCACGGCCAACGCCTTTCGATTCGTGTGCGCAGATGCGCGACTTCGGCCGACAACGCGCTTCCGGTTCCGCCCAAAGAACTGGCGCGAGCGCTATCGACGCAGACGGGGCTCGACGTATCGGTGGAGATGGACGGCTCCCTCGAGTACCGCAATGCGCCGACTGCCGCGCCTTGACG
>CAYPWK010000170.1:5006-11244 GCA_964414365.1 uncultured Burkholderia sp.
TCGTGCTCGATGCCCCGCTCGAGTGGCTCGACGCGCTCGCCGACCGGCTCACGCCTTGCCCCATCGACAACCCATCTGAAATACGGGTTCGCGCGACGCTCATCGCCGGATGGAGCAGCATCGCGCGCAGCGAGGCCGAGAGCCTGCGCGTCGGCGATGCGCTCGTGCTTCGGCAAGCTTATGGCGTCGCGCGGCGCGAGTTCGGGTTATTCGTACATAAGCCTCTCGCTCGCGTGATTTGCGGCGAGTCCGGCGCTTTTGCCATCGAGGAAGTCATGGACGATTTTGACGATTGGCTCGATGTCGAGCCGCTCATGCCCGCATCGGAGACCGAGGAGCCCCTATCCGACGTTTGCGCAGCGCATGACCCGATCATGACCGTCGTGGCCGTTGTAGGCGGCTTCGACGTACCGGTCAGCGCGCTGGCGGCACTGCGACCGGGCGACGTCCTGCACGGTCAGGCGCGCGCGGACGAGCTCGTCACGCTCAAAGCAGGCGGACGCGCGTTTGCGCGCGCGACGTTGCTCGATATCGATGGGCGGCTAGCGGCGAGAATCGAGACGATCTAGCGAGTCGAGCTCACATTCAGGTGCCGGCCCGATGGGCAATCGGACCAGCCGGCTCGACAATCGAGCCGTCATCATGATGCACCCGGAGCCGGCCATGACAATGCTGAATCAGCCCGTTCAGCTCGTCGTCTTTTTGTTCGCGCTGTCGCTTGCGCCGCTCATCGTCGTGCTCGGAACGTCGTTTCTGAAGCTGACGATCGTCTTCTCGCTGCTGCGCAATGCATTGGGAACTCAGCAAATTCCGCCGAATATCGCCTTGTATGGGCTCGCCTTGATCCTGACGCTTTTCATCATGGCGCCGATCGGTCTCGAGGTCCGCGACAACCTCGCGAGCCATCCGCTTGCGCTCGATGCCGACGATTTCACGAGCCAGGCTGAAACAAGCGTGCTCTCGCCCTATCGCGACTTTCTTCTTCGCAATACGTCACCCGATCAGATCCGTTTCTTCGCCGACATCGGGCACAACATGTGGCCAAAGAAGTACCGGACGCGAATCGCGGACGAATCGCTGCTTGTCCTGATGCCCGCTTTTACCGTGAGTCAGATGAAGGAGGGCTTCAAGATCGGGCTGCTGCTTTACCTGCCCTTCGTGGCGATCGATCTTGTCGTGTCGAACGTCTTGCTCGCGATGGGGATGATGATGGTCTCGCCGATGACGATCTCGTTGCCGCTCAAGCTGCTCGTCTTCGTGCTGATGAATGGTTGGCAGAAGCTCATCGGCCAATTGCTGCTGTCGTTTTCGTGATCCTTGGACCGTCCCGATGAGCGAGGCCGTCGTCACCCAGCTTGCCGCACAAATGATGTGGCTCGTATTGCTGCTCTCTCTCCCTGTCGTCGTCGTGGCCTCCGTCGTCGGTGTCCTGGTGAGCCTCGTTCAGGCGCTCACGCAGGTCCAGGACCAGACCGTGCAGTTCCTCATTAAGCTACTTGCCGTCGCGGCGACGCTGGCAGGTACTTATCACTGGATGGGAGACGTGCTGCTCAACTATGCAAATCAGTCGTTCGACCAGATCGCCCGAATGAAACCTTGAATGTCTCACCGTGGGCGCCATGGCTGTCGGCGCTGGGCTTTTCCGTCTTGCGGCCGCTGGCCGTCGTGCTGATGGTGCCGCTCTTCGGCCGCTCGACGCTCGGCGGCACGCTGACGCGCAATGCACTGATTCTGATGATCGCGCTCGCCCTGCTGCCGCTTCATGGCGCGTGGCCCGCGCTCGACACCGATCGCGAGACGTGGCCCACATGGGTGTGGACGGCCTGCACCGAGATTGTGATAGGCCTCGTGATCGGCTTTGCCGCCGCGATTCCTTTCTGGGCTCTCGATATGGCCGGCTCATTCATCGACACGATGCGCGGGGCCACGATGGCCAACGTCCTGAACCCCATGCTCGGGCAGCAGTCTTCTCTGCTCGGCATCGTTTTCTCGCACGTGTTCAGCGTCTTGTTCATGCTGAACGGCGGATTCAACGAACTCATCGCGGCGATCTACGATTCATATCGCACACTTCCTCCCGGCGTGACGCTGAGCCGCGATGCGGGCTGGCTCTCGTTCTTTCTGCGCGACTGGCAACTGATGTACGAGCTCTGCCTGCGCTTTTCGATGCCTGCGCTAGTCGGCATTTTGCTCGTCGATATGGCACTGGGTCTCGTCAACCGCTCGGCGCAGCAACTGAACGTCTTCTTTTTATCGATGCCGTTGAAAAGCGCGTTCGCGATGCTGCTGCTGATCATGAGCTCGGGCTTCGCGTTTCACGCATTCCTCGAATACTCGTCGACGTTCGGCCACGCTGTCCGCACGTTGCTTTCTCTGCGGCAATGAGCGAGAAGACCGAGAAGCCCACGCCCCAAAAACTGCGCGACGCACGCAAGAAAGGGCAGATCGCGACAAGTACCGAGATCACGTCCGGGGTCCAATTGGCCTGCTTGCTCGGCTACTTCATGGTGGAAGGCAAGCACCTGCTGCACGCGTTCGAAGCACTCAGCACGCTTTCAATCGAAGTTTCCAATGAGGATCTCGTCAGCGCCGCGAGCCGGCTCGCGTGCGCAACGGCAGAGCTGGTCCTGCGTTTCACTGTCGGCATCGCCGCGCTAGTCGTATTGGCGACCATTGCCGCGGTGGTCGCGCAGACCGGCCCCCTGCTCGCCTACGAGGCGATGAAGCCCTCGCTCGACAAACTTAATCCGTTCGCGAACCTCAAGCAGATGTTCTCGATGCGGAGTCTCTTCGAGCTTGCCAAATCACTATCGAAGGTCGGCCTGCTTTCGCTGATCTTTTTCTATTTGATTCGCCAATACGGGCCTTCGCTGCAGTTTCTGCCGTTGTGCGGCGTTTCATGCGGATTGCGAGTGAGCGTCGAGCTGCTCTACTGGATGTGGTGCGCCCTGCTCGGCTTCTACGTGGTCTTCGGTATCGCTGACTACGCGTTTCAGCGCTACAACACGATGAAGCAGCTCATGATGTCGGTCGAAGATATCAAGCAGGAGTACAAGAACTCGGAAGGCAACCCCGAAATCAAGCACAAGCGCAAGGAAGCCCACCGCGAGGTGCAAAGCGGCAGCCTCGCCGCAAACGTCGGCAAATCGAGCGTCGTCGTGCGCAATCCGACGCATATCGCCGTTTGTCTCTTTTATCGCCCCCCTGAAACGCCGCTGCCGCAGGTGCTCGAGATCGGTCGTGGCGCACGTGCGCAACACATTGTGGAGCTTGCCGAGAAAGCGGGCGTTCCCGTCGTCGAGAACATCCGTGTCGCCCGCTCGCTCGCGGCGGAAACGGAGGCCGGCGGCTATATTCCGCCGAGCTTGTTCGAGCCTGTTGCGCAAATTTTGCGCCTCGTTATGAAGCTCCAATACGAATGTGAAGAAGGAGAAGACGGGTCCGATTGAGCGCCTCGCGGGAGCGACGATCGGAAACGCAGTTGGCGCAATCGGCGCCGCTCGCGCTCGGCCCAATCCTCGCCGAAGGCAAACGACAGAGCACGGCTTCACTTGCGCCGCTGACGCTGCTGGAAAACCTCGGCTCGCTGATGCTGTCGGCACCGCCGTCGACACACGTTCGGCGTATGCGTGCCCCTTCCTAGCCGACTGCGAAGCCAAGCTCGGCTGACGCCGCCTAACCCCAGACCCTCAGCGCCGTGAATACGAGCATCCCGACGATGATCGTCCCGAGCATGCTTCGCCGCCAGAGAAACCAGGCGAGGCCGGCGAGCGTTCCGTAAAGCGCATGATTGCCGAGCGCGATGGAAATGCCATGCGGCGTCTCCAGCACGTCGGGCACGATCACGGCGACGAGCGCGGCCGCCGGCGCATACCGCAGCGCCCGTTGCACGCGCTCAGGGAGCGTGGCGCGCTCGCCGCCGAGCAGGAAAAACGCGCGCGTCACCGTCGTCACGATCGTCATGCCTGCAATGGCAAGCCAGATGTGCATTGCGCTCACCGCGCCTTCTCCTCACGCACGCGAGGCCCCACTCCGGTACGAATGCGCCGTTCGGCCGCACGATCGGCGAGCCAATCCGCGACACTCCCCGCCCCCAGTGCCGCGAACACGGCAAGCGGCAACGCGAGCCGGTACGGCAGATCGATCGCGACAATTGCGATGACGGCTGCCACGGCGACAGCGGCGAGCGTCGAGCGGTTCGCGACAGCCGCCACGACGAGCGGCACGAGCGCAAGCGTGCCGGCGAGCTCGAGCCCCCAGTTGTCGGGAAAAACGCTGCCGAGCACGATGCCGACGATCGAGGAAAGCTGCCAGCTCGCCCAGCTTAAGCTCGCCATCCCCCAGAAATAGGCTTCCTTGCCGGGCACGCGCCCGGTCCGGAACGATTTTTTCACGAAGAGCAGGTAGACGATATCGCCGTTGAAATAGCCGAGCGCCACGCGCCGCCAGAACGACAGATAAGAGAAGTGCGGGACGAGGCCCGCGCTGAAGATGACGAACCGAAGGTTCACCATCGCCGCGGTCAGCAACACCGTCCAGATCGGCAGCTTGGCCGCGAAGAGCGGCAGCACGGCGAGCTGCGACGAACCCGCGTAGACGAGCACCGACATCGCGAGCGATTGCGGCATCGTCAGCACCGATTTGCTCATCGCGATGCCGGTCACGAGCCCCCATGAGACCAACGCCATCACCGTGGGCGAATACGTGCGCGCGCCATCGAGAAAAGCGGCGCGGTCAGTCGGGCTGAGGCGGGAAAGCATCGGGGCGAGGAGCGGTGGAACCGGCGAGCGTCCGATTATATCGCCGCTTTGCGCATTCCATGTTCGAAGCGTGTGCAAAAGACGCTAAAATGGCGCATTTACCGCACCGGGCGCACCCCGCTAGGAGATTTCGCATGTCAATGGCCGACCGCGACGGCAAGATCTGGATGGACGGCAAGTTGATCGAGTGGCGCGATGCCACGATCCACGTCCTCACGCATACGCTGCACTACGGCATGGGCGTCTTCGAGGGCGTGCGCGCCTATAAGACGGCCGACGGCAGCACGGCGATCTTCCGCTTGAAAGAGCATACGAAGCGGCTCTTCAATTCGGCGAAGATTTTCCAGATGGACGTTCCATTCGATCGCGAAACGCTGATTGCCGCTCATGGCGAGGTCGTGCGCGCGAATGGGCTCGAATCGGCCTATATCCGGCCGATCGTCTGGGTTGGCTCGGAAAAGCTCGGCGTGTCGGCGCGCGGCAACACGATCCACGTCGCGATCGCGGCCTGGCCCTGGGGCGCCTATCTTGGCGAGGAAGGGATCACGAAAGGTATCCGCGTAAAGACGTCGTCGTTCACGCGGCATCACGTCAACGTCTCGATGGTGCGCGCAAAGGCCTCGGGCTGGTACGTCAACTCGATCCTCGCGAACCAGGAAGCGACGGCCGACGGGTACGACGAGGCGCTTTTGCTCGACGTCGACGGCTATGTCTCCGAAGGCTCGGGCGAAAATTTCTTCCTCGTGAACAACGGCAAGATCTACACGCCGGATCTCTCTTCGTGCCTCGACGGCATCACGCGCGACACGATCATTACGCTCGCGCGGGAAGCAGGCATCGAGGTCATCGAAAAACGGATCACGCGCGACGAGGTCTATACGGCCGATGAGGCGTTCTTCACCGGCACGGCCGCCGAAGTCACACCGATTCGCGAGCTCGACAATCGGACGATCGGCAGCGGGGTGCGCGGCCCGATCACCGAGAAGCTGCAATCGGCGTTCTTCGATATTGTCTCCGGCAAGAACGCCAAATATGCCCATTGGCTCACGAAGGTTTGATCCACACAACGAAAATTCCGTCCTCATGAGCGCAATCAAGGAAATGCCGCTGATCGAGCTGTCAGCGAAAGATCTGCCCGCTTACTGCCCGAACCCCTCCATGCCGCGCTGGAGCGCGCATCCGCGCGTTTTCATCGACGTTTCGCACGGCGAAGCCCGCTGCCCCTATTGCGGTACGCGCTATAAGCTGCGCGACGGAGAAGTCGTCAAGGGTCATCATTGACGGCGCGCTCTACGCCGCGTTGGAGCACCCAAGCCGCAACGCCCCGCTCGCACCGCGAGCGGGGCGTTGTCCGGTTTCGCCGGATTGACACCGCTTGCGGCCCGCGAAGGGCCGCGCTTCACATGGACCTCGGATACTTACACTGATGCGTCGCGCGTTGGTTATCGCACCGAACTGGATCGGTGACGCATTGATGG
>CAYPWK010000171.1:0-11227 GCA_964414365.1 uncultured Burkholderia sp.
GGCTCGCTCGTAGTCGAACCGCATCGTTTGATAGTCGATTGGCATCGGGGCTCCGTGTGCTGCGCCTAGGCTCGATTAAACAATAGCAAGTAATGTTGCTATTTAACAATGTTCGCCCATTCTATAAAGCTTCTTGCGGCCACGAATCTGTGTTTACCCCTAATGCGCCGATCGGCGGGCGCGGTTTGGCAAGAGGAGTTCGCTGTGGACATGGAGCGGCCCGAGCGCGATCGCCATGTAGGCCGCCGTTCGTGAGGTTTTCCTGCACGCGGTTGGAGACGGTCCCCAAAGGTCGTCGAGGCGATTTTCGAAGCGGCGCGGGGCGAGCAGTTGGCTGTCGGTGATGGGGGCGGGTGCTGCGAGAGTGTTAAAAACTTCGGGTTTCAGCGCAGACAATTTGACGCCTTTCGCGTGGATCCGCGATTATGCAAGCCACTGATTGCTAAAGGTTTTCAGGAGCAAGGCGCCATATTTTGCACGGATAGTACGATAACTCCGCAGCCCCGAGGTCGGACTGGCGTCCCCACGCGTTCGTCACGGCGCTCGGGACGGTCCGCATACGAGTTCCGTGCGTCGTCGCTTGCATGTGCTTGCCAAAACCTCGGATGAAAACGGCGACAATTGACCTATGACTTGCCCGGCAGCGAGCGGCCTACCGCATCCGCAACGGCCTCGGCCGTGGCGGCCGATAGTGTCCAGCCGAGATGGCCATGCCCGGTGTTGTAGAACACACCGCGGCGTTTGCCCGCGCCAACTTTCGGCAACATGCTGGGCAGCATCGGCCGCAGACCCGCCCATGGAATAACGCGCGCCGTGGATACCGCGGGAAAATGGCGGCGCGTCCATCGCACAAGCGGTTCGATACGGTCGGAGCGGATGTCGCGATTGAAGCCGTTCAGTTCGGCCGTGCCCGCCACCCGGAACCGATCTGCGCCAAGCCGGCTCGTCACGATCTTCGCGTTATCGTCCAGCAGGCTCACCCACGGGGCCGCCTGCTGGCTCATGGCATCATCGAGACACACCGTAATCGAATAGCCCTTCACCGGGTAGACGTTGATGCGATCGCCGAGCATAGCGGCGAGCGATCTGCTATTGACGCCTGCGCAGATGACGACGCCATCGAACGCCATGACGTCGCGATCGCCATTGCATGCGAGATTGAACGTGAAAGGTCCGTCGTCGTTCGCGTCGATCGACAGCACCGATGTGTCGTAGCGGAACGTGACGCCGCGCCGTTCACAAGCATCCGAAAGGCCGCGCGTAAATTTGTGAATATCGCCCGTGGAGTCCGAAGGTGTAAAAAAGCCGCCAAAGAAGTCTCCCGTGAGCGTCGGCTCTATCATTCGCATCTCGGACGGCGTCACGGGAGCGCGATCGAGCCCGGCTTCGCGCAACAGCGAATTGACTTTCGAGGCAGCCTCGAATTCTCTGCGCGTCGCATAGAAATGAAGAATGCCGCGGCGCTCCCAATCAAAACGGATGCCCTCGCGCTCCGCAATGCTGAACAGATACTTGCGTGCGGCAATCGCAAGGCGGGCCGTTTCCACGGTGTTGGCCCGATAATTCGGAATCTCTCGCAGAAACTCGCCTATCCAGCTGTACTTATGCCAGCTCGGGCGTGGATTCAACAAGAGGGGCGCGTCGCGCCGGAGCATCCAACGTAGTCCCTTCAAGAGGGTTGCGCAGCTATTCCAGACCTCCGCGTTACTTGCCGAAAGCTGGCCGCCGTTCGCGAACGATGTCTCCATGGCCGCGTAGCGATGACGCTCGAAGACGGTCGTTTCGAATCCGCGTTGAGCAAGGGCGTAAGCGGTCGTGACGCCGGTTATCCCGGCGCCGATGATGGCGATTTGTGACATGGCATGGTCCAGTAGTGGTTGAGCATCGCCGGTTATCGATAACCGACACCGATGCCCCATCTGTCCATGAACCTGAGAGTTTCGCCGCGTACCGCGCAAGTGGCCGGGGCTCCCCTTCGGTGGGCGCGCAAGGCGCCTCTCTCCAGATGTTCCTGCTGCACGGTCCTTTTGCCTGAGAGTTTCCGGGGCGGTTGCTCCGTCGGCGTCGCCACGCTAGGCGATCTCTTCCGTGCTGCGTCGTGGAACGGTCAAACAATAACGTGACCCGACTACGGTGGCAAGCGCCTGTGTCGCAATCGCATCGACGAGCGCGATCGTACGATCGATTGCTCCCAATAGAGCGAGAAGTCAATCGGCATAGTTCTCCCGCGGCACGCCCCGCGCCGGGATTTTTTCCAGTTGACAGGCATAGAAATCGTGATCACACTGCGTGATCATAAGCTGACTCAACGAATAAATGGACAAAGCAGATCGTCAACCTTTGCCATAAGGGCGCAGGAGCATGAAAGCGTATGCGGTATTGCATCGAATCTCACCGTGTCAATGTGCGAGCCGCGCTGCTCCCGACGGCGACGCCCAAGCGCCGTCGCGACAGCCGATGACATGGCATGTGGCCGGTTTCCAGGCCGACTTCTGTCTCCCTTCGTGATTTTGAGGTCCAGATGAACGATTCGCAGAAATTGCCCCCCGGTATGACAAGCACGCGCGAAAGCAACTTGCGCAACGACTCCGCGGCGCTGAGTGCAGCCCTTCTGTCGGTGCGCAAGCGCCGCGCGCGGCGCAGGATGTGGGCGGCGATCATGGACGTCGGCGCCGCGCCGCTACTCGTCATCCTGCTGGTGGTGGCGTGGCAAGTCGTCGTGCCCCTGTCGGGTCTGTCGCCTTTCGTGCTGCCCACCCCGGCGATGATCGGCGCGCGCCTCGTCACCGATCACGCGTTGTTGTTCACGAACGCGGGTGCGACGCTATACGAGGTCGTCGCGGGCTTCGCGGTCGCGACGCTGGCGGGCGTGCCGCTCGCGCTCGCAATCTTCTATTCGCGCATCGTTGAAAAGGCGCTGTATCCGGTCCTGGTCGGCTTTCAGACAATTCCCAAGGCCGCGCTTGCGCCGCTGCTCGTGCTATATCTCGGCTATGACTGGGCGCCCAAGATCTTCCTCTCTTTCTTGATTTCGTTCTTCCCAATCGTGATCTCGACGGTGGTGGGCCTGCAATCGCTCGACCGCAACTTCGTGAACCTAGCGCGCTCGATGGGCGCGTCGGAGACGCAGCTTTTCTTCAAGATCCGTCTGCCTGCCGCGCTGCCGAACATCTTTGCTGGCCTAAAAGTCGGCATCAGCCTGGCGGTGATCGGCGCGGTCATCGGCGAATATGTGGCGGCCCAGCGTGGTCTCGGCTATCTGCAGCTTCAAGCCACGTCACAGTTCGACACGACATTGAATTTCGCCGCGCTGGTGGTGATCTCGCTCATCGGCATTGTGCTGTACATGGCACTGAGCCTGCTCGAACGCCGCTTCGTCTACCGGCGCGAGAGCGCCAAATAGCTTAGCGCACGTAAAGCAAACAGCCCGCGCTGTTTAGGACGACCCTCTTTCCCATAGCGAGGCAGAGCTCATGATTTCTATCGCGAGCGAAGGTTACACAAGTGTGTCGGTTCAGATCGAGCAGGTGTCGAAGCTGTATGAAACGCGCGAAGGCGAGGAAATCGTCGCGCTAGACAACACGGACATCATGATACGCCCCGGCGAATTCGTGGCCGTCGTCGGGCCTAGCGGCTGTGGCAAGAGCACCTTACTCAGCCTCGTCGCGGGACTTGCGCAGGCGTCGTCTGGGCGTGTCTATATCGACGGCGACGAAGTGCGGCGCGCGCATCCGCAAGTAGGTGTGGTGTTTCAGTCGGATCTGCTGCTCTACTGGCGCACGGTCCTCGAGAACATCCTGTTACCGCTCGAAATTAAAAAGCGCAAGCGCGCCGACTATGTCGACAAGGCGGAGCAGCTGCTCGCGCAGGTCGGCCTCGCGGGCTTCGGCTCGAAATACCCCGGCGAGCTGTCTGGCGGCATGCGGCAGCGAGTCGCGATCTGCCGCGCGCTGATCCAAATGCCGGGCTTGCTACTGATGGACGAGCCGTTCGGCGCGCTCGACGCGCTAACGAGAGAGCAGATGATTCTCGACCTGCAATCGCTGTGGCTCAACGTGAAGAATACGGTGATCTTCATCACGCACGGCATCGACGAAGCGGTGTTTCTCGCCGACCGCGTACTCGTTATGTCGCCGCGCCCTGGCCGCGTCGAACTCGATCTGCGCATCGACCTGGCGCGTCCACGCAGCCCGGAGCTGCACAGCGATCCTCGCTTCAACGACTATCTGCTAACGATCCGGCGCGTGTTCGAGTCCAGGGGCGTTCTGCAGCGCCAGCACTAGGAGCGGAGCATGACAAAGGTAGCCGTGCTGGGCGCGGGTGCAGGAGGTAGCGCCGCGGCCGTCGAGTTGTCGAAGAAGGGCTTCGGCGTGACGTTATGGAATCGTTCGGCACGCACGTTGGAGCCACACATATCGCTGGGAGGCGTCGAGCATGAAGGCGTGCTTGGCGAGGGCTTCACGCCGCTCGCTTCGATCACGACGAATCTCGCGCAAGCAATCGACGGCGTCGACGCGATCCTCGTTTGCCTGCCCACTTTCATTCATGAGGAGATCGCGCGTACGCTCGCCGAGTTGAGAGTCGGCGAGATTCCGGTCGTGCTCAATCCCGGCCATACGGGTGGAGCGCTTGCCTTTCGCCATGCCTATTTGCAAGTCAATTCGACGCTGCCGCCGCTCGCCGAATTCTCGACGCTGACTTACGTCGCGCGCAAACCGACGCCGACACGCGTCAACGTGACGGGCCGCGCGCGAAGCGTGCGCCTCGGCGCACTGCCGGGCGGCGAAGCGGCGCTCGCGCTGGCGCAGGCGATGTTTGACTCGGCGGACCCTGTGAGCGATGTGCTGGCAGCTGACCTGTCGAACGCGAATCTCGTGCTGCATCCGCCCGGCGCCGTGCTCGCGGCGGCGTGGGTCGAGGCGCGCAGCGGCGACTTCAGGTTCTACGTCGACGGAATGACGCCGGGTGTCGCGCGCGTGATGACGCGGCTCGACGAGGAACGGCGCTTGGTCGCGCGCGCGCTCGGCCACGAGCTTCCACCGCTCGTCGACGAAATGAAGCGCATAGGCACGGTCGACGATGTGCGCGCCGATCCTGCCGATCTGGTCAGTGCGATCGGCGGCGGCGCAGCCAACGCGCGTATCAAAGCGCCCGATTCGCTGCAACACCGTTACTACTTGGAGGATTTCGGCCATGGCCTGGTGCCGTTCATCGCGATTGCTCAGATCGCAGGTGTGGCCACGCCAACGGCGAACGCGTTGCTCGAGCTCGGCGAGACGCTTACAGGCGTGGCGTTTCGAGAAACCGGACGAACCGCGGCGAGCATGGGGATTGCCGACCTCGACCGGAACGGTTTGATTGCGCTGGCACGAGGAGACCAACATGACTGAAGAAACGGCCCGCATCGACTGGAGCCGATATGCGATCGCTGTGGTCGGCGGTGACGAGCGTGAGCAGGAGATTGCGCGCCTTGCGGCTGCGACTGGGGCTCGCGTGAGCGCGTATGGTTTTCCTTGGCCCGAAGGCGGCATTGCTCGCGTCGAGCAAACAGCGAGTGCCGCGGCGGCGCTGGCCGGCGCGCATTTCGCGCTGTTCCCGATTCCGGGCATCGCGCCGAGCGGCGCGCTATTCGCACCGGCTGCGCCGCAGCCGATCATTCCCGACCGCGCTATGCTCGGCGGCATGCAGACGCGTGCGCACATCATTCTCGGGTGGGCCGACGACAACCTGAAGGCGCATGCGGCGGCGCTCGGCATCGGCCTGCACGAATACGAATGGGACGAAGATCTGATGCTGCTGCGCGGACCCGCGATCGTTGAAGGGCTGCTAAAGGTCCTGATTGAGAACACGCGCATCACTATTCATCGCGCGCGCATTGGCGTCGTAGGGCAGGGCACGATCGGCTTTCTGCTCACGCGCTACCTCGTCGCGCTGGGTGCACGCACACATGTATTCGCGCGCAACCCGGTGCAGCGCGCGGCCGCGTACGCGGCGCACGCCGATGCTCACACACTCGATGAGCTAGCGGGGATGGCGGTCGAACTCGACATCCTGCTCTCCACTGTGCCATCGCGGGTCATCGGCGAGAGCGTGTTGCGCGCGCTGCCGCAAGGAGCGGTGGTGATCGATATGGCTGCGCCGCCCGGCGGCGTGGATTTCGACACCGCCAAGTCGCTCGGCGTGACGGCAATCTGGGCGCGCGGACTCGGGCGCCGCGCCCCCGTCACGGTGGGTGGTAGTCAATGGGGCGGCGTGCGGCGCCGTATCGAAGGGATCATTCGAGGGAGCAAATGAAAGTAGACCTTGTGATTCGCAATGCCCGTGTAGTCGATAGCAGCGGTGAGTTTCACGGCGGAGTGGCTATCGCGTCCGGACGCATCGTGATGGCGGGGACGGACGACGTGCTGCCCACCGGCGCTCGCGAGATCGATGCGCAGGGCCGCGTCCTGATGCCAGGCATTATCGATCCGCATTGCCACCTCGGCGTGAAATATCCGTATCCCGAGGATATGCTGACGGAGACCCAGGCGGCGGCGCGTGGCGGGATCACGAGCGTGCTGCTTTATGCGCGCAATGTGAAGGAATCGTATCTGCCGTTTTACGAAGAACGCCGGCGGCTCGGCGAAGAGAACGCGGTCATCGATTTCGGCTTTCACTTCGGCATCCAGCGCGAGGAGCATATCCACGAGGTGCCCGAGATCGCCGCGAAGACGGGCGTGAAGTCGTTCAAGCTGTATTTCGGCTATGAGCCGGACAATCCGATCGGTATCGTGCCGGCCACCGACGGCTGGGTATATGCGACGATGCAGCGTGCGAAGAAGATCAAGGGCGCCGTCGTATCAGTGCATTGCGAGAACACCGCGATCGCTGGCTGGATCAAGAAGGAGATCGTGGCGACCGGCCGCCAGGATCTCGGCGCGTACACGGAATCGCGACCTGCGTTCTGCGAGGTGGAGACGATTCGCCGCATGCTGTTTCTCGCGGAGCGCACAGGTTGTCCGCTGCACCTCGTTCATACGAGCGTCGGCATGGGCGCGATATTGGCCGCAGAGGCGCGCGCAAAGGGCATCGACGTTACCGTCGAAACGTGTCCGCACTATCTGACGCGGACCTGCTATGACGAAGACCTCGACATGAAGGCGAAAATCTCCCCGCCGCTGCGCGACAAACAGGAACAGGATGGCCTGTGGCGTGGCGTACTGGACGGCGGCGTGTGGAGCCTCGGCAGCGATCACGTACCGTTCCTGCCGAAAAAAGGCGAGGATTTGTGGACCGAACTACCCGGGGTCGTGAGTTTCCCGTGGGAGCTCGCGCTGCTCGTGCATTTCGGTGTGCATCAGCGCGGCCTGCCGCTCACGCGCCTCGTCGAACTTACGTCGACGCACGCCGCGCAGCGCTTCGGCCTGTACCCACGCAAAGGCAACCTGCGTGCCGGCGCTGACGGCGACCTCGTACTGGTCGATCTCGACAAGGAGCAGACCGTGGCGCACGCCGGCAAGGGCACCTGCATCTATGAAGGCTGGAAGCTGAAGGGGTGGCCTGTGCTGACGGTTTCGCGCGGCGCGGTAGTGTTCGAAGACGGCGAGGTTCATGCAGAGCCGGGCCGCGGGCAATGCCTGACGACGCCCGCCGTATGAACGCGGACTTCGCCGATCACCGTGCACCGCTCGTCGCGACGCTGGCCTTGCCACAGCGGGCGCTGGGGCAGGTGCGCGAGGACGTCGCGAATCTGCTGGCGCGCCGTCGGCGGACGCATCCCGCGATGGTATCCGGCGCGCACAATCCGTGGGGCTATGCGGGCCAGTTGCTCGATAGTTGGAGTGTGCTCGAGCTGTGCGAGTCAGGGGCCGTGCTCGATCTGGTCGAGGACCTGATTGGCCCGGACATCGTGCTGTGGGATAGCTCGCTGTGGCTGCCGATGAACCGCGCAGCCGATTTGCGATGGCTGAAGGACGAATGGGCATTCTGGCCGGCCGATCCGCTTGCCGGAGCGAGCGTGCTGCTCGATCTCAGTTCGGGGCAAAGCGATGCCGCCACGCAGGTGGCGGCTTGCGATATCCATGCGCTGCGCATGCGCCCCGAGGCGCTGTCGGCGGGCCTGGCAGCCGGCTCGCCGGGACTTTGTATCCGCTATATGCCGGCCACGTCGCTGTTCAATCGCGGGACCGATTTCGCCGCCAATCGCACAGCCGCGCTGCGCGAGCCGTTGATCAACTATGCGAACCGGCCCATCTGGCTGGTTCGCGGCGAGGATAGGGCCGGCAGCGACTTCGTGACGGGTTTCAAGCTATCAATACCGAGCTGGGCGCCGTTGTGAAGCATGAAAGCGTGTGCCCGAGCAAGTTGCGAGATCCATTCATCAGGAGGTGGAGCATGCCGGTAGTAACGATACAAATGTGGCCGGGACGCACGCTCGAGCAGAAACGCGCGCTGACCAAGGCAATCACCGAGGCGATGGTGACCCATGCGGATGTCAAGCCCGATGGGTTGCACGTCATCATCCAGGAAGTTTCCAAGGAAAACTGGGCACGCGCGGGTGTGCTCGGTGTCGATAGAAAGGACCTCTAATATGTCGCTGGAAAGTCTCGAGTTGCGTAACGCCGCGCTACTGGTGATCGACATGCAGAATGCGTTCTGCCACGAAAAAGGAACACTCGGTTTGTCGGGCCTCGACACGCAGCGTCTGTCGGCTCCGATCAAGCCGCTCGACACGTTGATCCGCCGCTGCCAGGCAGTCGGCATGCCGGTCTTGTGGACCGTACAGGAGCATTTTGAAGTCGATCACAGCCGTGCGCGCAAGCGCATTGCCGGGCACACCTCGAAGCGCAAGCAGGTGTCGGCGCTGGCCGGAACGTGGGATGAGGAAATCGTCGAAGAGCTGAAGCCGCTTGCCGCTGTCAACCCGTCTTACGTCATCCGCAAGCATCGCTTTGGCGCGTTCTTCGAGACGCGCCTCGAGATGGTGCTGCGGATGCTCGGCACGCAGACCCTGTTCATCACGGGCACGACCATCAATGCGTGTGTGGAAACCACGATTCGAGAAGCGTATCTACGGGATTTCGACGTGGTCGCTATCCGCGACTGCGTCGCTGGCGTGCGGCCGAACTGGGAAAGCACAGCCTTCGAGGTCTGGAATCACTATCTGTGCGCGCTGTCCGATTCGGCAGAAGTGCTGGCATGGATCGACGCTGAATGCGCGCCGCGCACGCTGGGCTATGGACACATGCTGATGCAGGTAAAGGACATCCGCGCCTCGGAACGCTTCTACATCGATCTGCTCGGCTTCAAGGTGCGACCGGCCAAACCGCTCGCGGATGGACGGCCGTTCACACCGTTCGTGCAGGGCATCGCGCTGACGTCGATGCCGACATCTGCGAGCCAACAGGGTGGCCTCACGCGGCAGATCGACCACATGGCTTTCGAGGTCAACGACGTGCGAGCGTTGGCGGACCGGCTCAAGCAGAACGACGTGTCGTTCCAGCAGGATCTGCATGACGGCCCCTACGGGCTGACCGTGTATGTCACGGATCCGGATGGCAACAGGATTGAACTGTATCAAGTCGGCGCATCCGCTTGAGCGTGGCGGCGGCATGATTCCGGGCATGCCGCCGGTCACCTGTCGCAGGCGCTACGCGAACAGTTCATCGATCGTCAATCGCCGGCTGGACACGCCCTGTTCGTGGCAGTAGTCAAGAAATGCGGTAAGGGTCGTGCGATTTGCCTCGACGCCATAGTGCCAGAGTTCGCCGCTGCGCGCCTGCTGCAGATGGCGGATGTGCTCCGCGAGGAACGGCACAGGCGTGGCGCTCTCGGCAGGGTCGGTCAAACGCGCCATAGTTTCGTTCAGTGCGTCGCCGAAGGCTCGGATCAACGCGCCGGCAGTGCCGGGCCGCCGCGTCTCCACCTGCCGTCTCATCACCATCGCGTGCATGATCGGGAAAATGCCGGTTGAGCGCCAGTAGGCGGTGTCGCGTACCGCAAAATCCTCGAACAGCAGTTTGAAGTTCTTGCGGCCTGCGCTGGCCGCGGCCGGTGCGTGAGGGGCAATCATCACGTCGATCTCGCCGCCCAGCAGCAATTGAGGCAACGTCGCGTCGCGCGCTTCATACAAGGTGACGCCAGCAGGCAGCGCGCCGATCGGCGATGCGCGCCGCGGCGCGTCGAGGCCGGCCTGAACCCAGCTCACGCGATTGATGGGTATTCTGTATTGATGCATTAGCAGCGCGCGAGCGTAGATGGCCGCAGTCAGTGTCCACTCCGGCACGCCGATGCGTTTGCCGTCGAGCTGCTCGACGCTCAGCTCACTGTCGGCACGGACAAAAAACGCCGCATGCCTGAACACGCGATGCGGAAACACCGGCAACGCGATGAAGTCCGCCTCGCCTCGCGACCGCAAGGCCACAAGCTTGCCCATCGACATCTCCGCCACCTCCCAGGTTGCGCCTGCGAGAAAGCGCGCGAAGATCTGTGGAGGCGGCAGTCGGACGTGATTTAGGCGCAGACCGTCAATGGCAATACGTCCGTCGAACAGTGCCTGCGTATGAAGATAATCGTCCATTGCTACTTCGAGGCGCAGTGGCGGCACGCCTGTCGCATTCATTCGGTTCTCCTCTTCGATATCCGGCTTGACATCGTGTGATTCAACTGCGAGACTGATCACAATCTGTGATCACACTAGTGACTCAACTATAGCAGATGGAAGGTGGGACCGATACATGGCCGGCAGATACCCGCGGGTTTAGATTCGTCCCGATCGATGAAGTCTACAAGGCATCAATATCTGGAGTACTGGTTGGGATGAAACCGACAATCGGAGTGCCCGTAGAAACGCGGGCGAACGAAGCGCGTGTGGCCGCGACGCCCGAAACGGTCAAGAAGTACGTGACCGCAGGGCATCGTGTGACGGTCGAGCGCGGGGCGGGCAGCTCCGCAAGCTTCACCGACGAGTCGTTCGCCGCCGCGGGCGCCGAAGTCGTCGATACGGTCACGGCCTTCGGGGCCGATCTTGTCCTCAAGGTCCAGTCGCCCGTCGAGAACGAGCTCGCGCTGATGAAGCGCGGCACCGTGCTCGTCGGCATGCTCGAACCGTTCAACACCGAGAACAAGACGCGCCTGGCCAATGCGGGCCTGACGGCCTTCGCGCTCGAAGCGGCGCCGCGCACGACGCGCGCGCAAAGCCTGGACGTACTGTCTTCCCAGGCGAACATCGCCGGCTACAAGGCCGTGC
>CAYPWK010000172.1:0-11227 GCA_964414365.1 uncultured Burkholderia sp.
AGTGACGCCAGGCAGCGTCGGGGGAGGCAAAACGTCGGCCGCGGACAAGGCAGCCACGACGGCGAACGCTACCGGTACGGCGCCGCCTGCAACGGGGGCGCTCGGCCTGCCGCCGCCGGCGCCACGGACGGCGGCGACGACGACGATGTTTGGCGGTCGTTTCATGACGTCGGTGCCCCTGCCGCCGACGGCAGGTGGTGCAGCGGCCGCGACGGCGGGTAATACGGCGGTCGTGACGTCACCGGCTGCGTCGGCGAACTCAGCGGCGTCCGCTGGCGGTGCAGGCGGAAACGGAGCCGACGCTGCCGGTAGTGCCGGTAGTGCCGGTGGTACCGAGGGTAATGCCTCCGCGGCGGCGAACACTGCCGCGGCGGCCGAAACGGGCGGAGCGACGGCTGCGGCCGCGCAACAGCCGGCGCCGGCTGCGGCACCTCAGCAGGCCGCGTCGCCGCCGCCGACCATGCTTGTATCGCCTGGCGATATCGCGTCGGACAACCCGTTGCATCCGATTCCGGCCGACTCTCATTAAGCCATGATGCCGCGCGTGACTTCTCACCGTTGCCGCGACCGAGCGCCTGCCGGCGCGCGCGGCTTCACATTGATTGAACTCGTGATCACGCTTGCGCTCGTCGGTATCGTCGCCATGGCAATCGTGCCGTTAGCAGAACTGAATGCCAAACGGGAGAAGGAGCAGGAACTGCGCGTGGCGCTTCGCCAAATTCGAACGGCCCTCGATGCCTACAAGGATGCAAGCGACCTTGGTTCGATCGAGCACCAAGCGGGCGCGTCAGGCTATCCGCCCACTCTGACGGTGCTCGCCGAGGGCGTGAAGGATATGAAGGACCCGGACGGCGGTTTGTTGCTGTTTTTGCGACACGTCCCTCGCGACCCGTTCTTCACCGGCGCCCCTTCGACGCCGCCCGAGCAGACGTGGAACGTGCGTGCGCACGGCGTGCCGCCCGAGGGTGCAGGCAGTGGGGATAGCGGCGACGATATTTTCGACGTCTCGTCGAAATCGGAGGAAGTCGGCCTGAACGGCATTCCGTACAAGGATTGGTGAGGTGGATCATGAAGCGAGCGCGCAGGCCGGAACACCGGGGCTTCACACTGATCGAGCTGGTGGTCGTCATGGCGATCATCGGGCTCCTGTTGACGATCGCGCTGCCGCAGTACTTCCACAGTATCGAGCGCGGCAAGGCGCAGGTGCAACAGCAAAACATTGCGGTGATTCGTGACGCCATCGACAAGTACTATGGCGACACGGGGCAATACCCCGATACGCTCGATGACCTGGTAACCAAGCACTATCTGCGCAACGTTCCGGTCGATCCCGTAAATGGCAGCGCCGCCTGGACGGTGATTGCGTCGCCCGATACGACGAAGACCGGCGTCTACGACGTGGGTCCCGCGAGCGAGACGCACGCGTCGGCCGCTGCGTCCGATGCGGTCGCCGCGGCATCGGGTGCGGTGGCATTGAAATGAGCGGCTCGTTGTGCGCGATTGCGCAGGCGCGGCGCTGGACGCAGCCGGCCTGCGGCGCTCATCGGCGCGATCGCGGGCTCGTCATGCTCACGCTGTTGATCGCGCTCGCGCTCGCATCGATTGCATTGCTTGCGGGCCTCGATGTCTGGGCACTCGAGCGGCAGCGGCAGCAGGAAGAAGAACTGCTTTTTATCGGCAACCAATACAGGCTTGCCATTCAGCGCTATTACCTGGCGGGCCGGACTTTTCCACAGTCGGTCGATGATTTGATCGAGGATAAGCGCTTCCCTGTGCCGCTCCATCATCTGCGCCGGGCCTATCCCGATCCTATCACCGGCAACAGCGACTGGAAATTCCTGCGCGATGGCGACCGCATCTATGGGATCTTCAGCAGCTCGGACCGCGTGCCGATCAAACGCGCCAACTTTCCTCGCCGGTATGCATTCTTTTCCAAAGCGGAGACCTACGCGGACTGGAAATTTTTCTATCCGCCGCCGTGGTGGCGCAACGGCATGATGTCGTTTGCGCCTTCTCAGCCTTCAACAACGGGTGTGCCTTCCCAGGCTTCCCCATTGATCCGCACGCCTGGCTTCTCCCCGCGCTGACTCTGGGATGCCCTACCTCCGCAGTAGGAGGTTGCCCCATGCCGCACTCGACTGCGCATCTTCACAATGAGTATGCCGGGGTAAAGGGAACTGAACCGAGCATGGTCGCCGTGGGGACAAAACGATAACGTCCGACGCGTACCGTGCGCAATGACCAAGCGCAATGGAGGTCATATGTTCGCTACATGCGTGGCACGCAGCGGTCTAGCGATGCTGCTGTTGCTTTTCTTCGCATTATCGGCGCATGCGCAGTCGTTCCGGGTTCAATGCCCGGAATTCACGGCATCGCACCCGGATCCGGCCAGCGTCCCGGCTGGTACGACACCGCTCCCCGGCGGAATCAAATGCCAGCAGATTTCGGGTGGCGATGGATACGCGACGATGGCCGACGGCGTACAGACGTATATGTTTTCATTCGGTCCCTTGTCCGGTCTTTACGACATTCGCATCGGCTTGCCAGGCACGGAGCCGGAGTCGGTCTTCAATGATGCGTCGGTCGACTATGCTTCGGTGCTTTCGGGCGCCTATCCAGCAAACTTCAATGGCGCTGTGGGCCTCGTGGGGGATCCGCCATCGACACCGAAGCCGGACCCGGTTTTCCCGTATCCGGTTTTCCGGCAGGTGAACGATCCCAAATATGGGCCGCTCACGTTTACCGGTCACGTCGATCCCCGGCCGATCATGGATACCGGCATCATGAACGGCAATATCCCCGCGCCGCTGATGGCGATCGACGAGGATGACGAGTTTTTCCTCACGCTGTCGAACGTCGGCATGATCATGCGGCCCGATCTGTTCGAGCGGCACACGGTGCACTTCCACGGCTACCCGAACGCATCTTCGTTCTACGACGGCGTGCCGGACGCATCGGTGGCAATCAATATTGGCGGCAGCTTCACATACTACTACCTTGCACCGGACGCAGGAACGTATTTCTGGCACTGCCATATCACCCCGCCGGAGCACCTGCAGATGGG
The DNA here is from genome assembly GCA_964414365.1 of uncultured Burkholderia sp. Taxonomy (GTDB): domain Bacteria; phylum Pseudomonadota; class Gammaproteobacteria; order Burkholderiales; family Burkholderiaceae; genus Trinickia. The sequence continues at coordinate 3,065 of CAYPWK010000172.1, forward strand.
CATGGTCGGTCAGATCTATGTGCGGCCTCGTCAGGACCGCGTCACGCCCGGGGCGTCTCTTTACGATGCATTGATGACCCAACAGTCGAATCCGCGCACTATGTGCGGTCCAGATCCGGTCAATCATCCCGAGTTGGACGACATCCTGTGCTCGGCGCCGCCGCCGCCTTCGAACACCGCTACTCGCTTGCCCAACAAGAGCAATCAGCCAACGCTCTACGCCTACAACGACGGTGATGGCTCGACGGCCTACGACGTCGAATACCCGATCCAGATTCACGGCTTCGATCCGAACTTCCACTTCGTCGGCATGACATTCAACCCCGAACCGTTCACCGACATGAAGGACAAGTACTTCCTGCTGAATGGGCGAAGCTATCCGGATACGGTCAACGGCTGCGTAAACGGCGTCAATTTGACCACGGACAGCAATTCGGTCTCGACGACTTCGGATCCGACGACTTGCCCGCAGGGCCTGACGCAGATGACAACCCCGGCCTCGGACGGCTCACCGCACTTCTCGCAGCCGCTGCCGACGGTGATCAACATACCGGTGGGCGGCAAGGCGCTCCTGCGTATCTCGGACCTCGACGTCACCGAGTACCAGACGCTGGCATCGCTCGGCATTCCGATGCACGTGATCGGTATCAATGCGCGGCTTTTGCGCGACATGGCCGGTAACGACATGACGTACTACACGAATTCGATCACGCTCGGCGGTGGTGAATCGCTCGACGTCATTCTCGATGCGAGCGACACGAGCACTTACCAGGACAAGGCGACCTTCTACTTGTACACGCCGAATCTCGACCATCTATCGAACGATGCGGAGAACTTCGGTGGCCTGATGACCGAGATCCATATCTGCGCGTCGGTTGACCCGACTACGAAGATGTGCACCCACAGTAAATAGGAGATGAGCCGTGAGCCACATCACATTGAATGCGTGGAACGCGAGATTCGCGCGTCTCGCCGCGGCTATCGGGATCACGTTGTTCTCGATTGTCGCGCAAGCCGCGGCGCCGGGCATCACCGCGACCAACGCGACGCCGGGCATCACCTTCGATTTGACCGCAGCGCCTGGCCGCATCAGCCAGCCCGACGGCGGCAGCATCTATTCGTGGGGTTACGGATGCACGGCGGACGCGACACCGAACTTCCTGCCAACAACCTTGGCCACTCACCCCACCCCCAAGTGCCCCCTCATGCAGATTCCGGGCCCCACTTTGATTGTCCATCAAGGTGACCTCGTCACGATCAAATTGCACAACAATCTGCCGACAGCCGCGGGCAATACATCGATACTCTTTCCGGGCTTTCAGGTGTGCGCAGCGCAGTTGAGCTCGAGCACTTCATCTTGCCCGACCGACCCGACCAAGTTGACGGGCGTGCAGGGCCTGCTGACGCGCGAGGCCCCGCCTGCCCAGCCTGGCAAGACAGTGGACAACACAGTGACGTACAGCTTCGTCGCAACGACACCGGGTACGCACGCGTATTACAGCGGCACGCAAGGGGACGTGCAGGTAGAGATGGGGCTGTACGGGGCGCTGATCGTGCTGCCGACTACGTCCCCAGGCGGCCCGCTCGCGCTGCCGTCCGAGCAGATTCCTACGGGTCTGAAGGTGCCGCCCCATTGCCATCCGCTCGCCTCGACGCTGCCGGATGGACAGGGCGACTATCGCAACGCGCCGGCCGCTTATAACTTGCCCTCGGCGTGCTACGACCGCGAGTACCTGTTCCAGTTCTCCGAGATCGACCCGAAGATCCATACGCAGGCCGAACAGCAGGCCGGGCTCACGTGCACCGGTTGCATGACCATCGTGACCGAGCCTTACCATCCGGCGTACTTCATGATCAATGGCCGCTCGATGCCGGATGACATGGATGTGAACTACGCCGAGCAGTATCCGAACCAGCCATACAACGGCAACCCGCACATGCATCCTGGCGAACTGGTGCTGTTGCGGATCATCGGACAGGGGCGGTGGCAGCATCCGTTCCACGAGCACGGCAATCACGTGCGCGTGCTTGCCCGAGACGGCAACTTGCTGGTGAGCCAGAGCGATCCGACCAAGCTTGCGGGGCCGCTGCTGTTCACTACGACGACCACGCCGGGGTTGGCAATGGACGGGATCTTCTATTGGACCGGCAAGGGCCTGAACTGGGACGTCTACGGACATACGGCGACAGGGCCTGGCGCCTACTACCACGGCGGCAAATACGATAACCAACCGGTTCCCCCTTGCACACCGGACGCGAACGGCTACTACACCACGGCTTCCGGGGCTCCTCCGGACGCGCCCAACTACTACGAGTGGTGCCAGGATCACAACAAGGCCCTCGAAGCGCATGCGTTCGGCAGTGTCGGCAGCGGCGGTCCGGTGACACTGCCCGATCCCAACATCTTCACCAACGGCGCGTGGTACGGCGGCAGTCCTTATCTTGGGCCGGACGCTACGATTCGCGCGGTCGGCGCGACGGGCACGACGCCACCAAGCGTACTTAACGTGAATCCACCGACTACGGAAGCGGGGTTTGCCTTCATGTGGCATTCGCACAATGAACGCGAAATCACGACGAGCAACATATTCCCGGGCGGGATGATGATGATGATGCTCGTCGATCCGCAGGCGTTCAACATCGACGAATCGAACTAGCGAGAGACAAGGGGAAATGCGATGAGACCAACTATGCTCAAGGCGACGCTCTTTGGCCTGGTCAAAACGGCCGGACTCGCGGCATCGGTTCTCGTGGCGACGAGTGGTATCTCGTTTGCGCAAACCACGGGTCCAGCCGTGAATCTTACGGCGCAGCCTATGACTGCAGTCATGCCGGACGGACAGTCCGTGCCGATGTGGGGCTATGCGTGCGGAACGATGAGTGGTGGTGCTACCTGCGGCAGGGCGTCGGACCTTGCGGCAGCGAGTCCCCCGAAGGGGAATTGGTGGTCACCGGTCGTGATCACTGTTCCGGTTGGATCAAACAATACCGCGTCACTGACGGTCAACCTGATGAACAGCCTGGTGCCCAACACTGTGGACCCCTCGGTGGCGCCAACCTCGCTGGTGATCGTGGGGCAACTGAGCGACAGCATGGGTCTGCCCGGCAGCGCGACTTCCACCGCAAGCCCGACGCACGCGAAGCAGACCGTGACCTGGCCTGTCGCCGGCAGCCCGAGCTCCGCGAACTTTGTACCACCCGCGCAGCCGCCCCGGGTGCAGTCGTTTGACAAAGAAGTGGTGCGCGGCGCTACGCAAACGCTGACGTGGAGCAAGCTCAGGCCCGGCACATATTTGATCGAGTCCGGCACGCATCCGTCCATTCAGGGGCCAATGGGTCTCTACGGCATGCTGATTGTGACGAGCGCGCCGGCAAATGGTACCCGTGGCACGGCCTATCGCAATGGCACCCCGGGCGCCGTGCAATATGACGCGGACGTCCCGCTCCTGTTGAGTGAGATCGACCCCGTGCAAAATGCGGCGGTAGCCCAAGCTGTCGCCACGAAAGGCTTCAGTGAGACCAAGCCATGGTCCGGTCTACATGGCGCTTGCGGTGATCCGACCTCGGCGAGCTTTAATACGTGTTATCCGCCGGTGGTCAACTACGATCCGCGCTACTACCTGATCAACGGTGTGGCGTTCGACCGTACCAACCTGTCGGGTTCGCAGTTCTCTGTCAGCCCCGCTAAACTTCCGGCCTCGACGTCTACGAATACGCCGCCGCAGGTCCTGGTGCGCTTCGTCAACGCCGGGCTGCGCATGCATGTGCCCTCGATCGTCGGCGCACAGATCGGTCCCAACAACGGCAATCTTCCCGCGCCTTCCGGCTTCGCGTTGATCGCCGAGGATGGCAATCCGCTGCCCGGTGTTCCGAAGATTCAAAACGAAGTGTTCCTGCCTGCCGGCAAGACCTATGACGTGATGATGAACGCACCGGCGGCGGGTGCGCCGGCCTTCCCCGTATTCGATCGGCAACTGAGCCTGTCGACCAATAACCAGCGCGACGGCGGCATGCAGGGGTATATCAGCATCAACGGCGCGACAGCGGCGGCGGCTTCGTCGTCGACCCCGGGAGCAGGCGGCAGCGCGACAACGGCCGCACTGCAGCAAACGTTGGTGTATTACTTCCTGCCGAATACGCCACTTTCAGTCACCGACCCGGCGAAGGGCGTAATGGCGAGCAGCTCCGGTGTCTATGGCGTCACGCTTGCACCTCCCCCGCAGGGGCCGGCGAAGCAGGGCACCGTAACATTGAATTCGGACGGCACGTTCACCTATACGCCGAATGACGCCACAGTGAAGTCGGACAGCTTCACTGTCCAGTCGACAAGCTCCAGCACCCCGGTCCAGGCGACCGTGAAGCTCCAAGTCTGCGGGGCCGGTTGCCTCGGTGGCGCGCCGACCGCTCGCGACCAGAGCTACACGAGCAACGTTGCAACACGGTTCCAGTCCTCAGCGCCGGGCGTGCTCAATGGAGCGATCGATCCGCTAGGCCTGCAGTTGAAAGCCGCACTCACGACCAAGTCGAGCAATACATGCCCCGCCGCGACGCCAACCAATGATGGCACTGGCTCCTACAACGTGACTGGCGGCACCGTAACGCTCAATTCGGACGGTTCGTTCGTCGCGATGCCGACGACCGGGAGCGCGAAAGTTCAATTCTGTTACACGGCGGTCAATGCACAGAAGACCCAGAGCGCGAATCATGCCGTTACCGTCGCATTCCAGCCCGGCAGCAATCTTCAGGTCGTCGTCACCGATGCGAAGACAGGGGCACAAATCAACGACTATCGCTGGATCATCGAGGAGGATCGCACCTTTTACATCGACCCCGCGTGCCAGGTGAACAACGGGAAGCGGACAGCGAATTGCCCGTCGCCGGTGCCAAGTCTCGGCACGAACTTCCATACGAGCTACATGCCGGTCGTAGCGTCTGGATGCTGGGGCCAATATGCATGTGAATACGGTCAAACGGTTTACGATCCGCTCACACAAAAGCATGTGCCGGCAGTGTGCGATATTGGCAACGGCGCCTGCCGCGCCGGGACGCAGCAGACTCAGGTCAATCCCAGCCAAGTTTGGCTCGACCCGAAAAAACGCTATTACATTTCCATACTGCCTGGCAATGCTTTCAACCCGTTCGCGAACGGGACAGGTGCGCCTGTCAGTGACTCTTCCGTTCCCGGAGGCACGCGGCCTTTCGATGTCTCCCGGGACTGTAAGACGTTCGATCCAGGCGCATCGACAGGAAGTCCCAACGTCTGTGGTAACGGCATGGGCGGCGCGCCGATCGCGGCCGGACAAACGACCGTCAAGATCGCGCTGCAAGAGACGCCGTTGCAACCGGCAAAGGTCACGGTGTTCGTATTCCAGGACGACTCGCCGCTCAACGGGGAAGTCGATGTGCACGGTGGCACCGACGCGCTCGGCTCGGCCCGCGAGCCTGGCCTCGGCGGCTTCGAGATCAAACTCTGGGACGACGCCGGCGGCACGGGCGATCCGACCGGGCAGATGAGCTATGACATGTTCAACATGCCGTTGTCGAATTCGCTGCAGGGCACCATCGACCCGGTGACCGGACTTGATGCATGTCCGATATCCACGAAGGCGGATGCCCAAAATAACGGCAAAGGTGACGGACTAGTCGGCATGATTCCGACATGCCCGAACTACGAGTCGGACAACAAGACGGCGTCACCGCTCGCGGGCCAGGCCGTCATCGCGAACTTGATGCCGGGACGCTATGGCATCATCGCGACGCCGGCGGCGGACCGCATCGCCCGCGGCGAGCAATGGCTCCAGACGAACACCCTGGACGGACAGAAGGCCCATGACTCGTTCATCAAGGTTGGCGAACCCGCGTACTTCCAGGAGTTCGGCCCGGCCGGCTTCCATGTGTCGATCGGATTTGCGAATCCGAAGATTATCAACGACCGCCTGACAGGGCCGGGCGGGGTGTGCGCATCAAATACGACTTGCACGAACACGGTGACGGGACGCATTACGAACTTGCACTACGGCCGTCCACCTAATGAGAATCTTTTTGGCAGCGTATCGCGTAAGCCGTTGGGCTTCACGCAGTGCTATGTGAGCCTCGGCGAAACGGATGGAGACGATATCGCGTTTACGAAATGCGACCCGGACGGCAACTTTACCTTCAATGGCATCCCGGATGGCACATGGAGAATTACTGTCTTCGACCAGTGGAACGATCAGATCGTGGATGGACTGGCGAGCGCGTTTTCTGTGAAGGGACCCAACGCGACGAAGGCTCTCGGTGAGATTCCGGTACTGCAATGGCACACCAACCTCTATACGCGAACGTTCATCGACCTTCATGGCGATGGGGTGTCGCACGATGACGACCCGGGCGTAGCGCAGGTGCCGATGAACGTCCGCTACCGCGACGGCAGCTACTCGAACTTGGGCGTCACCGACGCTAACGGGTTTATGTCATTCAATGAGGTATTCCCGCTCTTCAACTGGTATGTGGTGGAGACCGATACTACGCGCTACAAGCAGACCGGCGTGCACGTGGTCTATGATGCCGGCGGCCCCGTGGACCAGCCCACGACGTTCAGCGGCAGTCTTTTGCCGGGGCAAACCAAATCGACCATTGCTGCATACTTGGCGAACACCAACGAAACCGTGCATCTTCCGCATAACCTGCACTTTCCGGGCTCGGTGTATTGCAAAACCGCCGATTGCGACAAGGAAACGATTCAGCAACTCAACTCTGGCACGGATACTCCGTCGACCGGCCGCATCGACCCGCCTTGGGTGACCACGATGGGTTGGCAAGGCTTTTCGGGGCAGTCGGGATTCATCGAGTTCGGCAAGACGCCATTCGATGTGGGCGAGAACGGCGGCATCCGCGGCGAGGTTGCCTACGCGTCGACGCGCGCCTTTGACGACCCGACGCTGACGGTGCATGCAAGGTGGCTGCCAAACATTCCGAACGTCACCGTCAACTTGTACCAGGAGGGTACGGCTAAAGACGGGAGCGCAAAATTGACCCTGGTCGATACGACGAAGACGGCCAGCTGGGACGACTGGGCGCAGGGCTTCCGAGTGGGCGATGTCCCGAACATGAACTGCCCGGGACAGTTGCCCGGCCCAACCTCGAGCAATCCGAACCAGCCCAGCGATCCGTTCTTTTTTACGCTGCGAGGTTCGAGGGAGTGGCTCAATCCAACCACACGGCTTGCGTACAACTCCCAGTTCAAGTGCTATGACGGCATGCACGCCTTTAACCAACTGCAGCCTGCGCCCTACGACGGTATGTACCAGTTTCCGAGCGTAACGCAGCGTAATCCGATAACGGGCGCGCCCCTCCGTACGAATTGCACGATCTGCGGCGCGACGCGGGGCGACGAGAATGGCTCGCTGGTCGTGCAAAACGGCAAGGTGATGCTGCCTCCCGGCAAGTACGTCGTCGAAGTCGTCGTGCCCCCGGGCTATGAACTGATGAAGGAGGAGGACAAGAACATCCTGATCGGCGATAACTTCATCGCGCCGGTGACGCAACAATTCACCGGTTTCGCCAATATCTACATCCTGCCCGACCAGGCCGCCGTGAACAGCAGTTTCAATCCGAACAATCCGAACAATCCCACCGTGGATCTCGGATCCCAAACGTTCCCGAGACATGAAGGCGACACGGGCACGACGGAAACGTTCTGGCCGTGCGTCGGCGCATCCCGTATCGTGCCCGACTACCTGAGCCTGTTCCCAGGCGCGCAGCAAGTCGCACCGTTCGCCGGCGCGCTGCGGCACCTGTGCGACCGCAAGGAGATTACGTTGACCGATCAGATGACGGCAGAGGCGAAGTTCTATCTGTTCAGCTCGACACACGTCGCCTCGCATTTCACGGGCTTCATGCTCGATGACTTCTCGTCCGAGTTCGACCCGTTCTCACCACAGTTTGGCGAGAAGTTCGCAGTGCCCAACGTTCCGGTGTCGATCAAGGATTTCGCCGGCAACGAGATCGAGCGCGTCTATTCGGACCAATGGGGCATCTTTAACGGCCTCACCTACTCGACGTGGGAGGTCAACCCGCCGAATCCGACTGGCTATGCTCCGACCATGATGGTGGCGTGCATGAACGATCCGGGCCCGGTTAATAATCCCGATCCCTTATATAACCCGGCGTATAGCCAGTTCT
>CAYPWK010000173.1:0-11183 GCA_964414365.1 uncultured Burkholderia sp.
AAGGCGCACGCGACAAGATCAAGCTCGAATCGACCGCAGGCACGGGTCACTTCTATACCACGACGAAGAACAAGCGCAACATGCCCGAGAAGATGGAGATCATGAAGTTCGATCCCGTCGCGCGCAAGCATGTCGCGTATAAGGAAACCAAGATCAAGTGATCGGTCTCCTGCGAGCCTGAACGACAAAGACGGCAAAAGCCCCGCATTCGTGCGGGGCTTTTGCTTTTTGTGCTCAGGTCTTGCCGTCGCTGGAGCGCGCGGCGTCGCTTCGGCGTCGTCTTCGATAGCCTTCCACCAAAAACGCGCGCGCCGAGGTATGCTCTCTGGCTTGACGCAACGTCTCCAGTCGGCGCAAACACGCATCGGCCTGTGCGCCGCCCGCTCGACACCCTCTTATCGTATGGATATCGGTGACCGGCGCTACAAGGTCGCTACAGGGTCATCACTGGAAGCACGAGTCGTCGACCGAATGCAGGGGAGCGAAACCAGATGAATTTCGACGTCGTGATCGTGGGCAGCGGGCTCGCGGGTTTGACGGTGGCATTGAACCTTGCCGAAAAGCGGCGCGTCGCCGTCCTCGCAAAGCGCTCGATGAACGAGGGCGCGAGCGATTGGGCTCAGGGCGGCATCGCCGCCGTGCTCGACTCAGCCGATAGCATCGAAAATCATGTCCACGACACGCTCATTGCCGGCGCGGGCCTCTGCGACGAAGCCGCGACGCGCTTCATCGTCGAAAACGGCCGCAGTGCGATCGAATGGCTGATCGAGCGTGGCGTGCCTTTCACGCGCGACGAAGCGGCCGAGCTCGGATTCCACCTGACGCGCGAAGGCGGGCATAGCCACCGTCGCATTATCCACGCGGCCGACGCGACGGGGCATGCCGTCGTCGAGACGTTGTCGGAGCGTGTGCGTCAGCATCCGAACATCACGTTGCTCGAGGATCACTACGCAATCGACCTCATCACGTCCGACCGGCTCGGACTGCCGGGCCGTCGGTGCCACGGGCTCTATGCGCTCGATCTCGCCCGCGGCCGGACCGTCACACTTCAGGCGCCTCATACGGTGCTCGCGACTGGGGGCGCAGGCAAGGTCTACTTGTACACGACGAATCCCGACACCGCGACCGGCGACGGCATCGCCATGGCCTGGCGTGCGGGCTGCCGCGTCTCGAACATGGAGTTCATCCAGTTCCACCCGACCTGCCTCTTCCACCCTTACGCGAAGTCGTTCCTGATCTCGGAGGCGGTGCGCGGCGAGGGCGGCCGATTGCTGCTACCCGACGGCACGCGGTTCATGCCGGCGCACGACGAACGCGCCGAGCTCGCGCCGCGCGACATCGTGGCGCGCGCGATCGACTTTGAGATCAAGAAACGCGGCATCGATTGCGTTTATCTCGACATCAGCCACCAGCCGGCCGCCTTTCTGCGCGAACATTTCCCGACGATCCTCGCGCGCTGCCTCGAGTTCGGCATCGATATCACGAAAGACCCGATTCCGGTCGTGCCTGCCGCGCATTACACGTGCGGCGGCATAGTCACCGACCTCGCGGGCCGCACTGATCTGGCTGGGCTCTATGCCGTTGGCGAGACGGCCTGCACGGGACTGCACGGCGCGAATCGGCTGGCAAGCAATTCGCTGCTCGAGTGCCTCGTCATCGGGCGCTCGGCATCGGCCGCGATCGAAGGCGCCGGCTTCGAAGCCGCTGCGCTCGCGCCGCTGCCCGATTGGGACGAAAGCCGCGTATCCGATCCGGATGAGGAAGTCGTCGTCGCGCATAACTGGGACGAGCTGCGGCGGCTGATGTGGAACTACGTCGGCATCGTGCGCACCGACAAGCGGCTTACGCGTGCCAAGCATCGGATCGCGCTCTTGCGCGACGAAATTCAGGAGTACTACGCAAACTTCAAGGTGAGCCGCGATCTGCTCGAGCTGCGCAATCTCGTCGATGTGGCGATGCTGATCGTCGATAGCGCTCGCTCGCGGCGCGAAAGCCGTGGGTTGCATTTTTCGCGCGACTGGCCGGCCGCACTGCCCAAGGCGTTGCCCACCGTGCTCGCTCCAAAGCGCGTAAGCAACCGGCAGGTTTGAGGAGCGGGCCGCTTCGCGTGAGATGGTTACACGAGCGGAGCGGCTAGACGGCCAACCTACAGGAGCCGCATCGAATAATCGGTCGCGCGGACATCCTTCGTCAGGGAGCCGATCGAAATGCGGTCGACCCCCGTCTCAGCGATCGTACGGACAGTATCGAAGTTGACGCCGCCCGACACTTCGAGCACGGCACGTCCTGCCGTCAACCGGACTGCGTCGCGCATCGCCTGGAACGAGAAATTGTCGAGCAAGATCGATTGCGCGCCATGCCCAAGGGCTGACTCTAGCTGCTCGAGCGTCTCGACTTCGATCTGCACAGGCACGCCCGCATCGAGCGCATGGGCCGCCTCGAGCGCTGCGCCGACGCCGCCGGCTGCGGCGATGTGGTTTTCCTTGATGAGAATGCCGTCGTAAAGCGCAAGCCGCTGATTCGCGCCGCCGCCCACGCGCACGGCGTATTTCTGCGCGAGCCGCAGGCCCGGCAATGTCTTGCGGGTATCGAGAATGCGAGCCCGCGTTCCAGCGATGGCATCGACGTAGCGGCGGGTCGCCGTCGCCACCCCGGAAAGCAGTTGAAGGAAATTGAGCCCATTGCGCTCCGCGGTCAAGAGTGCGCGCGCAGGGCCGCGCAGCGTGCAGACGACCGAGTCGGCCGTCATGCGGTCGCCTTCCCGATACCGCCAGTCGATCTCGATCGACGGCTCAACGTGCCTCATCACGGCCGCGAACCACGGCACGCCGCAAAGAACCGCCTCTTCGCGCACGACGATGCGCGCATCACGCGTGACGTCGGCCGGCACCAAACGTCCCGTCAAGTCACCGCTGCCGACATCCTCGGCGAGCGCGTCCGCGACATTGCGCGCCAATGCGGCGTCGAACGCCGCGCCGTACTGCGCCCGGATCTCTGCATAAAGTGGCGACACCGCATCGCCGTGTAGCGTTTGCTGTTCCGACATCGTCGAAGTTCCTGCTTGTTGAGCGTCAGGCCGCGCCGACGTTGGCGAAAAGCGTCGTGTCGCGCGCAAGGTCGCCGCTCGCCTGCACACGGCGCTTGCGCTCGGCGGCAAAGGCGAGCATCCGGTCGATCGGTACACGTGCTCGTTCTCCGATCTGCGCGTCGACGAAGATCTCGTTATGGCCGCGCTCGAGCACGTCGGCAAGATTGGCGAGCCCGTTCATCGCCATCCACGGACAATGCGCGCAGCTCTTGCACGTGGCGCTATTGCCGGCCGTAGGCGCTTCGATGAACGTTTTGCCGGGCGCCGCGAGGCGCATCTTGTGAAGAATCCCCAGATCGGTCGCGACGATGAACTGTGTGGCCGGAAGCCGCTTCGCCGCGTCGATCAATTGAGTCGTCGACCCCACGACATCGGCCTGAGCAACGACGCTCGCGGGCGATTCCGGATGCACGAGCACCTTCGCATCGGGGTACTCGGCACGCAGCAAATCGAGCTCGATGCCCTTGAACTCATCGTGGACGAGGCACGAGCCCTGCCACAAGAGCATGTCGGCGCCCGTCTGCTTCTGGATATAGCCTCCGAGATGGCGATCGGGCGCCCACAGAATCTTCTCGCCGCGAGCATACAGGTCCGCGACGATCTCGAGGCCGATCGACGAAGTGACCATCCAGTCGGCCCGCGCTTTGACCGCTGCGCTCGTGTTGGCATAAACGACGACGGTGCGATCGGGGTGGGCATCGCAAAAAGCGGAGAATTCATCGGCCGGGCACCCGAGATCGAGCGAGCAGGTGGCATCGAGATCGGGCATCAGAATGCGCTTGTCGGGGCTCAGAATCTTCGCCGTTTCGCCCATGAAGCGCACGCCCGCGACAACAAGCGTCCGGGCGTCATGGTCGCGTCCAAAGCGGGCCATCTCGAGAGAATCCGCTACGCAACCGCCCGTTTCGTCAGCGAGTTCCTGCAGTTCAGGGTCGACGTAGTAATGGGCGACGAGCACCGCCTTTTCCCGCGCGAGCAACGAACGGATGCGCGCCTTCAGCGCCTGCCGTTCCTCGGGCGACGGCGCCAAGGGCACCTTGGCCCACGCCTGGCCGACGCCGCACACGGCGCCCGCCGTGCTCGAAACGAGCGGCTTGTCGAACTCGACGGTCCTGATCGTCGAAGCCATCATGCTCTCCTGAACCAACGCTGCCGGCGCCCTTTAGCAGCCGCGGTATTCGAAGGAAGCTCGGAAAAGCATCCACCCCGCCTGCCGGGCGCGCCCAAAAAAACAACACCCCGCCAGCGCGGGGTGTTGTGTGACGTCTCGAAATTGTAATGGATTTCGAAATCAGGCGTAGCGGCGCAGGCGCAGCGCGAATTCCTGCAAAGCCTTGATCCCGCTTTGCTCGGCGCGGTGACACCAATCCTGAAGTTGCGCGAGCAGTTGGTCGCGCGAGGCGTTCGAGCGATCCCAGATCGCCGCCAGGTCCTTGCGCAGCTCGATGAACGTCGAGAGCGTCTGGCTGTTCGCGAAGATCTCGGGGAGCTGGCGCTTTTGCGGCTCGTCGAGCCCGCTTTCTTCCTTGTGGAACCAATTGCGCGCGCTCTTCATGAGAGCGTATTTTTCGCGCGCGCCAATCTCGTTCAAGCGCGCGAGTTCCTGCCGGTAAGCGCGCTTCACGGCCTTGGCGTAGCGCGCCATGACCTCATAGCGGTTCGTGAGCACGGCCTGGAGCGTCTCCTGGTCGAGAACGAGCTTGCGCGTGGCAAGGCGCGGCGTAGGCGCGACCTTCTTCACCTTGGCGAGCCCGCAAGCCGACATGAGGCGGATATACGCCCAGCCGATGTCGAACTCGAACCACTTGTTCGAGAGCTTTGCCGAGGTTGCGTAGGTATGGTGATTGTTGTGGAGTTCCTCTCCGCCAATGAGGATGCCGAGCGGAAAGAGATTCGTACTCGCGTCTTCCGAATTGAAGTTGCGATAGCCCCAGAAATGACCGAGGCCGTTCACCACGCCCGCTGCCCAGAACGGAATCCAGGCCATTTGAACGGCCCAGACGGTCAGCCCGACCAGCCCGAAAAGCGCGACGTCGATGACCATCATCATGCTCACGCCGAGGATCGGGTATTTCGTATACAGATTGCGCTCGATCCAGTCGTTCGGAGTGCCGTGGCCGAAGCGCCGCATCGTCTCTTCGTTACGTGCCTCGGCGCGGTAGAGCTCTGCGCCCTCGAGCAGCACTTTCCAGATGCCGCGCGTCTGGGGACTGTGCGGATCCTCTTCCGTTTCGCATTTCGCATGATGCTTGCGGTGAATCGCGGCCCACTGCCCCGTTAGCATGCCCGTCGTCATCCAGAGCCAGAACCGGAAAAAATGGCTCGCGATCGGATGCAGGTCGAGCGCCCGGTGCGCCTGGCAGCGATGGAGATAGACGGTTACGCCGATGATGGTGACATGCGTCACGGCGAGCGCGAAGAGCGCGATCTGCCACCACGAAAAGTGCAGGATGCCGTGGGCGAGAAAGTCGAGAAGGGAATTCAGCAAGGCTTTTACCTGTGGAGCGGCGACGGCTGCGTGACTCGCGGGCGCGAGGGCGCGCTACGAAAGCGCCGTCTGAAACACGTAAGCGAACTGTTGGGCTGGAGGCATTGTACCTTCAACGCACCGGACAGTTTGTAACAAAAGCGGTATCGCGCACGCGGTCTCAGCTGGCGTCGAATCGCGTCACGTTGGCGACCTTGCCGGCCGTGCCGCCGGCCTCGTCGTTCGCCGGCGCCACGGCCGCCGGCAGCTCGCCGATGATGCGCACTTCGCGCGTCGGGTAGGGAATCGCAATGCCGTGCTCGTTGAAAAGCCGCCAGATATTGCGGTTGACGGCCGATCGCACGCCGGCCGTGCCCTTCGCGGCATCCTCGATCCAGAACCCGAGCTCGAGGTTGATGCCGTCGGCGCCGAATGAGACCAAATATGGGGTGGGCGCCGGATCTTCGAGAATCCGGTCGACGCCGCGCGTCGCCTCGACGAGCAGCGCCATCGCGCGCTCGACATCGGCGTCGTAGGCCACCTGCACGGGCGCTTTCGCGTAGCCGCGCGTGAGGTAAGACGAATGATTCTGAACGACGTCGGTAATGAGCTTTTCGTTCGGAATCAGCGTTTCGATGCCGTCGAGCCCGCGCACGGTGGTGTAGCGCGTGCGAATTTCGGTCACGATCCCTTGCAGCCCGCCGACGTTGATCGAATCGCCGATTCTGAGGGACCGGTCGATGAGGATGATGAATCCCGACACGTAATTGCTGGCGATCTTCTGCAGGCCAAAGCCGAGCCCGACGCCGAGCGCGCCGCCGAACACGCCGAGCACCGTCACGTCGATGCCGACGAGCGAAAAGCTGACGAGCACCGCGGCGAGCATGAGCAGCGCGCGACCGATCCGCGCAAGCACGACCCGGAGATTGGCATCGATCGAGCGCGAGCGCATGACGCGCTCCTCGAACATCGAGCCCAGCCATAGCGCGACGATCATCGTGACGCAGACCCAGAGGATGCCGGTCGTGAGCGAGAGCAGCGTCATGCGCTCGTTGCCGACGCGAAACCGCACCGACGCCATCCAGCTCAGCACCTGGTCCTGGATGCCGAGCACGGTGAGCGCCATGCCGAGCCAGACGAGCACCGTCACGAGCTTTTCGACGATGAAGAGCCAGGCGTGCGCCTGCCCTCCGCGACTGAACACGCGCCGCGCGATATAGAAGACGACGTAGATGAGCGCGATGCCGAAAAGCGGCACGAGGGCGAGCTCGAGCAGCGACGTCGACATGTACTCGACGAGAATCGCCTGCGCGACCCAGACGAGGGCGCTGCCGAGCAAAGGAAAGAGCGCTTTGTCAAGGCTTTCGGCGCCGAAGCGCAGCGCCTCGTGCCGCGCGCGGCGGTGCACCTCAAGCTTGCGGCGCAAAAAGCGCGCGAGGAGCCAGGCGGTCAGCAGCAGGCCGATCAGCGTGCCGCCCTGCCAGATCATGACGGGCTGGCCAAAGTCGCGGACAAGGTCCGCGAGCATGTGGGAGAGGATATGGTTCTGGATCATCTCGATCGATTCTCGACGGATGCCAGGGACGGCCCCGTTTCAGGCCGCCGCCGGCGTTCGCGAAGCACGCGCCAAGGCGAGCTCAGGCCTCGGCTTTCGCACGGCGCTCGAGCACGGCCGCGAAAAAACCGTCCGTCGCATGGCGGTGGGGCCAGAGCGAGAAATAGTCGCCCATCTCGAGCTCGATGCGCTGCTCGGCCAGCACCTTGCCCGCCGGCACGAGCACGAAGTCGGGATGCTCGGCGAGAAACCGCTCGACGACGACCTCGTTCTCCTCCTCGAGCACGCTGCAAGTCGCATAGACAAGACGGCCGCCCGGTTTCACGAGCCGCGCCGCGCTCGCGAGAATCGATGCCTGCTTCGGCGCGAGCTCGTCGACCGCGGCCGCGCTCTGGCGCCACTTCAGGTCCGGATTGCGGCGAAGCGTGCCGAGGCCGCTGCAAGGCGCGTCGACGAGCACGCGATCGATCTTGCCCGCCAGTCGCTTGATTTTGACGTCATGCTCGCTGTCGATGAGCACCGGATGCACGTTCGAAAGACCGCTGCGCGCGAGGCGTGGCTTAAGTTTCGCGAGCCGTCGCTCGGAAACGTCGAACGCGTAGAGCCGGCCCGTGGAGCGCATCGCCGCGCCGAGCGCGAGCGCTTTGCCGCCGGCGCCGGCGCAAAAATCGACGATCATCTCGCCGCGCCGCGGGGCCACGAGCGAGCAGAGCAGCTGGCTGCCCTCGTCCTGAACTTCGACCCAACCGTTCTCGAATATTTTGAGCTTCGTCAGCGCGGGCTTGCCCGCCACCCGTACGCCGAGCGGCGCAAACGGCGTCGCGCCCGCGTCGATGCCGGACTCCTTCAGCGCGTCGAGCACCTCATCGCGGCTCGCCTTGAGCGGGTTGGTGCGCAAATCCAGTGGAGCCGGGTAGTTGAGCGCCGCCGCGAGCTGGGCAAGCTCTTCCGCGGGGAAGCGCTTGGAAAGGGCTTCGACGATCCATTCGGGCAGATTGAGCCGAATGCGCAGAGGCAGGCTCGCCGGGTCGACGTTCGAGACATGCTCGAGCCATGCGTTTTCCGCGTCCGAAACGAACGGCTTCACCGCCGAGCGGCCGACCGTCTGCATGAAGCCGAGCAGCGCGAGACGGCGCGTCGGGCTGCCCGTGCCGCTTTCGGCAAGATGCGCGAACTCCATCCGCCGGCGCAGCACTGCGAAGACGGCCTCCGCAATGACGCCGCGCTCATGATGGCCGAGCTTCGGATGGGCCCGGAAGAAGCGGCTCGTCGTGGCGTCGGCGGGGCCGACAAACTTCAGGATCTCGTCGAGCAGCGCTTCTGTCTGGCCGATGAGAAAGCCGTGCAGCCCCTGCTCCCGGCGCGGCTGGGAATCGGATCGCGTCTGAGCGCGCCGCTCCGGCGGACGCTGGGGGCGGGCGGAACGTTGGGGGCGGTTCATCGACGTGACTCCTGTTCGCCGACTTCCGCGAAGACCCACCGCGGCTCGGACGGCGTCACGCCGACGCGCATCCCGTCGAGCGCAAGGCGCCCTTCGACGAACCAGCGTACGGCGCGCGGATAAATGATGTGCTCGCAGGCAAGAACGCGAGCCGAGAGCCGCTTTTCGTCGTCCCCGGCGAGAACGGGCACCGCGGCCTGAATGACGATGGGCCCGTGATCGAGCTGCGGCGTGACGAAATGGACGGTCGCCCCGTGCAGCGCCACCCCCGCTTCGAGTGCGCGACGATGTGTCTTGAGCCCGGGAAAGCACGGCAGGAGCGACGGGTGCACGTTCAGCATCCGCCCCGCATAGCGCTCGACGAACCGCGTGGTCAGAACGCGCATAAATCCGGCGAGCACGACAAGATCGGGCTCGTAGCGATCGACGACGGCGGCAAGCTCGGCATCGAACGCCTCGCGTTCGGGAAAATCAAGATGATCGACGACGGCCGTTGGTATGCCATTCTCGGCTGCGAATGCAAGCCCTGCCGCGTCGGGCCGATTCGCAATGACGGCCGCGATGCGCGCCGGCCAAGCCTCGCGCGCGCAGCCGCGCACGATCGCTTGCATGTTGCTGCCCCGCCCTGAAATCAAAATCACGATATTCTTCATCCAACGATTCTATCATTCGGGGTCTCGCTTGCCGGCCGGTCGCGAGCCGCGGTGCGCCCGAGCGTTTATAATCTCCTGCTTCGCGGCGCCTTGCGGCGCGCGTCGATCTTTGGCTTCGCGGCTCGGGGCTCTCGCCCTTGCCGCTCACCCCAACGCTATCGTGAGAGTCTTCCGCGGTCTTCCCAACGCCGAAAGCCGCGCGCCCTGCGCGCTGACAATCGGCAACTTCGACGGTGTCCACCGCGGCCACCAGGCGCTGCTCGCTCGCGTGCGCGAAGCCGCGCGCGAGCGAGGCGTGCCGGCCTGCGTCATGACCTTCGAGCCGCATCCGCGCGAGTTCTTCGATCCCGCCGGCGCGCCGCCGCGCATCGCCATGCTGCGCGACAAGCTCGAAGCGTTGCGCATGAACGGCGTCGAGCGCGTCGTCGTGGAGCACTTCAACCGCACATTCGCTAGCCAGTCGCCCGAGGCGTTCGTCGAGCATGTCATCGTCGGCGGCCTGCATGCGCGCTGGGTCCTGATTGGTGACGACTTCCGCTACGGCGCCAAGCGCGCCGGCGATTTCGACTCGCTGAAGGCGGCCGGCGCCCGCTACGGCTTCGAGGTGGAACGGATGGCGACGGTCGCCGATCCGAGCGGCGCCCGCATCTCGAGCTCGGCCGTGCGCGCGTTCCTGACGGCCGGCGATCTCGACGCCGCACGCGAAGCGCTCGGCCGCGACTACCTGATCAGCGGACATGTCGTGCACGGCCTTAAGCTCGGACGCGATCTGGGGTTTCCCACGCTGAATCTGCCGATTGCGCACAAACGCCCCGCGCTTGCCGGCATCTTCATCGTGCGCGTGCACGGGATCGAGCCCGAGCCGCTCGCGGGCGTGGCGAGCCTCGGCCTGCGCCCGACCGTCGACGATTCGGGCCGCGTGCTGCTCGAGGTCCATCTGCTCGACTGGCATGGCGACGCCTATGGCAAACTCGTGCGCGTCGAATTTTTGAAGAAGTTGCGCGACGAGGAGAAGTTCACGGATCTGGAAACGTTGACGGCGGCTATCGCGCGCGACGTAGCGAATGCACGGGCCTACTTCGCGGCGGCGGGGGGCGCGCGCGGCGGCGTCGCGCCTTGCGCCGCGGTTCGCCCCGCCAACCCAGGCGCCCCAGGCAGCCGTGCGACCGGGTTTTCGACATCGGCGACCGATCGAATTATTCGCTAGCCATCCGCACTACCCCATTCAGCGACGGCCCGGCGGGCCATGACCTCGGGCCCTGCAGCGCCCGCACCGCCGCGCCGCCGATAAACACCGATTGAAGGGTGCCCGCAACCGGGACGCCCAAACGAAGTTTTAGCGATCTCACCATGAGCGATAAGAAAGCCGATTCGAAGTCCCAGGGCAAGTACCCGGTCAACCTGCTCGACACGCCGTTCCCGATGCGCGGCGATCTCCCGAAGCGCGAGCCGCAGCGCGTCAAAGAATGGGAGGAAAACCGCGTCTACGACAAGATCCGCGCCGCGAGTCGCGGCCGGCCCCGCTTCGTCCTGCACGACGGCCCCCCTTACGCGAACGGCGACATTCACCTCGGCCATGCGGTGAACAAGATCTTGAAGGACATCATCGTCAAGTCGCGCAACATGGCGGGCTTCGATGCGGCCTACGTGCCCGGCTGGGACTGCCACGGCATGCCGATCGAGATCCAGATCGAAAAGCAGTTCGGCAAGTCGCTGCCCGTCACCGAGGTTCAGCAGAAGGCGCGCGCCTACGCGGCCGAGCAGATCGAGAAGCAAAAGGCCGGCTTCAAGCGGCTCGGCGTGCTCGGCGATTGGGATAACCCGTATAAGACGATGAACTTCTCGAACGAGGCGGGTGAGATCCGCGCGCTCGCGAAGATTCTCGAAAAGGGCTATGTGTTTCGCGGCCTAAAGCCCGTGAACTGGTGCTTCGACTGCGGCTCCGCGCTCGCCGAAGCTGAGGTCGAGTACAAGGATCG
>CAYPWK010000174.1:0-7720 GCA_964414365.1 uncultured Burkholderia sp.
GCCGAGGCAAACGCGCGGGCAACCCGGGCGCGCTGCTCGGCGGCGGAGCACGTGCTTCAGCTTCGACACACGACTGACCACCAGCGGCGTCAATCGCCGCTTGTCCCCCGCGCGGCTTGCCGGTTTTGCACCGCGAGCCGCAGGCGATCGATCTGCCGTTGCCAACGATCGAGCACGGCGCCGCTGCTTTCGCCGTCGAGCTCGAACGCAATTCCGCCGGTGAGCCGCGCATAGGCGACTCGCTGCGCCTCACCGGTATCGATCGAGGCTTCGAAAGAGGCCAGTTCGTCGTCGGGCAGCACCTCGACGTTCAATTGCACTTGATAAAAGGCCGCGTCGTGCACGAACGTCAGCGCGGCCCGCGCACGCCCCTTCCCCGCCTGTTCGGTCAGCGTGCGGGCCGCGCGCGAGCTCGGCCATAGCGAAAAACAGAGCGTGCGCGCGTCGGGTGCAAAGAGCTCGCCGAGACTCAAGAGCGAGGTCCGCAAATGCCCGTTCCCATCGAGCGTGACGAGCGACGCCGTGAAGCCGGTCTCGCGGCCGACCGCCGTACCGTCGAACAACGCCCGCAGCTCGGGCGGCCACTCGTCGAAGACTTGCGATTCGAGCGCGTGCGCTCGCGAAGACGGGTCCGTCATTGCGCGTCTCCCAATATGCATCGCTGGACGGGAGCCGAATCGGTCACGCCCAGTTAGATCGCTTTACGCTCTGCTTTCATACGCTCTATCGGAAGAACACGTGCTGCGTGATCTTTGCGAGCGGGTAATGGACACCGGGCTGAATGCGCGCCGGAAGGTCCAGCGGCTTCAGCAGCATCTTCACGCACATGTCGGCCGACAGGTTGCGGCGCACGAGCGCGCTGATGCGCGCTGCGCGCTCGCGGTTGTAAGCCGTGTCATGCACGCGCTCCGGATACCGGACCGCGAACACGTGCCGCAGCGCGATCTCCGAATCCTCGCTCTTGATCTCGACCACGCGGCGCATCAACGCGCCGAGCACGGCCAGCCGGCCGTTGCCTTCAATTTTGTTGTACTTCTTGAAGTATTTGAAAAAGTGCTTGTAGTGGCGGACTTCATCGGTGCGGATGTTGTCGGTGATCTCCTTCAGCACAGGCTCGTCCGAGCACTCGTTGATCGCGCGATAAAGCGTGGCCGTGCCCGTCTCGACGACGCAGCGCGCAACCATCTCGAGCGCGCGCGTCTTCTCGAACTCGTCGACCGAGCAAGTCTTCGAATACTCTTCGAAGAAGTTGCGAAAGGCGGTGTCCCAATCGAACTCGGGCCAAACGTGCTTGATATAGGCCTTCAAGGCCCGCCCATGCTGCAGTTCCTCGGGCTCCCACTGGTGGTTGAGCCACGCCGAAACCTCCGGATCGTCGTCGAAGTACGACGTGAGGTTGCTCGTATAGAGATCGGAACCGCTTTCGATAAACGAAGCGGCGCATAGCAAGAGCAGCAAATCTTCGTTCGCGGCCGCGCGCTGGCGGTCGATCCGCGTCAGGTCGATGTCCTCGATACGCCAGGGCATCGGAAGAGTGGAGTCCGTATACGTCATTGCGTTGCGCTCCCAAAGCCGCATCCCGTCGGGCGGCCGCGCGCCAATCGGCTTCTCGCGAACGCCCGCTCAAAACGATTTCCGAAGCGTTGTTCCGGCAATCGCCCGGCAACCACTTGGTGCCGGAAATCGTATGCGGCGCGTAAGTTAATTAAACCTTATGTCCGGATGTTAGCCGGAGTTGGCCGAAACTGCTTTCGGCGCAATTAAATGACCGCCAAAGCGTATCATCGGTTCCGGCCCTTGCAACGACGAGCGGCCGCCGGCGGGCCAAGTGCGTCTTTCGGCCCGTTACAGAACCGCGGTCGCGGCGCTGCGCGGCGGCCATCGCGCGCGATGGTCTTACAATACGCACACCTCAATTCGCCTGAAATCGCGCTACCAGCTATGACCCGAGACCCCCGCTTGAGCCTCAATGCGCGTCAACAGGAACTGCTCGAATGGGTACAGCGCGACGGCTTCGTAACGGTGGAGGACCTCGCCTCGCATTTCGAAGTGACGCCGCAAACGATCCGCCGCGACGTCAACTGGCTCGCCGACATGAATCTGCTGCGCCGCTACCACGGCGGCGCAAGCCTGCCGACGAGCTCGGAGAACGTCTCGTACACGGCGCGCCAGCGCATGTTCCATGACGAGAAGCGCCGCATCGCCGCGCTCGTTGCCACGCATATTCCCGACCAGGCATCGCTCTTCATCAATCTCGGCACGACCACCGAGGAAGTCGCGCGCGCGCTCAACCGTCACCGAGGACTGCGCGTCATCACGAACAACCTCAATGTCGCGAACATGATGAGCGGCTATCCCGAGTGCGAGGTGCTCGTGACGGGTGGCATCGTCCGTCCCTGGGATAAGGGGATCGTCGGCGAGCTCGCCATCGATTTCATCCGACAGTTCAAGGTCGACTTCGCGATCGTCGGCACCTCGAGCATCGAGCCCGACGGGACGCTGCGCGATTTCGACACGCGCGAAGTACGCGTCGCCGAGGCCATTATCGAGCACGCGCGCACGGTGTTTCTGGCCGCCGATCATTCGAAGTTCGGCCGCCCCGCGCTCGTGCGACAGGGCCATCTGAGTCAGGTCGACGCCCTATTCACCGATGCGCCGGTGCCGCCGGAAATGGCCGACGCGATCGCGGCGGCCGGCACTCAAGTCTATATCGCCGATGCGCGGTAGGCGGTCCCCGGGGAATCCCTTCCCATGCTGCGCCGCACGCTGAACTTGAGGTAGTTTCTCGAAACAACCGCAGGCGGCTAACCGCTTTGGCCGCGTGCGATTGTCAAACACAAAATTATCAGGGCACGATTTGGATAAGGCCGCTCGCTTGACTACACTCCAGTTCCCTGGCGCCGCGTGCCCCCCGTCTCCGCGCCGCGATGCTTCCCTCTTCCGCCAGGTTGCGTTGGATGGTAGCCGGACCGACCGCTGCCAAGACAATTCGATCTTGCCCATGCATGGAGAGAACGATGCTGAGTCCGCATGAATTCGCCACGTTGCTACTCGTGAAGGATGCCCCAAACCAAGTCGATATGGACCGAGAAGAACTCGACGCACTCCTCGAGCAACAACTCGTGAGCCTCGAGAGCCTCGCCTCGGGCCACCGCGAATTACGCCTGACCGAGTCGGGCGACTCGGCCGTCAAAGCGATCAAACGGCTGTCCTAGCATTACCCGCCCCACCACCTGATACCGATGCCCGCCGGCGCACATAGCGCCGAGCGTAGCTTTGCGCACCAGCAACGCGCTCCCGCGCGAAAAACGCCCAGGGCATCGGCCCAAGCGTGCCCGATTTCGACCGGAGAAGCCGGCCTCCACGAGACACGCTCGGCTACGGCCGGACGACCGCCCCTCGAACTCCCTAGCCGCCGCGCAGCGACGGATCGGCGGCTGCCCGCCAGTCGATCGCCTGCACACGCGCCGCATTGAAAAACTCCGCCCACGCGGGCCGGGCCGTCGGGCCGCCCGCGACGAGCGCGGCATGCTCTTTCGCGATAGACGCCTGGAACGCACAGTAGTCCGCCTGCGTCACGCGGCGGTGCCGGTAGCCGACATAAGCGTCGAGCAGCGCTGAATAGACAGCCGGCGCGTCCGCACCGTAGTCCGTCCGTGCGCCGCACTGGGCCTCGAGCGCCGAGAGCGGCGGCGCGCCGAACCCGACCATTCCCGCGCATCCCGCCATCAGTGCAACCGCCGCCACTGCCGCGCACCACTCGAATCCACGCATCGCCCCACCTCTTCGCGTTTTTTCGCCATGGTAGCGCCGCGCGAGCGAACGCGCGCCGGCGCGGCACTTCGCCCCGCTGCAATCTGCACTTGACCTGCCGATTCCTCGCGCTTTACTTTTTCGATTATGTTCGATAAATTTCGCAAACGAACATAGCAGGTTCGCGTCGTTTTCCATTCAACGCGGCCCAACGTCCGCATCATGGCCAGGCAAAGAGGGTGAGCAAGTGACCGAAGTGAGCGAAGGCAGCCGATACGATCTGCTCGTCGTCGGCGGCGGGATCAACGGCGCGGGAATCGCGCGCGACGCCGCGGGGCGCGGACTCTCCGTGCTGCTCGTCGAGCAGGACGATCTTGCCTCGCATACGTCGTCGTCCAGCACGAAGCTCATCCACGGCGGGCTGCGCTACCTCGAATACAAGGAATTCGGCCTCGTTCGAAAAGCGCTGAAGGAGCGGGAGACGCTGCTGCGCGCGGCGCCGCATATCATCCGCCCATTGCGCTTCGTCATGCCGCATATGCCGAACCTGCGTCCGGCATGGCTCATCCGCGCCGGCCTATTCCTCTACGATCATCTCGCGCGCCGCGAGCTGCTCGCGGGATCGCACGGCATCATCATGCGCAATCATCCGGCTGGCGCCCCGCTCGTCGATTCGATCGAGCGCGGCTTCGTCTACTCCGACGGCTGGGTCGACGACGCGCGGCTCGTCGTGCTGAACGCGCTCGATGCGAGCGAGCGCGGCGCCACGATCGCGACGCGCACGAGACTGGTCAAGGCGGTGCGCGCAGCCGGCGAATGGCAGGCCGATCTTCAGCGCGCCGACGGAACGCGGTTCGCCGTGCGTGCCCGTGCGCTCGCGAACGCGGCCGGGCCCTGGGTTGGCCGGCTTTTGCATGATGCGCTCGGGCGCGAGGCGCAGCATGCGGTGCGGCTCGTCAAAGGCAGCCATATTGTGACGCGGCGCCTCTTCGATCACGACCACGCCTATATCTTTCAAAACCCCGACAAGCGAATCATCTTCGCGATCCCCTATGAGCAGGATTTCACGCTGATCGGCACGACGGACGTCGAATATGGAGGCGATCCGGCGCTGGTCGGCATCGCGGAGGACGAGGTACGCTACCTCTGCGAATCGATCAATCGCTACTTCAAGCGGAAGATCGCGCCGTCCGACGTCTGTTGGAGCTATTCGGGCGTGCGGCCGCTCCTCGAAGAGGAAGGTGCCGACGACCCATCGGCCGTCACGCGCGACTACCGGCTGGTGCTCGAAGCCGGCAACGGTGCGAGCGGGACTGACGCGCCACTGCTTTCGGTTTTTGGCGGCAAAATTACGACATTCCGCAAACTCGCCGAGGAGGCCGTCGATCTCCTTTGCGAACCGCTTGGCCATCGCGCGAGCGAATGGACAGCGGGTGCGCCGCTGCCGGGAGGCGACATCGACGGTGCGCGCTTCGATGTCTTCGCCGCGCGCTTCGCGAGCCGGCATCCGTGGCTGCCGGCCGAGCTCTCGCGCCGCTACGCACGCGCTTACGGCACGAGAGCCGAGCGCATCGTCGGCGAGGCGCGCTCGCTCTCCGAGCTTGGCGAAGAGCTGGCGCCCGGCCTCTACGAGCGCGAGCTCGCCTATCTGCGCGATGCGGAGTGGGTGCGCCGCGCCGACGACGTCCTCTGGCGCCGGACGAAGCTCGGGCTGCATCTTGCGCCGGACAGCCTCGATGCCGTGCGCTCGCGGGTCGAGACTTGGCTCGCTCAATCGCCTTCGCCCGCGGGAGCGACACGGGCTTCGGCCTTCACGCAGTAACCGGCGGCGTTCCGGGCGCAACCGGATAGGTGGTACGCCGCGGGGGCCACGGCGAATGACGACAATCAAATGGAGGCAAGACAATGCAAGATCAATACATTCTTGCGCTCGACCAAGGCACGACGAGTTCGCGCGCGATGGTGTTCGACCGGAAGGGCAACATCGTCTCCAACGCCCAAAAGGAATTCGCACAGATTTATCCGCAGCCCGGCTGGGTCGAGCACGATCCGAACGAGATCTGGTCGACGCAGGCCGGGGTGGCGGCCGAAGCCGTCACTCGCGCGGGCCTGAATGGCGCGTCGATCGCCGCGATCGGCATCACGAATCAACGCGAGACGACGATCGTCTGGGATCGCGAAACAGGCCAGCCCATCCACAACGCAATCGTTTGGCAAGACCGCCGCACGGCCGACCTTTGCGACATGCTCAAAGCGCAAGGGCTCGAGGCCAAGGTCCGCGCCAAAACGGGCTTGCCGATCGATGCCTACTTCTCCGCCACGAAGATCCGCTGGATTCTCGATCACGTCGAAGGGGCGCGCGAGAAAGCGAAGCAAGGCAAGCTCGCGTTCGGCACCGTCGATAGCTGGCTCGTCTGGAACTTCACGAAGCATGCGCTGCACGTCACCGACGTGACGAACGCCTCGCGCACCATGCTCTTCAACATCCATACGCTGCAGTGGGACGGCGATCTGCTCGAAGCACTCGACATCCCGAGCAGCATGCTGCCTGAAGTGCGATCTTCGTCTGAGGTCTACGGGCCGACGGTCACGACCGTCTTCGCATCGAAGATTCCGCTCGCGGGCATCGCCGGCGATCAGCACGCCGCGCTCTTCGGCCAGATGTGCACGAAATCGGGCATGGTGAAGAACACGTACGGCACCGGCTGCTTTCTCGTCATGAACACGGGCGAAAAGCCGATCGAGTCCAAGAACAATCTCGTCACGACGCTCGCCTGGAAGATCGGCGATCGCGTCGATTACGCGCTCGAAGGCAGCATTTTCATCGCGGGTGCCGTGGTGCAGTGGTTGCGTGACGGGCTCGGCATCATCAAGTCGGCGAGCGAAGTGGAGGCGCTCGCCGCGAGCGTGCCGCATTGCGACGGCGTCTACGTGGTGCCGGCCTTCGCCGGGCTCGGCGCGCCGCATTGGAATCCGAGGGCGCGCGGCACGGTCTTCGGCGTGACGCGCGGCACGACGAGCGCCCACCTCGCGCGCGCGGCGCTCGATTCGATCGCCTATCAGTCGGTCGACGTCCTGACGGCCATGCAAGCCGATTCGGGCATTCGAGTCGGCGAGTTGCGCGTCGACGGCGGGGCCTGCGCGAACAATCTGCTCATGCAGTTTCAGGCCGACCTGCTCGGCGTGGCGGCCGTGCGTCCCCGTATCAGCGAGACGACGGCGCTCGGAGCTGCCTATCTCGCGGGGCTCGCCGTCGGCTACTGGAAAGACATCGGCGAGCTCGAAAGCCAGTGGCAGGTCGAGAAGCGCTTCTCGCCGACGATGGAGCGCGAAGCCGCCCGCGGCTGCTTGGCTGGTTGGCAGCGCGCGGTGACCGCGGCGAAGGCGTGGGCGGACGCAGCCTGAAATCCCCTGGACAACGCTGCCCCCTTTGATTGCCGAATTTATTGCTGAATTTGTCGGCACCGCGCATGGAAGGAGCGAGCCGAGCGCTCTGCGCGACTTCAGCGAAAAGACGTTGAGCGCCAGCCGCACAATCTACGTATCATTTGGGTCCAATCAGACAAAAAGCACCCTGCGAGGTCGGCCGCCTCGAGGGGTGCGCCCCTTAATCCATGTACGACTATCTCCTTTGCGATTGCGATGGCGCACTCGTCGTCAGCGAGGTCATCGCTCATCGGGTGCTCGTCGAGATGCTGACGGCGGCGTTTCCCGGAATCGACGTCAAGTCCGCCTCGCGGTCCGCGTTGTACCCCGGAACGCCGGCCGCTCTAGCCGGCATCGAGCGCGATTTCGGCATTTCGTTGCCCTCTGGCTTCGCGACACGGCTTGCCTCCAACGTCGAAAGGGCGCTCGAACGCTCTCACGCACCGATCATGGCGGTTCGCGACGCGCTCAGTCGGGTGCCGCTCCCCGCGGCGGCGGTATCGAATCAGAATCGTGCAAATCTGGCCGCCGCGATCGGGCG
>CAYPWK010000174.1:7820-10563 GCA_964414365.1 uncultured Burkholderia sp.
CAGGTCCTGCGCCATCTCGGCGTCGGTCATATCGTCGAGCGAATGGAAGAGCTTCCGGCGCTCGTGGCGGGCGCGGTCCACCCGAGGGACCCCGGCAGCAGGCCCCGGCCGGCGCCGCGATAACCGCTGTTCATCAGCAGACCCGCTCCGTCGCCCGGTTTGGCTGCGCTGCGCGCCGGCCGTCCATCCGCGCCGCCACGACCGTGACCGCGAGCGCGGCAAGCGTCACCGCGACGGCAACCCAGGGCAGCGCGTCGAGCTTAAGCCCGTGCGTGAGCGCGAGGCCGCCGAGCCAGGCGCCGCCGGCATTGCCGACGTTGAACGCACCGATATTCAACGTGGAGGCGAGGTTCGGCGCGTGCCGCGCCTTCTCGACGACGCGCATCTGCAGCGGCGGCACGGTCGCAAACGCCATGACGCCCCAGACAAACACCGTCGCGGCGGCCGGCAGCGGCAGGTGGCTCGTCTTTGCGAATACGGCCATGACGGCCGCGAGCGCGACAAGGATGGCCATCAGTGACGGCATCAGCGCGCGATCGGCAAGCTTGCCGCCGACGACGTTACCCACGGTCAGGCCTGCGCCGAACAGCACGAGGATCAGCGTCACCGTACGCGGCGCGAAGCCGGTCACCTGCTCCAGAATCGGCGCGATGTAAGTGAAAACGACGAATACGCTGCCAAATCCGAGCACCGTCATCGCAAGCGCGAACCAGACCTGCGGTTCCCTCAGTACGCGGACTTCCCGCGCGAGCCCGGCGGGCCCCGCGTCGTGGCGATTCGGCACGAGCGCGGCAATGCCGGCGAGCGAGAGCACGCCGAGCCCCGCCACGATCCAGAACGACACGCGCCAGCCAAAGCTCTGCCCGACGAACGTGCCGAACGGCACGCCGAGGACATTGGCGAGCGTAAGGCCCGTGAACATGAGCGCGATCGCGCTGGCCTGCTTTTCGCGCGGCACGAGCGAAGCGGCGACGACGGCGCCGATGCCGAAGAACGACCCGTGCGCGAACGAGGTGACGACCCGCGCGATCATCAGCATCCGGTAATCACCAGCGATGGCGCAAAGCACGTTGCCGATCACGAACACGGCCATCAGCAGCTGCAACGAGGCCTTCCTCGGCATTTTGCTGGTCAGCACCGCAAGGAGCGGTGCGCCGACTGCCACGCCGAGCGCATAGCCCGTGACGAGCAGCCCGGCGGAAGGGATCGATACGGCGAGATCGTGGGCGACGTCGGGCAGGAGCCCCATGATCACGAACTCCGTCGTACCGATCGCGAATGCGCTCAAGGCGAGCGCGACGAGAGGAATGGGCATGGCGAATCCAAAACGGACAAGTTCAAAACCGTGCCATTCTGGCGACCGCGCACGAATTTGATAATTGGCCTATCGTTTGAATCATTCTCAACTTTCTTGGAATAATGATGGATCGGCTCGGCGATATCCGGCTTTTCGTCGAAGCGGCGCAAGCGGGCAGCATCACGGCGGCCGGCAGACGGCTCGCGCTGACGCCCGCAGCCGCAAGCGCGCGCCTCGCGAAACTTGAGGCAGCGCTCTCAACGCGCCTTTTCGAGCGGACGACACGCCAACTCAGGCTGACCGACGAGGGCCGGCTCTATCTGCGCCATGCGATGCAGGCACTGCAGGCGCTCGACGATGCGGAAGCGGCGCTGCAGGCCGGGCGCAACGTGGTGCGAGGCAAGATCCGCGTGTCGACGACGTCCGACTTCGGGCGCAACATGCTGATGGGCTGGCTCGACGAGTTCAACGCGCTTTACCCTGACGTGACATTCGCGCTCACGCTCGCCGATTCCGTTTCGAATCTGCTGCAAGACGATATCGATATCGCGATCCGCTTCGGCACGCCGCGCGAAGATTCGTCGCTCGTGGCGCGCCGGCTCGCGTCGAACCGGCGCGTGCTCGCCGCTTCGCCCCAGTATCTTGCCCGGCACGGCACGCCGGCCTCCCCGGCCGATCTCGCGCGCTTTCATTGCATCGTGGTCGTGATCGCCTCGGGCCCGCTCAACGAATGGCGCTTCGTCCGCGGCGCGCAAACGGAGACCTATACGGTGCCGCTGGAATCGTCGCGCGAAACGAACGACGGCGCGGTCACCCGGACTTGGGCGATCGACGGCTACGGCATCGCGCTGAAGTCGCTCTGGGACATTGACGCCGACCTGCGCGCCGGGCGGCTGCAGGTCGTGCTGCCCGAGTGGCGCTATGCGAACGACACCCCGCTCACGGCCCTTTTTCATCGGAACCGATACCGGCCGCCGCGCGTGCGCGCGCTCCTGGATTTCCTCATCGAGCGCTTCGCGCACGTGGAGCAGCACTGGGACGACTTGCCTGGGCTCGCGGTGACGAGCGCACCTTCGGTGGGCCGAGGCCGGCAACCCGAAGGGCTATAATTCACGGCTATGCGGACGAATGGGCCGGTCTGGCCGGCCGGCATCGCGCCCTTTTTGTTCACCTTCAACCGCCCCCAGGTCAACCACTGCGAACGGCGACTTCATGACCAAGAAAGTCTATGTAAAAACCTTCGGCTGCCAGATGAACGAGTACGACTCCGACAAGATGATCGACGTACTCGGGCAAGCGGAAGGCCTCGTCAAGACGGACACCCCTGAAGAGGCGGACGTCATCCTGTTCAATACCTGCTCCGTGCGCGAAAAAGCGCAGGAAAAGGTCTTCTCGGATCTCGGCCGCGTACGCGAGCTCAAAGAAGCGAAACCCGATCTGCTGATC
>CAYPWK010000174.1:10573-11159 GCA_964414365.1 uncultured Burkholderia sp.
GCCGCCATCGTCGCGCGCGCACCCTACGTCGACCTCGTCTTCGGGCCGCAAACGCTGCATCGGCTGCCGCAGATGATCGGCGCGCGCCGTACAACGGGGCGAGCGCAAGTCGACATCTCGTTTCCCGAGATCGAGAAGTTCGACAATTTGCCGCCCTCGCGCGTCGAAGGACCGAGCGCGTTCGTCTCGATCATGGAAGGCTGCAGCAAGTACTGCAGCTACTGCGTCGTCCCCTACACGCGCGGCGAGGAAATGTCGCGGCCGCTCGACGACGTGCTGACCGAGATCGCCGGGCTCGCGGACCAGGGCGTGCGCGAGGTGACGCTGCTGGGCCAGAACGTCAATGCTTACCGCGGCCCGCTCACGGCCGGCGCCTCGGAGATCGCCGATTTTGCGACGCTGATCGAATATGTCGCCGAGATGCCCGGGATCGAGCGGATCCGCTATACGACCTCGCATCCGAAAGAGTTCACACAGCGCCTCATCGATACTTACGCGAAGGTCGACAAGCTCGTCTCGCACCTGCATCTGCCGGTGCAGCACGGCTCTGACCGCATCCTGATGGCGATGAAGCGCGGATACACGG
>CAYPWK010000175.1:0-7118 GCA_964414365.1 uncultured Burkholderia sp.
CGACGATCTTCATATCGACGCCGCAAATCGCCTTGCCTTGTTTTTCGAGCAGGCGGCGCCGCGCTTCAGGGGGGCGCTGCTCCTGCTCCCAGTTGAGCCGCGCAAGTGTTCCGAGTGGCGACATTTCAGTCATGCCCCACGCGTGGATCACGCGCACGCCGTACTCGTCCTCGAACGCCCGCAGCATCGCGGGCGGACAGCACGAGCCGCCGATCACGGTCCGCTCCAGCGACGAAAAGCGCTTTCCGGCCTCGCGAATGTAGCCCAGGAGCCCCATCCAAACCGTCGGCACGCCGGCCGAGAACGTGACCCGCTCGGCTTCCATCAGCTCGTAGAGGGATTTGCCGTCGAGGTCGTTACCTGGAAACACGAGCTTCGCGCCGGCTAGCGGTGCCGCATGCGGAATGCCCCAGGCGTTTACGTGAAACATGGGGACGACGGGCAGCACGCAGTCACGCGCCGACATTCCCATCGAGTCCGGCAGCGCGGCCCCATAGGCATGGAGCACGGTCGAGCGCTGCGAATAGAGCGCGCCCTTCGGGTGTCCCGTCGTGCCCGACGTGTAACAGAGGTTGGACGCGATACGCTCGTCGAGCTCGGGCCAATCGAAGTCGCCGTCCTCGGCCTCGAGCAGCGTTTCGTAGCCAATAAGAGGCGCGGCGATCGACGGTAGCCGTAAACCGGCGCCCCCCAAGGGAAGTTCCTGCGGGGCAGCCCCAGAAGGGACTCCCTTGGGGGCATCCGCGAGGGCGATCCAGCCTTTCACGTTCGGGCACTGCGGCGCGAGCTTCTCGACGAGCGCCGTGAAAGTCACGTCGAAGAGGACGTAGCGATCGTCGGCGTGATTGACGATGTAGGCGATCTGCTCGGGAAAAAGCCGCGGATTGATCGTATGGCAGACGATGCCGATACCCGTCGTCCCGTAGTAGGCCTCGAGATGCCGGTAGCCGTTCCAGGCCAGTGTGCCGATGCGCTCGCCCTCCCGGACGCCGAGCCGCGTCAATGCCTGAGCGAGCTGCTTCGCGCGCTTCTCGCAATCTCGATAGGTGTAGCGATGGATGTCGCCTTCGACGCGGCGGGAAACGATCTCCGTGTCCGCCGCATAGCGCGCGGCATGCCTGAGCAGCATCGACACATTGAGCTGCACGTCCATCATCCGGCCCAGCAATGGCTTCGTCATGGCGGCTGTCTCCTCGGGGCCCTTTCTCGCGCTGACCCACTTTCAGGACATTAACCGGAGCGTCGTGTGCTCGGCAAGCGGTGCGCGCCCGCACCTGCCCGGCGCGCCGCGAAGCGGCCGCTTACAATACGGAGAAGTCGAGAGGATTCACTGATGCCCTTTTCCGCAAATCTTGCCGAGCCCGTCGGGGCGGTGGCGGCGCTCGCCGAGATGCTCGGCGCCGAACGCGCCGGATCGTTCGCAAGTCTCGGCCACGCGTTTTACACACGCCTGCCCGCCACACCGCTGCCCGATCCGTACCTTATCGGATTCTCGGCTGACGCTGCTGAGATGCTCGGTCTCGATGCGTCGATTGCGGACGAGCCCGGCTTTGCCGACTTCTTCTGCGGCAATCCGACCCGCGAATGGCCCGCGTCGGCCCTGCCATACGCGTCTGTCTATTCCGGTCACCAGTTCGGCGTCTGGGCCGGCCAGCTCGGCGACGGCCGCGCGCTCACGCTCGGTGAGCTCGAACACCGCGGCGAGCGCAATGAGGTGCAATTGAAGGGCAGCGGACGCACGCCCTACTCGCGCATGGGCGATGGTCGGGCCGTGCTGCGATCGTCGATTCGCGAATTCCTCTGTTCCGAGGCGATACACCACCTCGGCATCCCGACTACCCGTGCCCTATGCGTGATCGGGTCGGATCAGCCGGTGCGCCGCGAAGAGATCGAAACGGCTGCCGTCGTCACGCGCGTCTCGCCGACCTTCGTGCGATTCGGACACTTCGAGCATTTTTACGCCGCGGATCGCATCGACGAGCTGCGCGCGCTCGCGGACCATGTGATCGACCGCTTTTATCCGGACTGCCGCGCGGCGAAGGACCCGTACGTTGCATTGCTCGATGCTGTGGCGGCACGTACGGCCGAGCTGATGGCGCAATGGCAGGCCGTGGGCTTTTGCCATGGCGTCATGAATACGGACAACATGTCGATCCTCGGTCTCACGATCGACTATGGCCCGTTCGGCTTCGTCGACGCCTTCGATGCCAACCATATCTGCAATCACTCAGACACGCAGGGCCGCTACGCTTATCGGATGCAGCCGCAGATCGCGTACTGGAATTGCTTTTGTCTCGCGCAAAGCCTGCTTCCGTTGATCGGCGCGCATCACGACGAATCCGTGAGGGCAGAACGGTCGGTTGCCGATGCCCAGCAGGCGCTCGAAACGTTCAAGGTGCGGTTTGCGCCGGCGCTCGAGCGTCGATTGCGCGACAAGCTGGGACTATCCGAGGCCCAACCGGGCGACGACGCGCTCGCCAACCGCCTGCTGGAGCTCATGCACAACAATCGCGCGGACTTTACGCTGACGTTTCGCCGTCTTTCGGGGATGTCCAAGCACGATGCCAACGGTGACGGGCCGGTACGCGACATGTTCATCGATCGCGAGGCATTCGATCGCTGGGCCGTCGACTATCGTGCAAGGCTTGCGGGCGATCCGCGCGATGATTCGGCGAGGCGCGAGGAGATGAACCGCGTGAACCCGAAATACGTGCTGCGCAACCACCTGGCCGAGACGGCGATACGGCGCGCGAAGGAGAAGGATTTCTCGGAGGTGGAGCGGCTCTTGGCCGTGCTGCGCCACCCGTTCGACGAGCAGCCCGAATTCGAGGCTTATGCGGCGCTTCCGCCCGACTGGGCGGGCACCCTCTCGGTCAGCTGCTCGTCATGAGCGACATCTATGGAGACATATCGACCATGACTCAACGCACCGATCCTCGCGATTTGCCGGAAACGAGCGACACGCCTCCTGACACCTACGCGGTTCATAAGCCCGACGACGACTGGCGCAGCGAGCTCAGCGACATCGAATACGAAGTGACGCGGCACGCCGCGACCGAACGCCCGTTCACGGGCCGCTACTGGGATCACTGGGAGCGCGGCGTCTACGACTGCGTCTGCTGCGGCACGCCGCTCTTCGAATCGTCGACGAAGTTCGACGCCGGTTGCGGCTGGCCGAGCTACTTCAAGCCGATCAACGGCGAGGTGATCGAAGAGCGGACCGACCGCTCTCATGGGATGCTGCGCATCGAAGTTCGCTGCAAGCAGTGCGGCGCACACCTCGGTCATGTGTTCGAGGACGGTCCCGCACCGACGGGCCTGCGCTACTGCATCAATTCGGCTGCGCTACAATTCGAGCCCAAGTAGCGCGACGCGAAGCCGCGCCCCCTATTGCGCACGATGCAACCGTATCCCGCGCACGAGGCGATCGTGCGCGGGATACGCTTAGTGGTGCCGACAAACCGCGTGCAGTTTCTCCGCGCCGCGCTTGATAGCGAAGCTTCCCTACATCTGATGAAATTTTTCTTCGATCTCTTCCCACTCGTCCTGTTCTTCGTCTCGTTCAAGATCTGGGGCATTTTCACGGCGACCGGCGTCGCAATCGCGGCGACGCTCGTGCAGGTCGCGTGGGTAGCCTTTCGGCATCGCAAGGTCGATACGCTGCTGTGGGTCAATCTTGCAGTCATCGTGCTGTTCGGCGGGGCCACGCTCGCGCTTCACGACCAGAAATTCATCCAGTGGAAGTTCACGGCCGTTTATTGGTTCTTCGCTGTCGGACTTATCTGCGCCCGCTACGGGTTTGGCAAGAATTTCATTCGGACGATGATGGGCGAGCAACTGACGCTGCCCGACGGCGTCTGGGACAAGCTCAATGCCGCGTGGGCATGCTTCTTCTTCGCGCTGGGCGTTGTCAACCTTTGGGTGGTCGCCAACTTCACGGCCGAGCAATGGTTCAACTTCAAGCTCTATGGGACCATCGGCGCCATGATCGTCTTCATCCTCGCGCAAAGCCTCTGGCTCGCGAAGTACCTCAAGGAAGAGTAACGATGGCCGAAGTTTCCGCTGCCCACTTCATGACGGCGACGCCGGCTGAGCGCATCGCGTTCATCGAGGCGCGCATCGGCGCGGCGCTTGCCCCGGCGCAGCTCGCCGTCCAGGACGACAGCGCGCAGCATGCGGGCCATGCCGGCGCGGCCGCGGGCGGCCACTACACGGTGACAGTGGTGGCGTCCGCGTTTGCCGGCAAGGCGCGCATCGCGCGACACCGCCTGGTGTATGATGCGCTGGCCGACGTGATGCAGCGCGGCATCCATGCGCTCGCGATCCTGGCTTACACGCCCGAAGAGTTCGCCCAGTTGCCCGATGCGCCGCCATCGAAGTCTTGAAAGCGATGTCATGAGCGCCCCGTACCTGTGAGCAATCGAAAGCTCGGGGTCGTCTTATATCGAATCTTTCCCATTTTGGAACGCTAGGAAACGTCCGATGATCCATCAGAAAGCCCGAATTTGGGTATTGCTGGCCGCCTTCGCCGCCGCTCCAGCCTTTGCGCAAAACGTTGCCGTCGTGAACGGCACGCCGATTCCAAAATCGCGCGCAGACGCGCTGGTCGCTCAACTCGTGAAGCAAGGGCAGCAAGACAGCCCGCAATTGCAGCAAGCCGTTCGCGACGAGCTCATCAATCGCGAGATCCTGATGCAGGAGGCTGCCCGCGAAGGCATTCCCTCGCGTGCCGACGTGAAGGCGCAAGTGGCAGTCGCGCAGCAAACCGTCGTTCTGCGCGCGCTGATCGAGGATTTCGTCAAGAAGAACACGCCGAGCGACGCCGAGGTCAAGGCACGCTATGACGAGCTCGTGAAGCAGGTGGGCGGCAACGAGCTGCACCTGCACCATATCCTCGTCGAGAACGAGCAGCAGGCCAAGGACATCATCACCAAGATCAAGGGCGGCGCGAAGTTCGAGGATCTCGCCAAGCAGTATTCGAAGGATCCGGGCTCGGCCAAGAACGGCGGCGATCTCGACTGGTCGAACCCGAGCGCCTATGTGCCCGAGTTCGCGCAGGCGGCCGAGAAATTGCAAAAGGGCGAGATGACGCAAGCGCCCGTTCATACGCAGTTCGGCTGGCACATCATTCGGCTCGACGACTCGCGGCCGATCACGCCTCCGCCGCTCGATCAAGTCAAGCAGCAGATCGTCCAGCAGATGCAGCAAGAAAAGCTGCAGGCGTTCGAGCAGAATCTGCGGGCTCAGGCCAAGATTCAGTAATCAAAGAACGGCGGTGACCGCAACGCACCGCTGCTCGCTATCAAGCGTCGCCGAGCGCTCCGGCGACGCTGCGCTGTTCGGCCAGCATGGCCTCGATCTCGGTGGGCGTTATGGGCCGGCTAAAGTAGTAACCCTGAATCTCATCGCAGCCGTTCTCGCGCAGAAAATCGACCTGCGCCTGCGTTTCGACACCCTCCGCGATCACATTCAGGTTCAGCCGCCGGCTCATCGATAGGACAGCCATGACGATTGCCCTATCGTCCTCGCGTTGCGGTAACTCGCGTACGAATGACTTGTCGATTTTAAGCTTGGCGATCGGCAGGTGCTTGAGGGCGCTCAAGCTCGAATAGCCGGTACCGAAATCGTCGATCGAGAACCGGACGCCCATTTCCTGAAGCTTGTTCATGGTCTGAATGCAACGATCGAGGTCCTGCATGATCAGGCTCTCAGTCAGTTCGAGCTCGAGATAGCGCGCATCGAGCCCGCTCTCCTCGAGCGCGCGAGCCACGGTCTGCGCCCATCCATCGTGGAGGAACTGTCTGGCCGACACGTTGACGGAAATGCTCACCGGCGGCAAACCGGCCTGCTGCCACCGCATCCCTTGCTGACATGCCGAGCGCAATACCCACTCACCGATCGGCACGATGAGCCCCGTTTCCTCCGCCAGCGGAATGAACGTCATCGGCGACACGACGCCGTCGACGGGATGATCCCAGCGCAATAACGCTTCGACGCCGAAGATCGTGCGCGTGCGCGCATCCACCTGCGGCTGGTATACGACGCGGAACTCGCCGTTGGTCAGCGCTTCGCCTAGCTGCTTCTGCCGGCGCAAACGATCGCGCAGCCTGATGTTCATTTCCGGCCGGTACCACTGACAATTGTTGCGGCCCAGTTCCTTCGCGCGGTACATCGCGGCGTCGGCATTGCTCAACAGCGTTTCCGCGTCTTCGCCATCCGTCGGATACCTGGCCATCCCCATGCTGCAGGTCACCTGGTAAGTCTGCCGGACGAGCTCAACCGGCTCGGAGATCGCCTCGCGCACACGCTCGATCGCCAGGTAAGCGCCGGGCCCGTCCGACGATTCGTTGCAAAGCACGAGCACGAACTCGTCCCCGCCCAGACGCACCACCATGTCGGCAGACCGCAGGCACAACCGCATGCGGCTCGCCACCACCTTCAACAGCTCGTCGCCAGCGCGGTGCCCGAGGCTATCGTTGATCAGCTTGAAGTTATCCAGGTCGATGAAAACGACGGTGACCGCGTAGTTGTGCCGCCGCGCGTGCCGCAGAATCTGTTCGAGGCGCTCGCGCAGCACGGATCGGTTAGGCAGCCCGGTCAGCGCGTCATGCATCGCCATATGGCGAATGCGTTCCTCCGTGCGCGCACGGCTGCGCGCGAGCGCCCAGCTCTTTGCACTGAGGATCGCCGTCAGCACCAGCAACAGTACGCTGCCCCCCGCGGTCCACAGTATGTATAGCCGTTGCTCACGCCGGAAGTGCGACAACGCCTCTTCCTTCGACAGCCCGACAATCGCAACGAGCGGAAAGCCGTGCAAGGCCCTCACGCTGCCGAATCGCACGATACCGGCGTCCCACGGCATCGCCGTAGGCCGTGCCGAAATGTGGTCCATATTCGGCACGGCCATCGTCGCGCCCCACGAAACGACGTCACCGACTTGTTGCACGCGCATGGTGCCGTCCGTGCCGAGCAGCCCCAAAAAGCCCTGCTTGCCCATTTGCGCGGCATCGTAGGCGCTCGTGAAATAGGACGGGTCGACCGTCAGCATGACGATGCCGGCGAACCGGCCCGCTGCGTCGGTGAGCCGCCGGCTAAACACGATTTCGGCCGCGCCTGAC
>CAYPWK010000175.1:7218-11155 GCA_964414365.1 uncultured Burkholderia sp.
CCGGCCCGCTGCGTCGGTGAGCCGCCGGCTAAACACGATTTCGGCCGCGCCTGACTCGGCATTCCGCTCGACCTGGCCGATAAAAAGCGAATCGCGGCCACCGCCGCACATCGACTTGAAGAACGGCTGATCGGCGA
The DNA here is from genome assembly GCA_964414365.1 of uncultured Burkholderia sp. GTDB lineage: Bacteria > Pseudomonadota > Gammaproteobacteria > Burkholderiales > Burkholderiaceae > Trinickia. The sequence goes on from CAYPWK010000175.1 coordinate 7,356, forward strand.
CGGCGGGCTCCGGGAGCTTGCGCGTGCTCGCGGTCACCCGACCGTAACGGTTTGCGATCGCCACGTTAAAGACGATCGTCGGAGGCAGCATTTCCCTCGCCAGCATTTCGTCGAGCGCCTTGTCGCCCTTCAACGCGTAGGCGTACGCCACCATCTTCAATGTGCGATCGATCAGGGTGAGATTGCGCACCGCGTGCGCTTCGTAGGTGTCCGCGAGCGCTCGGCTCGACGCCGCGGCGGCAGTCATCGCTGCGTCGTACTCGACGCGGATTATGTAAGCGACCGAGCACCAGAAGAACGACAGAAAGAGAAGCGCGAGCCAAGGGAAGAGGATATAGGCTTCGAGAAAGCGTGGCGGCACATACCGCGTCAGCCGGTGCACCATGCGGCGAACGAACCCGGCACTGCCGGTGTTGCTCGCGCCTTGAATCGCCTTGTCGGTCTCCATCGCCTCCGCCATCTTTAGCGATCAGTGCAGGGTAAGCACGGCTTTCACACTTGAATCGAGTTCGCTTCTGTCGATATATCCGATCGCATTCGGCGACGTGGAAACGATCTTCTTGATGGCCTGGGCGTCCACCGCCGTACGCGGCGGCATACCGCGTCCCGTAAAAATCTGCCTCGACCAGTAAGCGCGCAATTGCGCGAGCGACTTACCCGCGACAAGCCTGTAAAACTCCGCGCGCTGTGCGTCATCCTTCTCGCGATCGACCGGCACGACTTCGGCTCCGCCGGGCAGCTGGTTCGTGCGCCCCAGATAGACGTCGGCGATATCGCTCTCGGTAAGCGATGTGAGCGGACTCTTTGCCGACACGATCACGACGATCTGTGCGTCGCAAACGCTTGCAAAGAGTGCGAAGACCGCACCGATCAAGACGGCCGGCAGGTTTTGCTTGACGCCTATTAACATGCGCGCCCCTAGAAGACGAAGTCGAGGGTTGCGCTGAACACATTCGCCCCGCTGCCGAATCGGAAGTTCGGCTGCTCGTTGATGAAGAGGCCCGCCGACTGTGACGGTGTCCAGATACGGTCGTACTGCACCTTCATGTCGAGATTTTTCGCGAAATCCCAACGCAGACCGATCGAAAGATCCCTTTGCCCGAGGTTGGCGTTAGGGGCGACGGTCTGATGGCCGAGCGCATGTTCGACCGCATACGTGGCATACGGCGTGAACTTGTCGAAGCGCACCCCGCCCGTCACATAGCCGGCCACGTAGCCAGGCGTCAACTGATCGGCGGTCACGCGCGCGAGCTCACCTTGCAGGAACCAGTCACGCACGTCGTAGCCGACGCCTACGCTATAGGCCGCTGCCGCCGACCTCTGGACGAACGGTGACGACGTATACGCATGAAGGTAGCCGAGATGCACTGTCAAGCTCCGGTACTCGAGCGTATCGACGACGCCGGTGATATCCGTGGCTTTTGTCTTGATTCCGCCCGGGATGACATGAACCGAAGTACGGCCGTAGATCAGATGAAGCGTGTCGATGGCGTGTGCAACGTGCAGCCTGTATGACGCATCCACGCCGTCGCTATGAGTAATCGGTTCGAGGTTGTAGAGTTCGGCGGGCACACGAACCCACGGGTTGGCATAGCCGACGTCGCGGTAATCGGAGCCGAGGAACGTGGGCAACTCGATGCGCCCTATGCGCACATTGAAGTCCGGCGTGAACGCGTAGTTGAAGTTTGCCCACTCGATCGTCGGCTTGTAGGTGTTGTCGTAGTTGTAGCGCGAGACGACTTGGACGACCGCAGTCAGTTGATCGGTGAAGTTGCCGGTGAGCTGAAGCCCGATCTTCGTATCGCCGGCAAAATTGAAGTTGCGCGTATGTCCCGCGCCGGCCGGCTGGAACGCGGCGCCCGTGACATCGGCCGTGTCGAGACTCGAATGCGCAACGCCGAGCGTACCGAAGCCGCTCAGCGTGAAGATCGAGAGAGGCTCCACGGCGTATCCGCCACGAGCGGCGCCCATGAGCGCCAGCATCAGAAGGGCGGCCCCGACGTTCAGTCTCCTTGCACTCGCGCCGCCATGGCTGCCTGTTGCACCAATCGTTCGTCGCACCATTACCTGGGTCGTTATAGGCCTGGCATGCCGGCGTTCGAAGTCGAATCACCCTGCCCTGGCTGTTATGTTTCCACTATGTAAACGACCCCGCCTTCCGACTCTTTATCGAATGGCGTGTAAGGAATTTCTTATTCTTTGGTCAGATCGGTGCTCGCCGCATTAAGCGGCCTATGCTTTGGACGCTTCTTTCTCACGGTTCAACGACGGAGGAACGACAAACGTTCCCCTCGTCTACCACCCGCTCGCCTTAGCCCAGCCACCGCCGTGCATTGCGGAACACGCGCATCCACGGGCTAGCCTCACTCCAGCCATCGGGGTGCCAACTCATCTGCACCGTCCGATGCACCCGCTCCATATGCGGCATCAACACGGTAAAACGGCCGTCGGCAGTCGTTACCGACGTAATGCCCGCGGGCGAGCCGTTAGGATTGAATGGGTAACGCTCGGTCGCCTCCCCACGGTGATCGACGAAGCGCATCGCCACGTTCGCACGAGACGCATCACCCTGCTGCGAGAAATCCGCGAACCCTTCGCCGTGCGCGACGGCAACGGGAATGCGCGAACCTTCCATGCCGGCGAAGAAGATCGAAGGCGAGGATTCGATGCGCACGAGCGAAAACCGCGCCTCGAACTGCTCCGACTTGTTGCGCGTGAACTTCGGCCATGCATCGGCGCCCGGAATCATCGAGGCCAGACTGCTCATCATCTGGCAGCCGTTGCAGATGCCGAGCGCGAACGTATCGGCCCGGCCGAAGAACGCAGCGAACATTTCAGCCAGCATCGGATTGAAGCGAATCGTCTTCGCCCAGCCCTCGCCCGCCCCGAGCACGTCGCCGTAGGAGAACCCGCCGCAAGCCACGGCACCGGCAAACTCGGCGAGCGTCGCACGGCCCGACAGCAAGTCGCTCATGTGCACGTCATAGGCGTCGAAGCCGGCACGATCGAATGCGTAAGCCGTCTCGAGATGCGAGTTCACGCCCTGCTCGCGCAGGATGGCCACGCGCGGACGTGCGCCCTTGTTGAAGTACGGCGCGGCGACGTCGTCCTCAGGGTCGAACGTCAGTTGCGGCGAAAGACCCGGGTCCGCTGCATCGAGCAGCGCATCGTATTCGGAATCGGCACACGCAGGATTGTCGCGCAGGCGAGCAATGCGCCAGCTCACTTCCGCCCAGGCGCGTTGCAACTCGACACGCGGGGCGTCGTAAATCTTCTTGGCGTCGCGATAGACCTCGATCACGTCACGCTCATTGAGCTTGCCGACCACGTGCGAGCACCCGGAGAGTCCATACTCGCGCAGCAAGCCGAACACCTTGTCGCGCTCGGCGGCCCGCACCTGAATCACCGCGCCGAGCTCTTCAGCGAAAAGCGCCCGCAACGTTAGATCGTCGCGCCGTCCGCTAGTCTGCTTCGCCCAGTCTTTCGCGTCGCCATAGTCGAACTCGTGAGTGGCGTCGAGCGTGAGCATGTCGACGTTCAGCGATACGCCCACGTGGCCCGCGAACGCCATTTCGCAGACGGTCGCCCATAATCCGCCGTCGGACCGGTCGTGGTAAGCGAGCAAGAGGCCCGCGGCATTGAGCGACTGAATCGCGGCAAAGAAGCGCTTCAAGTCTTCGGGATCGTCGACGTCGGGCACACTGTCACCGACCTGCTGGGTCACCTGCGCCAGGATGCTGCCGCCGAGGCGATGCTTGCCGCGGCCGAGATCGATCGCGATCAGCACGGTCTCGCCTGCG
>CAYPWK010000176.1:0-11151 GCA_964414365.1 uncultured Burkholderia sp.
TCGGTGCGGCGGCAGGGCACGCGGAATGGTCGCCACCGGTCAATGATCGAGCACCCGATGCAGGAACTGTCTGGTCCGCTCGTTTTGCGGATCGGCAAATATTCGCTCGGGCGAGCCTTGCTCAGCGATGAGTCCCTTGTCCATGAAAACGACGCGGTCCGCCGTCTTCCGCGCGAAGCCCATCTCATGCGTGACGACGACCATCGTCATCCCGTCGCGCGCGAGGCCTCGCATGACTTCAGTGACTTCGCCTACGAGCTCGGGGTCGAGCGCCGACGTCGCTTCGTCGAAGAACATGATGCTCGGCTCGACCGCCAATGCACGCGCGATCGCGACGCGCTGCTGTTGACCGCCGGACAGTTGGCTCGGATAGTGCTCGGCGCGGTCCGCCAGACCGACTCGATCCAGCGCTTCCATCGCCCGCTTGCGCGCGTCGGCAGGCGTCATTTTGCGTGCCTTGATCAGCGCGAGTGTGACGTTGCCGAGCGCGGTCTTGTGGGGAAATAAGTTGAACTGCTGAAACACCATGCCGACGTGCCCTCGAATCTCTCTTGCACGGCGCAAGTCGTGCAGCGGCACGTCGTTGACCCAGACTTCGCCCGCATCGGCGGTTTCCAGTCCGCTCATGATGCGCAACACGGTGCTCTTTCCCGAGCCCGAGGCACCGATCAAAACGAGCACCTCTCCTGCACGCACGTTGAGATCGATGGATTTCAGCACTTGCGTGGAGCCGAACGATTTGCTGACATGCGTCAAGTTGATGACGGGCTTCGAGTCAGCGGCGGCAGTGATGGTCATGACGGCAGGCTCCTTCGATCATGGCGACGCACCCACTGCGAGAGCGGGAAGCAGACAACGAAATAAAGCAAGGCGACGAGGCCGTAGATCTCGACTGGCTTGCCGATACGATCGACGATGGCCTGGCCTCCATGCATCAGCTCCGACATACCGATCATGCTGACGATCGACGTATCCTTGATGAGTGACAAGTACTGGCCGATCAAAGGCGGCAGGACAATCTTGCCTGTCTGCGGAAGCACGACCGAAAAGAAAGTCTGGCTGCGGGACAGGCCGAGAATCTGCGAGGCCTCCCACTGTCCCTTGGGTACGGCCTCGATACCCGCACGAAAGATCTCGCCGATGTACGCGCCCTGATAGATGCTGAGTCCTGCCACGCCGGCGGCGAACACGTCGATCGCATAGCCGAAGTATGAAACGCCGAAATAGATGAACATCAGCGTGATAAGGACGGGCGTACCTCGAAAGAGCTCCGTATAGAGTTTCGCGATGCGCGGCGTGCCCCAAGGGCCGAACGTGCGAAGCACGGCGGCCAGCAGCCCGGCGATCGTCGAACCGGCGATCGATGCGACCGATAGCAGCAGCGTCACGGCGAGTCCCTGAAGCAGGATAGGGAGGCTCGTCGTCAAAAGGTCCGTCGACATATCCGGTCTCCGGTTGGTGGCTTAAGTGCGATTGGCCTGACGCAGGAACAGAAAGCTGCGCCGAGTGCGCCTCGGCAAGACGAGCGGCGGATGAAAGACGCGGGCGCCGATTAGCGCGGCGAGCCACGACAGGCAGTTGCTCAGCACCAGGTAGGCCACGAGCGTGACGGTAAACGTCTGGATGTACAGCAGCGTGCGGGAATTGATGACGATGGCCATGCCGGTGAGCTCGGGCAGCGCGATCGCCGAAAGCAGCGACGTTCCGAGCAGCAGCTGGATCAGGTTGTTGACGATGGCCGGGTAGACGGCGCGCGCGGCTTGCGGCAATACGATCGAGAGGAAAATTTGCGAACGTTCGAGTCCGAGCAGGCTCGCCGCTTCGAGTTGCCCGCGCGGCACCGATTGGATGCCGGCCCGGAAGACTTCGGCGAGATAGGCGCCAACGTTGACGCCCAGTGCAATGACGCCCGCCGTGTATGCGCTGAGGCGAATGCCGAGCGAAGGCAGCCCGAAGAAGACGATGAAGATTTGCAGCAGCACAGGCGTGTTGCGGATCAGCTCGATGTAGCCGCGCGCGATGGCGCGCAGAACCAGGATTCGCGAGGCTCCTGCAAGCGCCGTCGCCAAGCCGAGTACGACCGCAAGCAAGAAGGCGAGAAGCGTGATTTGCAGCGTCAGCCACGCAGCGTGGATGAAATCGGGCACATAGCCCCACAACGTGAGCCATTGATAAAGCATTGCTCCTCCCTTCCGATCGCCGATCCCGTTGCCAGCGGCGCACCCGCCAACGCGAACTTGCTCAGAATTGCGGGTTGAGCGGATAGCGCGGATCGGCGCCGAACCACTTCTTGTAGAGCTGTGAGTTCTGCTTTGAAGCGTTGATGTTGAACAGGAATAGATTCAAGTAATTAAGCCAGGTCTGATCGCCGGCTTTTACACCGAATGCGTTGTATTCGAGCGGGACGAGCGCTTCATTCGTGACCGCCAAACTCGAATCGAGGCTTGCCTGATAAGCGAGGAAGTTGTTGTCTTCGATCATCGCATCGGCCTGACCTTGCTTGACGGCAAGAATGGCGGCCTGTGAGCTGTCGTATTCCTGAATCTTGATCGGCATATTCAGCGCGCGCACTTCGTCGCCGTTCGTGGAGCCCTTGACGGTTGCGATCGTGCGGTTCGCCATGTCCTTCACCGATTGGATGCCGCTGTTCTTGCGAACGAGCAGCGCCTCGCTCGCCACCACATAGGGCGAAGTGAAGGAAATTTCTTTTGCTCGCTCGAGATTGCGCGTGAAATTGCAGAACACGACATCGACCTTGCCTGTCTGCAAATTCGGAATCCGGTTGGCGCTCGTCGTGTTCACCACCTCGAGCTTCACGCCCATTTCTTTTGCCAGTTCCTTTGCAAGATCCACGTCGTAACCGTCCGGCTGCCCGTCTTTGTTATAAAAGCCGAACGGCGCGAAGGTGAGGCAATCGCCCACTCGCAAGGTGCCCCGCTGAAGCACGGCCTGCAACGCCGAGGAGCTCGAAGCGTCCTGGCCGGGCGTCGCGACCTTCGTACAGGCCGCTAGGAGGATCAGAGCAGCCGTGGCGGAGGCAACGCGGAGAATGTTTGCGCTGGGTCTGACAAGTCTCATTTCTTCGGTCCTGTCGGGATGGGGAAACGATGCGTGGATGAAAGCGGCGACAAAAACGCGCTCCACAGCAATCGACACAATCGACTTGCGGGCGCGTCTGCGCTCGGACTGTCCGATATACCAGACGGATGTCCAGTATTGCGGATGACGGCCAGTGTTTCACGGAAAAAATGTCGTGGCAACGGGGTAAACGCGGGTCGTCTGAACCTGCGCGGTGTTGCCTCGTCGGCCCCCTCAAGAGAGGCTTGTGAAACGTCAATCTTTCAACGACGCAGATTGCATCGCATCCAGCACGTCCCTCACACGTTTCGCCAGTCCGTCCATTCGGTCGGCACTCACCGCTCCGTACCCGAGCACCAGCCCGTTGTAACGTTCAGCCGTGCCGGCCAGGCAAAACCGCGACAGCGGCCGCAGCACTAACCCGCGCGCCCGCGCCGCACGGCTGACCTCGGTGTCTGCGAGGGGAACATCCAATCTGGCCGATAGATGCATGCCCCCTGCGCCGCCGGACACCGTCAGTGCCCCGCGCAGATGCTCGTCTAGCGCGTCATGCAGCGCGGCTCGTCGTTCGGCATAGAGGCTGCGCATCCGTCGCAGATGGCGTGTGAAATGTCCTGCTTCGATGAACTCGGCCAGCGCCAGTTGCTCCGCCTCCCGCCCGCGCAACATCAAGCGCCCGGCCGCGCGACCTAAGACCGGCGCAAGCGCGGGCGGCACGACCATGAAGCCAATACGCAGCGCCGGAAACATCACCTTGCTGAACGTGCCCAGGTAGACCACGCGTGCATCCGCGGCCAAGCCCTGTAGAGCGGAGAGTGGGGCGCCTTGATGGCGGAACTCGCTGTCATAGTCATCCTCGATGATCCAAGCGCCGGCGGCGCTCGCCTGCGCCACCAGCGCCAGCCGTCGTTCGAGACTCATCACGGCACCGAGCGGGTATTGATGTGACGGCGTAATGTAGATGAGCTTCGGCGGAGCGTCGCTCCAATCTTCGAGGCGCGGCGCAAGGCCATCGGCATCGACGGCAATCGGCACGAGTCGCAGGTTGGCGGCTTGAAAGGCGTTTCGAGCGCCGTCGTAGCCGGGGTTTTCGATCCAGGCGACATCGCCGGCGTCGGCCAGCGCGCGCGTGCAAAGATCCAGGCCGCTCTGCGTGCCGCCCGTGATGAAAACCTGTTCGGCTTCGCAGCGCACGCCGCGCGAGATGCGCAGGTACTCGGCAATTGCACGACGCAGCGCCAGGTTGCCTTCGACGGGCAAGTAGCCGAGCTGGGAGGGAGCGATGCTGCGCCATGCGCGCTCAATGCAGCGCCGCCATTGCGCAAGAGGAAATTCGTCGAGGGCGGGCGTGCCGGGCAGGAACGGCAGCGGATCGTCCATGCCGTCTTCTGGCCGCGCGATGTTCGCGACACGCCGCGATAAAACGGGCTCATCGCCGGCGGCGGGGAGCGGTCGCCGTTGCACGCCCACCGCGGCCACTACCGTACCTTGTCGCGAGCCGATCACAAACCCTTCGGCGGCCAGTCGTTCGTACGCGTACAGGACCGAGTTGCGGGCCATGCCCAACTCGTCGGCCAACGCGCGCGACGAGAGCAGGCGCGTGCCTTCTTCGATCTTGCCGCTCAGGATTGCCGCACGCAGGCAGGCGTAGAGCCTGCGTTGTTGCGGCATTCGCGCCGACGCATCCCGCCCGGCTTCACGCTCGAACGCCGAAAGCAAAACGCCGTAGTCCATCGTGGCTCCATCGTTTTAATTGGTGGTGGGTCTACCCATAGTGCCACGATTTTCTTATTGTTGGGCGATCGCAACTTACACATCGAGGCGCTTTAGCTATGACCACTTCCGAAGCCGCACCGCCTTCTGCGCGAACCCGTGTGCGCCGCGTCGCAAACCGAGGGCACTACGATCGCTCGACGCTGTACGCCATCGTCGACGCTGCCTACGTCTGCCATCTTGCCTTTGCCGATGGAGACGGCGTTCACTGCATTCCCACCGCGTGCTGGCGCGAGGGCGACCATCTGTATATTCACGGCTCGAATGGCAGCCGCATGCTGAAGCTCGCAGCCGCCGGGGCGCAGGTATGCGTGACCATCACGCACCTGGACGGTTTGGTATTGGCGCGCTCGGCCTTTCACCACTCGATGAACTATCGCTCCGCTGTCATCTACGGTACGTTCGAGGTGGTGGAAGGGCCGGCCAAGGCGGCGGCGCTCGATACGTTCGTGGAGTCCATAGCACCCGGCCGCTCGCGCGAGGTACGCCCAGGCGACGCCAACGAATTGGCCGCAACCACCGTGCTGCGCATTGGGCTCGACGAAGCGGCATCGAAGATTCGCACCGGCGGCCCGAAAGACGACGAGGCAGACATGGATCGGCCGGTGTGGGCCGGCGTGCTGCCGCTCGCACTGCAGCCACGGGCGCCCGTGGTCGACGCGGCGCCTACGGGTACGCCCGATTACGTGCGGCAATGGGACGGCACGCTGGCATCAGCGAACTCTTTCGAGCGTTTCTGACGGCAACTCGCCGAATTTTTCGCGATAAGCGATCGCAAAGCGGCCGAGATGCGTGAAGCCGCAACAGTTTGACGATTCATGTCACCGCCAGTACATGCTGGCCGTGCTCGAGAAGGCGGTCACGAGCTTTGCCGACCGAAAAAGCGCGCTCTGCTGTCAATTTTCATACTGAGCGGCGCGATGAGCATTACGCCCGGCGACTCGCTCTGCCGGTGACATTCCGTCGCTGAGCTTCTTGCCGGCAATCTCGCGGGCGAGATCGGCCAGCTGTCCGGTCGTGCTCGGGCGCGTGTGCGACGCTGGCCGTGGGGAGATCGCGCGACTGATTGAAACGCTGCCCGAGTCTTCGCGATGTTGCGATACGAACTTCGTCACGAGATAGGCTTCCATTGCTTCGCTGCCGCCTTCCGAACCGTAGCCTGAATCCTTGATGCCGCCGAACGGTGTTTCGGGCAGCGCCAGCCCATGATGGTTGATCGATACCATGCCGGTCTCTACATCGTCGGCGAGCGCAGCGCAGGTCGCGCTCGAGCGCGTGTACGCGTACGCGGCTAGGCCATACGGAAGGCGATTCGCCTCGGCGATCGCCTCGTCATACGACGAGAACGTCGAGATCGGCGCGAGTGGGCCGAAAGGCTCCTCGTTCATGATGTGTGCCGTGACCGGAACGTCGACGAGGACGGTCGGCGCAAAGAAAAAGCCTTCGCGGCCAGTTCGTGCGCCACCCGTCAACACGCGCGCTCCACGATCGCGTGCATCGGCTACCAGGCGCTCCATCGCCTCGAGACGTCGGCCGTTCGCGAGTGGTCCCATCGTCACCCCTTCGTTAAAACCGTTCCCCACCCTTATCGCGCGCACCGCTGCTACGAAGTGGTTGGTGAACTCCTCGTAGGCCGACTGCTCGACGAGGAAACGCGTCGGCGAGATGCACACCTGCCCGCCATTGCGAAACTTTGCCGCCGCCAACAGTTTGGCGGCCCGCGGCACGTCGCTATCTGCGAAGACCAGTGCGGGTGCGTGGCCGCCGAGTTCCATCGTCACCCGCTTCATGTGCTCTCCAGCGAGCGACGCCAGCAGTTTGCCCACCGCAGTTGAACCAGTAAAGGAAATCTTCCGGATCGACCGATGCGCGATCAGGTATTTCGACACATCGGTCGGCACGCCGAACACAAGATTGAGCACACCGCTCGGCAGCCCGGCGTCGACATACGCCTGAACGAGGGCCGCACAACTCGCGGGCGTCTCCTCCGGTCCCTTTAGCACGACGGAACAACCCGCTGCCAGCGCCGCCGATACTTTCCGTACCGCCTGGTTGATCGGGAAATTCCACGGCGTGAAGGCGGCGACCGGACCGATCGGCTCACGCGTAACGATCTGGCGAACTGTATCCGTACGCGACGGAATCACACGGCCATAAGTACGACGCGCCTCTTCCGCAAACCAGTCGATGATATCCGCGGCACCCAAGGTCTCAAGGCGGGATTCCGCTAGCGGCTTGCCTTGTTCCATTGTCATGATGGTGGCGATTTCTTCGCTACGATCGCGCAGGATCTGGGCGGCTTTGCGCATCAGCTTGCTGCGCTCGAACGCGGACACCTTGCGCCAGACCTCGAAGCCGCGTGCGGCTGCATCGGCTGCCTGGGAGAGTTCTGCCTCGGCGGCGAGTGACACGCGGCCAATCTCGGTCTCGCTGGCAGGGTTGACGACGGAGGCCTCGCGCGCGCTGGAGAGCCAGGTGCCATCGATAAAGAGTTGCGTGCTTGGGTAGTTGCGGGAGTTTGCTTTGCCATGGGTATTGCTACTGCTCATGCGAGGTTCCTTTGGTCAGGTGTTGGACTAGCGCGCCAGCGAACCGCCGTCCACCGACAAGACGGCACCCGTCACGTAGCGGTTGCCCGGCAAGCCAAAATACACGGCCGCCTCGGCGATGTCGTCCGGCGTGCCCAGATAAGGCGTGAGCCGCCGCTGCAGGAATTCTTCCTTCATCTCTTGCGGGTTTTTGTGGTCCGCTATCAGCCGCGCGACCATGGGAGTCTCGACAGTGCCGGGGCAAATGCAATTGACGCGGATGCCGCTTGCCGAGTGGTCGACTGCCATTGCCTTGGTCAGACCCACGAGCGCCGCCTTCGCCGCGCAATAGGCGGACCGGTCCTTCAACCCTTTGAGACCCGCCTCCGAGGCGATATTGATCACCGCGCCGTCGCCTCGCTCGAGCAACACCGGCATGGCATAGTGGCTGAGCAGATAGGCGGAAGTGACATTGATGCGCAAGACGTCGTTCCAGCATTGCGGCGTTACGTCGACTACGTTGCCCGGCACCGACAGCCCCGCGTTATTGACGAGGATGCTCACCGTGCCAAACCGCGCGACGACAGCCTTCACCAACGCGGCGACCGCATCGTCGGATGTGACGTCGGCTGCGAAGAATCCGGCTGTGCCGCCAGCATCGACGATCGACGCAACGACCGCGTCACCCCGTTCGCGACTCCGTCCGACCACGGCGACCGATGCCCCCTCTGATGCGAAGCGGCGTGCGATCGCCTCGCCGATGCCGGACGTCGCGCCTGTGACGACGGCGACTTCGCCCTTCAGGCGTTCGAAAGCGTGTGTGCTCATCACAGTGCTCGGGTCAGCAAACGCACAAGAGCGTCGCGCGCGGGAACCCGGGGGTTCAGGCGGTTCAATCTCTCGATAGTCAGTGAGTTGTCCACGATGGGTCCGATCTGCTCGGGCGCAATGCCGATCGCCGAAAGCTTCGACGGCAAGCCCAGCACATCGAGCAGTTGAAAAATGCGATCGATGCCGCCTCTGATGCGTGTCTCCGGCGATGCGTCGCGCGACTCGCCCAGCAACTCGCCGACGCGCGCCAATTTTCCGGGTGCGGCCGGCGCGTTGTACTCCATACCGTATGGCAGCAGCAGGCCGACGATCTCGCCATGCGGGCGCGGCACGCGCTCGGCAATCGGATACGCGACCGCATGCACCCATGACACGCCGGAATTGGAGAAGGCCAGCGCGGAGTAGAGGTTCCCCAGCAGCATGTTGGTCCGCGCGTCGAGATTGTCTCCCTGATGCACGGCGATCGGCAGATTGCGGGCGATGAGCGCGATCGCCTGTTCGGCGAGCAAATCGCTCATCGGATTGGCGCCCTGGTAGATCGGATCCCCTTGCACCTCGACGTACCTGTAGTCTTTGCCGTAGTACGCCTCGATTGCCTGCGTCAGCGCATCCATCCCCGTGCAAGCGGTAATGTAGGCGGGAAGCTTCAGCGTCATCTCCGGGTCCAGCAGCGCAATGGCAGGCCGCAACCGGTTGTCCGAAATGCCCACTTTCACATTGAGCTTGTCGTCGGTGACGATCGCCACCGGCGAGACTTCCGAGCCGGTGCCCGCGGTGGTCGGTATTGCGATGATCGGCATCACGCTGCCGGGTACTTTGTTTTCGCCGTAGTAGTCCGAGGGATGACCGCCGTGTGTCAGAAGCAGTGCGACGATCTTTGCAAGATCGATGCTCGAACCGCCGCCCAGCGCGATCAGCAGATCGGGCTCACCCGCGCGCAATTGGTCGCGGCAGTTCAACACCGATGCCATGTCGGGTTCCGGCATCGCGTCCGCGTAGACCTGCGCATTGATGTCGGCCGCTCGCAGGACGTCCTCGATTTTCTTGAGCAGCCCCGCGCGTGCGAGTCCCGGGTCTGTCAGCAACGCCACCCGCTTGGCGCCGAAACGCCGTATGAGGCTGGGGATCCGTTTGACTGCGCCGCTGCCGAATACGATCTGTCCGGCGCTATTGAACTTCCATGCGTCGTGCATGTTGCTTCTCCGTTACTGCGTGAACGACGAGGCTGCCTTGACCGGATGAATTGCGCCGTTGTCCAGTACGGCGGCAAGCGTGGGTGCCGAATTGTCTTCGGCAAAGCGAATGATTTGCATGAACGCTCGTGTCCGATTCGATGATGTTGCGGCGGCTCAACTAAGGGGTCTACGCCGCAGCGGTCAATTCTTTCAACGCCGATGAACCTTGCAGAACGCAACGGCCGTCCTGTTTGCACACCGAGGTCTCCAGGACCAGCATTCGTTTCTCAGCCCGCTTGCCCCTTACCGTAACTGTCACCGTCAACATGTCGCCGATGAATACCGGAGCAAGAAATTTCAAGTCTTGGCCGACATAGACGAACCCCGGCCCGGTGAGGCTCGTGTGCGCCGCCGATACCAGCGCGGCGGTCAGCATGCCGTGGGACACGCGACGGCCGAACGGCGTCGTCGCGGCAAACGCGGCGTCCATGTGCAGTGGGTTCATGTCGCCGGAGATCAAGGCGAAGCGTTCGACATCGTCTTCAGTGATGGTTTGCACGATGCGCTGGCTTTCGCCGATCTCGAAGTCTTCAAGCCGTAGCATGGGCGGTGCTCGATGTCGGGTTGTTCGCAGTGCTTGCGCGATCGGCGTCCGGGCCTAAGGGCGCATTGACGATGCGCGCTTGCAAAAGCAGCTCGATCTCGTCATTGTCCAAGCCCAGTTCGCGCAGCACCTCGCGAGTGTGCTCGCCCACGCGCGGCGGTGGCCGGCGTACCGAAGGCGCCTCGCCGTCGTAGCGGACTGGATGACTGAGCAGACGCACGTTGCCCGCCTCCCCATGCGCGACGTTCGTGATCATTTCGTTGAATGCGACTTGCGGATCGTTTTCGACCTGTTCGTAATCGTTCACGGGGGCGTGCCAGATGTCGCAGCGCTCAAAGACGGCCTTCCATTCCTCGGTGGTTTTCGTGCGCACCGCAGCGCACACGGCTTGGTGGACTTCGCTTCGCTTCTCTGTCTGGTCCCGATCCGTGTAGCGGCCGAAGGGCTCGGCGCCGAACGCTTTGACGAGCTTCTCGGCCGAGGTTAGCGATATCGCAATCCAGCCATCGCGGGTCGCATAGACGCCATAAGGCGCCGGATGAAAGCGGCTGCCCATGCCTGGCTGTGTGCGCGGCCACAGCCGGCCCTTGTTCAGATAGTAGGTGAGCGGTTCGATCTGCAAATTCAGTGCGGCGTTGAGCAGATTGCTCTCGATCAGCTTGCCTTGACCCGTCTTCTCGCGCTCGTAGAGCGCGGACACAATGCCGAACGCGGCCAGCATCGCCGCATGCTGGTCGACAATTGCGGATCCCACCGGGGTGGGCGGCGCGCTGCTGTCGCCCGACAGCATGGCGAGGCCGCTCATGCATTGCAGTAGCAGATCCTGCCCGGCGCGTTCGAGATACGGACCGTCCGAACCGTATCCGGTGCACGAGCAGTAAATGAGGCGCGGGTTGATTGCCTTCAGGCTCTCGTAATCGAAGCCAAGGCGCTTCATGACACCGGGCCGATAATTTTCGACGACGACGTCAGCTTCGCGAACCATGCGCAGGACGATCTCGCGCGCTTCGTTCATGCGCAGATCGATCGACAGGCTCCGCTGATTGCGATTACCCAGCATGAAGAAGACGCTGACGCCTTCGACGAATGCATCGAAGCCGGCCCAATGACGTTCGAAGGCGCCTTTCGGCGGCTCGATTTTGATCACATCGGCCCCCAGGTC
>CAYPWK010000177.1:0-11064 GCA_964414365.1 uncultured Burkholderia sp.
ATCCGTCTGGCCGGCAAACGTCTCGACACCAAGCCGCCGCATCAACGTGACATCGGCATGGTGTTCCAGAACTATGCCCTGTTCCCTCATATGACGATCGCCGAGAACGTGGCGTTTCCGTTATCTGTGCGCAAGATCAGTCGCAGCGAACAGAAGACGCGGGTCGTGCGCGCGCTCGAGATGGTTGAGCTCTCGCATCTGGCGGGGCGACGCCCGGCGCAACTGTCCGGTGGCCAGCAGCAGCGCGTCGCGCTTGCGCGCGCGCTCGTCTTCGAGCCGAGCGTCGTGCTGATGGACGAGCCGCTCGGCGCGCTCGACAAGCGGCTACGCGAAAGCATGCAGTACGAGATCATGAGGCTTCATCGCGAACTGTCGCTGACGATCGTCTACGTGACGCACGACCAGAACGAAGCATTGACGATGTCGGACCGCGTCGCCGTGTTCTCCGATGGGCGGATCCAGCAGGCGGCCACGCCGACCGAACTCTACGAAAACGCGGCCAACGCATTCGTTGCGAACTTCGTCGGCGAGAATAATGGACTCACCGGCCGTGTCCTCGCGGGCGTCGGGGAATGGGCTGGGATGCAACTGCGCGATGGCAGCACCGTATTCGGTCGTGCAGGGGCGGGTCTCACGGCCGGCGATACCGCGATGCTGGCGCTGCGCCCGGAGCGCGCGCACATCGCGGCGACGTTGGAATCCGCGCAGGAAGCGGAACGACAGAACATGAACGTCGTGCATGCGCTCGTGGAAGAGCTCGTCTATTGCGGCGACCATCATCGCGTGCATCTGAAGCTCGGCCATGGCGAAACGGTGGTCGTCAAAGTGCCGAATACGGAGCGCCACGATCTGCCCGCGCTCGGCAGCCAGACCGCCGTGACATGGCGCCGCGACGACTGCAAGGTGTTGCCCGCCACCGCAGCCGCTCGTGCCGCTGCATCACCTGATGGCGCCGACTATTCCGCTGCTTCCCCTTCTTCATCCGCCCCGCCACTCATCGCAGGAGTCAACTAGAAATGAAAACCAACCTCTCGTCATTCCGGACCGGTATCGCAGCCTGCGCGTTTGGGGTGTTTGCCGCAGCCACGGCTCACGCGGCCGACACGATTTCGGTCGTGACCTTCGGCGGTGCCTATGAAGCCGCCGCGAAAAAGGCCTGGTTCGAGCCATTCACCACCAAGACCGGCGACCACTTCGCGACCGAATCGTACGACGGCGGTCTCGCCAAGCTCCAGGCGATGGAACAGGCGAAGAATCCGACGTGGGATCTGATCGACCTGGAAACCAACGATGCGATCACCGCGTGCGATGAAGGCCTGATCGCAAAGTTCGACAAGAAGTCGCTCGGCGATACGAGCGACTTCCTGCCGGGCTCGATCAGTGATTGCGCCGTCGCGGCGATGGTGTGGTCGACAGTCTATGCATACGACACCAGCAAGCTCAAGACTGCGCCGACCAGCATCAACGATTTCTTCGATCTGAACAAGTTTCCCGGCAAGCGCGGCATGCGTAAGTCGCCGAAGGTGGCCATGGAGTGGGCGCTGATCGCCGACGGCGTCGACCCGAAGGACGTCTACAAGACGCTCGGCACGTCCGCCGGCGTCGATCGCGCCTTCAAAAAGCTCGACACGATCAAGCCGAGCATTGTCTGGTGGGAGGCGGGGGCGCAGGCTCCGCAGCTTCTCGCCGACGGTGCGGTGGTGATGACGCAGGCTTATAACGGCCGCATCGACGACGCCGTGCATAAGGACAAGAAGCCGTTCAAGATTGTCTGGGACGCGCAAGTCTATGACTACGTATGGTGGGCCGTGGTCAACGGTGCAAAGCATGCCGAGGCGGCGCGCAAGTTCATCGTCTCGGCCTCGACGCCGCAGGCCTATGCCGACCTGTCGAAGTACATTGCCTATGCGCCGCCGCGCAAAAAGGCCATTCCGCTGATCGACAAAGCACGCCTGAACGATCTGCCGACCGCACCCGGCAACTTCAAGCGTCCGCTGCAGATCGATGCGACTTTCTGGGCCGACAACGCCGACGCAATCAATAAGCGGTTCCAGAACTGGCTGACGCAGTAAGGCCCGCTCGAGTAAACGTCATCGGGGAGAGCCAAGACGAATGAACACGCCGCTGCCAGCCACTGCTTCTTTGGACCGCGGCCTGCATGCCGCGGACCGCGAATCGTTCATAGCCGCACGGCGCAAGGCTGCGGCGCGCGCACTATTGCTGGCTTTGCCGCTGCTCGTTTTTCTGCTGGTGACGTTTCTCGCGCCGATTGCCAGCCTGCTCGGCCGTAGCGTGCAGAACCCCGAAGTGCGCATCGGCATGCCGGAGTTGAGCGCGGCGCTGGCGGCATGGAACGGCGCGGGAGTGCCCGGGGAAACAGCATTTGCCGCCCTCGCGCATGATCTGAAGAGCGCCGGCGAGAACGGCCAGCTTGGCAACATCGCGCGGCGCATGAACTTCTATCAGCCCGAGTTCCGCAGCCTGCTTTTCAAAACGGCGCGCGCCACACGTTCACAGACGCCTACGCAATGGAAGCCCGTGCTTATCGATCTCGAT
Organism: uncultured Burkholderia sp.; assembly: GCA_964414365.1. Lineage (GTDB taxonomy): Bacteria > Pseudomonadota > Gammaproteobacteria > Burkholderiales > Burkholderiaceae > Trinickia. Next base: position 2,557 of record CAYPWK010000177.1, read on the forward strand.
GCACGTTGGAACGCACCGGAAACCTGGCGCCTGCTCAAGCGTGCGTCCGTCTCGCCGACGCCCGACTATTTGCTGAACGCCGTCGACGCGCAAGTCGCAGCAGACGGTTCGGTGACGCCGGTTGCGGCGGGCAGTGCGGTCTACCGCGCCGCCTTCAACCGCACGGTGATGATCAGCGCGACGGTTACGCTGTTATGCCTGCTCGTTGGCTATCCGGTGGCGTATTTGCTGGCGACACTGCCGGAAAAGCAGAGCAACCGCCTGCTGCTCTTCGTGATCATACCGTTTTGGACCTCGCTGCTCGTTCGTGCGACGGCGTGGTACGTGCTGCTGCAACCGGGTGGCGTCATCAATAGCGCGTTGATCCGTTTCGGGTTCATCGGTCATCCGTTGCCGCTCGTTTTCAACCGCACCGGCGTGCTGATCGGCATGACGCATATCCTGCTGCCGTATATGATCCTCGCGATTTATTCGGTGATGAAGAACGTATCGCCGGTGTATATGCGCGCGGCGAAATCCCTCGGCGCGCATCCCGCGGTGGCCTTTGTACGCGTCTATGTTCCGCAGACGCTGCCGGGTGTCGGCGCAGGATGTTTTCTCGTATTCGTGCTCGCGCTCGGTTATTACATCACGCCGGCACTGCTCGGCGGTGCAGGGGACGAGATGATCAGCCAGCTCATCGCCTCGCAAACCAACGTTCAGCTCAACTGGGGCCTGGCCGGCGCGCTGTCTTGCTACCTGGTCGTTTTCACGGCGCTGTTCTATTTCATCTTCAACCGGTTGGTCGGTATCGACCGCTTGCGCTTCGGCTAGTACCTTAAAACTCGACGGCTATCGGTAGCTTGCTCATCGACAGGCGGACCCCTATGAAAAATGGACGAACCCTGCTGCTTTCGGAACGCATCGCGGGCGCCGGATTACGCGTGCATTGCGCGATCATTTTCTTTTTCCTCGTTGCGCCGATTCTTGCGATCGTGCCGCTGTCGTTCAATTCCGGCTCATTCTTCTCGTACCCGCTGCAGGGATTGTCACTGCGCTGGTACGCGCAGGCGCTCAGTTCGCCGGACTGGCAGCGCGCGTTTGTCAATAGTATCGGCATCGGCGCGGCCGCGACACTGATCGCGACGGTGCTCGGCACGCTTGCGGCGCTCGGACTGAGCCGCACTCAGTTTCCGTTTCGCTCGATCGTTATGCCGATCATCGTGTCGCCGATGATCGTACCGATCGTTGTCGTCGCAGCGGGCTTTTATCTCGTGTTTTCGCCGCTCGGCCTCGTGAATTCGTATATCGGCGTCATTCTTTCGCATGCCGCGCTCGGTACGCCGTTCGTCGTCATTACGGTGACGGCATCGCTGCTGTCGTTCGATCAAAGCTTGCTTCGCGCCGCAGCGGGCCTTGGTGCACCACCGTGGGTCACTTTTCGGCGCATCACGCTTCCTTTAATCGCCCCTGCCGTCGCAACCGGCAGCATCTTCGCTTTCGCAACTTCGTTCGATGAAGTGATCGTGATTCTCTTTATCGGCGGGCCGGACCAACGGACGGTGCCGCGCCAGATGTGGAGCGGCATCCGTGACCAGATTGATCCGTCGATCCTCGCCGTGGCAACGCTGCTGATGGCGTTCGCCATCGCTTTGTTTGCCTGCATGAACGGGTTGCGCAAGCGCGCGGCGGCGGCTAGCCGGTCATTTGCCTGAGGGGTGTCCAATATATTGGATATTCGATCGGCAACGTGGACACGACGGGGCCTCGAGACTACGATCGCCGGGGCGTCAATCGACATCCTCGACCCCGAAGCAACCGATCATGAACAAAACCGATTTCGAAGTACGCGACGCGCGTTTCCGTGCCCTCATCCAGCCGAATGCGCCACTCGAGAAGCTTTACGGCGAATGCCTCTGGGCGGAAGGCCCCGTCTACTTCCCGGCCGGCGATTATCTCGTCTGGAGCGACATACCCAACAACCGCATGCTTCGATGGGTGCCCGGCATGGGAGTCGGGGTGTTCCGCGCGAATTCGAACTTTTCGAACGGCAATACTCGCGATCGCGAGGGCCGGCTCGTGACCTGTGAGCATGGCCTGCGGCGCGTGACGCGCACGGAGCACGACGGCAGCATTACCGTCGTCGCCTCGGCTTATGAAGGTAAGCGACTCAATTCGCCAAACGACTTGATCGTCAAATCGGACGGCTCGATTTGGTTTACGGACCCGGACTACGGCATCCTGAGCGACTATGAAGGCGGACGTGCCGAGAGCGAGATCGGCCGATGCAACGTCTATCGCGTGCAGCCGGGCAGCGGCAGCTCGGAGGTCGAGCTCGTCGCGGACGATTTCGTCAAGCCGAATGGTCTCGCATTCTCGCCCGACGAGAGCCGCCTCTATATCGCCGATTCAGGCGCGTCGCACTTCGAAAACGGCCCGCATCATATCCGCGTATTCGATGTCGTGGATGGCCGACTGCACAACGGCCGCGTATTCGTCGAGATCCTGGAGGGCATACCCGACGGCATGCGCGTGGACGAGCACGGCAACGTCTGGACCAGTGCGCTCGACGGTGTACACTGCTACTCGCCCGACGGCGAGCTGCTCGGCAAAATCCTGATTCCCGAAGTCGTCGCCAACCTGACATTCGGCGGGAGGCTGCGCAATCGCATCTTCATCACCGCGAACTCCTCGCTTTACTCGCTCCACGTTGCCGTGCGCGGGGTGACGCCCTAACCCTTATAAGAGAACAATGACTGCGACGCATCGATTCTTGACCCAACGCCCCCGCATCATCATCGGTCTCATTTTCGGTGTCGTCGTCTACCTTCTCGATCTTTGGCATTTACGTCCTATTCCCCGCGCGCTGCTGGCGTGGGACAGCTGCATGTGGATCTTTCTGATCCTGATCTGGATCAGGATGGCGAAAGCGAGTCCGAGCGACGTTCAACGCGTTGCGGAGCGAGAGGACGAAGGCGCGACGGCCGTGCTGACGATCATTTCGATCGCAGCCGTCGCGAGCATCGTCGCGATCGTTGTCGAGCTTGCGCAGGCGAAAGGGATCGGCGGCCGCGCCGCGTTCGTGAACTATGCGCTCACTGGCGCGACAATGATCGGCGCATGGCTCTTGATCCCGACGATTTTCACGCTGGAGTACGCGCGCTACTACCACCGGTCGGGGAATAGGACGTCCCTAAAATTCCCGGAAGAGAACCCCGACCTCGATTACTGGGACTTCCTGTACTTTTCATTCACGATTGCAGTCGCGTCCCAGACTTCCGACGTCACCGTTTGCTCGAAGGAAGCGCGGCGGACCGCGCTCGCGCAATCGATCTTGTCGTTCTTTTTCAATGCAGCGGTGCTTGGGTTGTGCGTCAATATCGCGGCCGGGCTTTTGGGCTCGTGACTGCTACGGTGGACTTCCGCCAGTCAGTCCGGTTGCCCGCGCTCGCGCAGTAAATCCGATAGGCTGCGCGGAGCAGGCTTCAGCGGCAGTCGATGCTGAGTCCATCCCATTTGCCGAGCGGGCGTCAAGGCGCGCAGCCGTGTCGCCGACCAACGGAAGAACCGATAGACGCGCGGGTGCGAGAACGCACCGCTCCAGAATCGCCAGATGAGCTGCTCGCCGCGGCTGCGATTCGCTCCTTGCCCGCGCAGCCGGTGCGCGACTTGTTCGTCAGGTGCGCGGTTCGCCTCGGTGCGCAACCTCACGAGCAATTGCGGAATCGGTATGCGCACCGGACATACTTCGCCGCATGCGCCGCAAAGGCTCGACGCGGTCGGCAGGTCGGCCGTTGCGTCGAGCCCGAGCAAATGAGGCGAGATGATCTTGCCGATCGGGCCGGGGTAGGTCGTCCCGTACGCTTGTCCACCGATGCGCGAATAGACGGGGCAATGATTCATGCAGGCGCCGCAGCGAATGCACTGCAGTGTCGCGCGCAGTTGCTCGTCGGCATAGGCTTGTGTACGGCCGTTGTCGAGCAGCACGACGTGCACTTCGCGGGGGCCGTCGAGCTCGCCGGGCCGTCGCGGGCTCGAAATCAGATTGAAGTAGGTGGTGATCGCCTGCCCGGTTGCGGACCGCGTAAGGAGACTCGCGAGCGGAACAATGTGCTCGAGCTTCGCCACCACTTTCTCAATGCCCATAATCGCGATGTGCACGGCAGGGACCGTCGTCGACAGCCGTCCGTTACCTTCGTTCTCGACGAGCCACAGCGTACCGGTATCGGCCGCCGCGAAATTGACGCCCGAGATCCCGACGTCTGCTTCGACGAACGCGCTGCGCAATGCTCGCCGTCCTGTACGAATCAGCTCGTCGACATCTTCGGTGTACGAAGTATCGGGGATATGCTGCTGGAAGAGCTCGCCGATCTGCTCGCGCGTTTTGTGAATCGCGGGCATGACGATATGCGAGGGCTTCTCGCCCGCCATTTGGACAATGTATTCGCCCATATCGGATTCGAGGCAGTCGATGCCACGCTCGGCGAGGTAGTGGTTGAGCTCCATCTCCTCGCTCGCCATCGATTTGCCCTTGATGACGCGGCGCGCACCGTGAGCCGAGCAGATTGCGTGAATGATCGCATTCGCTTCATCGCGCGTCTCGGCCCAATGGACGTGAATGCCCGCCGCCGTCAGCTTGGTCTCCAATTGCGCGAGCAGTTCGGGCAAGCGGGAGAGCGCATGTCGGCGGATCGCTTCGCCGAGATCGCGGAGGGCTTCGCGCTCGTCGTCGTCGGCAAACTGCGCGGCGCGTTTTGCCTGGAGGAAGTTCATCGCCCCGCGCATGCTCTTGCGCAAATTCGGATCGTCGAGCGCCGCTCGCGCGCGCGCCTTGAAATCGGCGGAAGGGACGAATCGGATAGGCGTCGTGCTCATACGCAATGTCCTCCTTCGGGGTCGATCGATTCCGTCACGATGACGACCCAGAGCCATCTGGGCCCGTGCGCCCCGTACGCGAGTGTTTGCTGGATGTCGGATGTCTTGGACGGCCCGGAAACGAGGACAAGGTTCGTCGGCATGCCTTCATGCCAGCGCTCGGCCTTGGCCGCTGCATGCAAGTCCGAGTGCAACGCGCTTTCGTGAACCAGTGCGACGTGCAGCGGCGGTACAAGAGAAACGGTGCGTGGAGAGCCCGCGTCGGGGGCGAGAATCAGCGTTCCCGTCGCGGCGATACCCGAGCGTGCGACGGTGAACCCGGCGTCGACGGTCTCGAATAGCTCCCGTTTCCATGCTTCGATCGGCTGATCGTAAGACAGTGCTTCGACGCCCGGCGGTAGCGCCTGCGCCAACGCGGCGCCCTCGCGGCGGGCGGTATCGAGCAGCAGCCGTCGCACGCGATGCTCCGCCAGCCGCCGGGCCAGTTCGCCGGGCCACGCCGCCGCGCTCGAGCACCATACCTCAGCATGCGCGGCCTTCAGTTCCGCATGCATCGCCGTGACGAGTTCTCTCTTCGACGCTGCACCGGCCGCGTGACGACGGCCGTCGTAGTGCGCATCGATGCGCTTATCGATTTCCGCAGCCTGCATATGCGGCTCGGCGGCAGCGGCGCGAAGACGGCCGAGAATGCGCTCGCGCGCGGAAAGCGTGCTCATGCCGTCTCTCCCGCCTTGCGTTGATCGCCAGCCTCGCATGCGCCTGCGCCGTCACCGCCCGTGCGACGCCAAAGGAAGCTCGCGAGATGCTCGACAGGCAGCGAGGCGCCGTGATGGGCGGCGGCATTGCCGATGTTGAGCAGGCAGCCACAATCGGCCGATACGAGGCGGTCGCAGCCTGTTGCGCAAGCCGAGGCGACCTTGTCGAGCACCATTGCGCCGGAAATGTCGGGATGTTTCAGCGAGAACGTGCCGCCAAATCCACAGCACTCCGATTCGCGCTCGTGCTCGATGCGGGTGACGCGCGGCAACGCATCGACGAGCGCCGCGCCGTGCTGACGCGTACCCATCTCGCGCCGTGCCGCGCACGAAGTATGGAGCACGACGCGTTCCGGTGCCGCTGAGGTCGACGCGTAGCGCGCGATATCGAGTTTGACAACGTTCAGCAGGAATTCGCCGAGTTCGTAGATGCGTGCCGCGATATCGATCGCGTTCGCACGCGCTTCTCGATCGCCTTCGAAAAGCTTTGGCCAATGGTGGCGCATCATGCCCGCGCACGAACCCGAAGGGACGATAACGGGCCACGGTTCGCGGAAGAGATCGAGCTGCGCCCGAGCGACTTCCCGGGCATGCTCGGGATTGCCGCTGCTGTAGGCGGGCTGCCCGCAGCAGCTTTGCGCGCGCGGGAAATGCACCGTCAATCCTTCTCGCTCGAGCAATCGGACCGCGTCGAGTCCGGCCTGCGGTACGAACAGATCGACCAGGCAGGTGGCGAAGAGATAGACGTCGTTGGGCGGTGTGAAGGGGTACTGCCGTTCGTGCATGGTTTTCTCCATCGCGACGCTTGCGCGCATTGCGCGCGGTCATGGCGGCGACCAGGGCATAATCGCCTCTGTCGGTGCCGGTGCACAAATTGGTTGGACCACGGCTCGATCGACACCCATGTGCGCACGCTCGAGATCCGGCTTTTCGGTCATCTGAGCGACGGTTGGAATGGAACGAATGATGAAAGGCGAAAAAGGCGGACGTGTCGAAGCAGTTATGCGCCGACTGGAGATGGCCTTGCTCGACGGCACATGGCCCGTCGGGGCCCGCCTGCCCGCGGAGCGTGCGCTCGCGGCCGAGCACGCGGTTTCGCGCAACACGGTTCGCGAGGCGATCCAGCGCCTCGCGGCGCGCGGGCTCTTGCAAGCGCGGCGCGGAGCGGGCGTATTCGTGACCGACCGCTTGCGGACTGGAATCGCTTCGCCGTGGGGACAACTCGTAGCCGATCATCCCGTGCTTCGCGACGATATGCTCGAATTCCGCCGGGTCCTCGAGGGGGCGACGGCCTACTTCGCGGCGTTGCGCGCAAACGCTGACGACCGCAAGCGGATACGCGCGCTCATGCGTGAGCTAGCAAAGGCTCGAAAGGCGAACGACATGGTGGCTGAAGCGCGAGCCGATATGAGCTTCCACGAGGCCATTGCGCGCGCGTCGCACAATTCGATGTTCCTTCATCTGCACACGAGCGTGATCGGTATGCTGCGTGAGCATATTGCGACGAGCGGCACCGGGTTGCGCGAGAACGACGGGGAGGCGTCGGAGATCTTGTTGCTGCAGCACAGGGCGCTTTGCGATGCCATTTGCGCGCGCAAGCCCGAAGAGGCGCGCACCGCTATGCAGACGCATATCGATTTCGTCCGCGGTCGATCGAGTGCGCCGGGTCCATAAATGACCGAAGCGCATGCGGGTGCGTTAATTCGGTCGCGACGCCGTCCTCGCCTAGGTTCTTTGTTGAAGGCTATCGATTGCGACTCGCGCCGCGGCGGCGATAGCTTCATCGCGACCCTTTGCGTCGCGCTTTTCCTGGGTGTGGTAAATCGCCAGCACGATCGGATTGCGCGACGGCGGCCAGATGACAGCGATATCGTTGGCTGTCCCATGGTCACCGGTGCCGGTCTTGTCGCCGACTTCCCACTCAGCCGGAAGAGCGGCCCGGATCCGTTTCGCGCCGGTCTGGCAGCCACGCAGCCACGTCAGAAGCATGTTGGTCTGCGCGTCGGGGAGCGCGTTGCCGAGTGCAACGGCTTGCAGCGTGTGCGCCATCGCAACCGGTGTCGTGGTGTCGCGCAGGTCGCCCGGTATCGCGGTATTGAGCTCGGTTTCGTGACGGTCGAGGCGGAATTCCTTATCGCCGATCGACCGTGCGAACGCGGTTACCGCGGAGGGGCCACCCAGCATGTCGATGAGCAGGTTCGCGGCGGTGTTGTCGCTCAGTTCGACAGCAGCGCGGCAGAGCTCGGCCACCGTCATGCCGTCGGCAAGATGTTGGCCTGTCGTGGGCGAGTAGTTGACGAGATTACTTTGCGCATACCGGATTCGCCGCTCGAGGAGGCGCGGCTCTTGGACATTCTTCGCGAGAACGGCCGACGCAAGAACCATCTTGAAGGTACTGCAAAACGGAAAGCGCTCGTTGGCGCGGTGGCCGAACTCGGCGTGCGAACCGGTGTCGAGCGCATAGACGCCGAGTCGCCCACCGAATTGCTTTTCGATCGCGGCAAGTTTGACTGATGCGGATCCTCGATCGTCGCTTTTTGCAGCACACGCGTCGAATGCAATTGCGAACGGCGCCGCTGCTGCGGCCAGCAGCAGTGCGCGGCGATTGGGTGAATGGTTCAAGTTATATGGCATTTGTTTGGGCTTGAATGGTGTCGAAGACGTCATCCGCCGCACGACGATCGATCGAGTGCACGCGGTTCACAATCGGCAAATTGTAAAAGCTGACAAAAGAAAAGCTAGGGGCTCGCCGCCGCCCAACCGATCGTCGCGGCCCGAAACGGCGCAGCCCCGGCCCGATAGCTTCTCTAAATTGGATAGATTTGGATTATCAAATTAACAGATCGATAGCCTACATCCAAAATGGCAACACTTTCACCCACCCAAGAGGATCCAAGCG
>CAYPWK010000178.1:0-11042 GCA_964414365.1 uncultured Burkholderia sp.
CGCGCGTGGATCCCCTTCAACGTGCCATCGCCATGCGCAACGACCGACGGATTCGCGCCCATCCCCGTGCCGCTGCAGAAGTTGATCGCCCAGCGGCCGCTATCGGCGGATGGCATGCGCGTCAACAGCGCATCGATCGCACGCCACTTATAGTCGATCGATGCCGCGACGGGCACGCGATACTCGTCCTGAACAATGAACGACGCGCCGGGATGATCGATGGTGAAGGTCTGATCGTCGGGCCAGGCCGACAAGTCGATGCCGAGCGGCCGGCGGCTCTCGAAGCGCCTCAGCAGCACGACTGCGCCGCGTACCGCGCCGAGCGTCGGCAGCACGCTGCCGAGGTGCCAGCGCAGCGTCGGATGCCGGGCGACATGGGCATCGAACGTCTCATCGAAACGCCGGCGACAATCGCGCGCCGGCCACTCGTCCTTTACCGACATCACAATACACTCGCGCGGATGCGCCGCAAGAAACCGCTCGCACGTCACCAGCACGTCGTCGAACGTCATGCCGAGCGCGATCCCGCCATGATGAATCTCGAACCCATCGCGCTCATGTCGGCAGCGGATGTCGAGCATTCGCACGCCGTGCGCGAGCTGGGCGTCGAGCGATACATGCTGCGTCCGTACTAACGGATCGTCCACCGTGTACGCACAGGCGTCATGACTGCCCGGTACGGTAAGGGTATGGAGCGGCCGACCATCGTCGAGCGCCGACATCCAGTCGGTGAGCGGCAGGCCGGCATCGTTTCGCGGATGGATCATAAGTCGATGACTGACAGACAGAAAAGAAACTGGGTGACCGCGTCCGACGTCGCCTTGCGGGCCGGGGTGTCGCGCTCCGCAGTGTCGCGCGCGTTCTCGTCGACGGCCAGCATCGCACCGCAGACGCGCGAGCGCGTCATGGAGGCAGCGCACGCGCTGGGCTATCAAGTCAACCGGATCGCGCGCGATATGATCACGCAACGCAGCAGCATGGTCGGCGTCGTCACGGCCGGCTTCGAGAATCCGTTTCGCGCGCGGCTGCTGTCGGACCTGATGGCCGCGCTCGGCCGCCAGATGCTCACGCCGCTGGTGACGAACGCGGAAGACCCGCGCCAGGTCCGGCAATCGCTCGAGATGCTGCTCAGCTACCGGATCGCGGGCCTCGTAATGACGTCCGCATCGCCGCCCCTCTCCGTCGCGCGCCGATATCTCGAGCACCGCGTTCCGGTCGTGATGATCAACCGCGCGCCCACTCTGCCGAACGCGGACGTCGTCGTGAGCGATAACGCAGCGGGCGCGGCATTCGCCGCCCGAATGCTCGAGCAAGCCGGCGCGCGTCGGCTCACGTTCGTCGGCCCGTGTGCGACGAGCTACAGCGCGAAGTCGCGGGGCGATGCGTTCGCCCACGCCATCGGCGCGACCGCGACACTGTGCATTCACGAGACGCGCGCGGACAGCTACGAATGCGGTGTCAACGCCGCACGTCAGTTGCTCGCCCGCGACGCGCGGCCGGACGGCGTGTTGTGCTCTTCCGACCTGCTCGCACTCGGCGTGATCGACACTGCGCGCGAGCATTTCGGGCTGCGCGTGCCAAACGATTTGCACGTCGTCGGCTTCGACGACATTCCGGCCGCCGCCTATGACGCCTATCGGCTGACGACGCTCAGGCAGGATACGCAGGGTCTCGCGAACGCCGCGGTCGAAATGCTGACGGAAAGGATGCGGACGCCCGCCGTCGCCTCTCGCACGCGCATCGTGCCAATCAAAAGTGTGCTGCGTCACAGTTGCGGCTGAGGTCCGGCGCAAAGATGCACGTTATGCGGCCGGTTTTTTTTCGTGCGCGCCGGGCCGCCCCAAACGCACGGAACGCCCCATTGGGGGCAGCGATCGTAGAACGCCTGAAAGACGTTTCATTTCAACCTGCCCGCGAAGCCTCGCAGCAGATAACGTTGCACGTACCCGGCCACGGCAAGCGTCGGCAGCGAAGCGATCAAGCCCGCGCTCATCAGGTCGCCCCAATCGATACCGTTCTCGGTCACGTAGCCCGCGATCGCGAGCGGCAACGTGAAGCGGCTCGGCTTGGACACGAACAAGAGCGCCAGCAGGAACTCGTTCCACGCCGCAATGAACACGAAGATCCCGGTCGCGATCAACCCCGGCCCGCATAGCGGCAGCACGATTTGCACGAGGCGCCGTGCCAGGCCCGCACCGTCAATACAGGCGGCTTCCTCGTATTCCACAGGCACGTCGCGCACGAACGCGAGCAGCATCCAGATCGCCATCGGCAATGCGTAGATCTGGTACGCGAGCATCAGGCCGACGCGTGAATCGAGCAGATGCAGATGCTTCGCGAGTCCAAACAGCGGCACCGCGATCGTAATCGGCGGCATCAGCTTCAGCGCAAGCACGAACATGAGGATAAGCACGTCGAGACGTGCGGGGAACCGCAGCCGCACGAGCGCATAGGCAGCCGGAAACGCGAGCGACAGCGCAAGCAGCGTCGTGCCTGCACCGACTACCAGCGAGTTGAGCAGTTGCCCGCTGATTCCGCTCGCCCATACGGACGCGAAATGCACGAGCGTCGGCGCGGCTGGCCAGAGCCGCAGCGGATGATCGAGGCGCTCCAACGTCGGCATGAACGCGGCGCCCGCCATCCACGCGCACGGTAGCAACAGCAGCGCCAGCGCTACGATGCGCAGTGTCCAAACGGTCGCCCGATGGAGCACGGTGCTGCCGATCCGCGCACCACCCCGCTCCGCCATGCCGTGTCGCGTCAGATGCGCCGCTTGCGGACTGTTTGCCATACGTACCCGGAGACCAGCACCGCACACGCCCCAAGCATCAGCACGGAAGCGGCGCTCGCCGGCCCCACATTGAAGAAGCGGAACCCGGTGTCATAGATATAGGTCGACAGCGTCTGCGTCGCGTTGCCGGGGCCGCCGCCCGTCAGCGCGTACACCTTGTCGAAGAGCTTAAACGTATCGATCGAACGTAAGAGCAGCGCGAGCCCAATCTGCGGTGCGGCGAGCGGCAAAGTGATGTCCCGCAAGCGCTGCCATTCGCTCGCGCCGTCGATCTGCGCAGCTTCGTGCAGCTCGTGCGGAATCGACTGCAGCCCGGCGAGCACGATCAAGAACGCCATCGGCGTCCATTGCCAGACGTCGACGAGCATGAGCGACCACAGTGCGAGATGCGGGTCCGACAGCCACCGCACGCCGGCAAGGCCGGCCATCGCCAGTAGCGCGTTCAGAAACCCGTCGAAGTTGAGCCAGTTGCGCCAGATTGCCGAGCACACGAGCGTTGACAGCATCATCGGCAGAATTGCGAGCGGCAGCGCCAGCTTGCGTCCCGGGAACGCGCGCGCGAACAGCAGCGCGAGGCTCGAGCCGAGCACGACCTCGGCTAGCGACGCCACGACGCTGAAGCCGAGCGTGTTGCGAAAGCCGACCGTGAATGCGTCGTCGTCGAGCACGGCGCGGTAGTTCGACAGGCCGACGAACGCCCGCCGCCCCGCCGCGTAGTCGACGCGGCAAAACGAGTCGATGAACACCTGCGCGACCGGATACAACGCGAGCACGGCAAGCACAACGAGCGACGGCCCGAGCAGCGCGACGAATGGCAAGCCGCGGCCGAGAAATTTCATGCGCCGCGTTCCGTCGAGCGCGCGGCCCGCGCTCACTTGCCCGCCGCGGCCATCGCCTGCGCGATCTTCTGCTGTGCCTGGCGCAGGGCGTCCTCGGGCGCCGCTTGCCCGGTCAGCGCAAGCTGCAACTGATCCCCGAGGATACTCTCGACCTGCTGCCAGTCCTTCACGCGCGGCCGCGCACGGCCGGCCTCGAGCGCCTTCAACTGGTCGGGATACCAGCGGTACTGGCGCACAAGCGTCGGATCCTCGAACACGCTCTTGCGAGTCGGCGGAATGCCGAGCGCGGCGAGACGCGTCTGTGTCTCGCGCGTGCTGAGATAGGCGAGGAAGTCCTGCGCGAGCTTCGCGTGCGGCGCGTCCTTCGGAATCGCCATTTGCCAGATGCCGAGCATCGGCGCCGGGCCTGCAGTCTGCCCCGGCGGCGCCTGCAGCGCAATTTGGCCGGCCACGCGCGACTGCGAGGGATCGTCGAGCGCGGGAATCCACGCCGGCCACACTTCTATCGCTTGCGCGGCGGCGCCGCGCTGCAATGCGTCACGCACTTCGGCCGCGCCGTACACGTCGACGTCCTTCGGTGCGGACGCTTTCAACGCGAGGAACGTCTTCAGCGCCGCCTTCGCTTCGCGAGAATCGATCGTGACATTGCCCGCGCGGTCGAGCACGTCCCCGCCGTACGCCCAGAGAATCGGCAAGAAGCCGGTCACGACCGGGTTGCCCTTCGTGCCCCGGAAAACGACGCCGGACACGCTCTTGTCCGCGCCGCCGACCGTTGCCGCGATCTTCAGCACGTCGTCCCAGTTGCGTGGCGGCTGCAGCTTGTACTTTGCCAGCAGATCCTTTCGGTAAGCGAACATCTCGACGTTGCCGACGACCGGCAGGGCGAACAACTCGCCTGAGGCGTTGCGTCCGAGCGCGACCGTTGACGGGATCAGGTCCGTGTCCGCGAGCGACGCTGGCAGTTGCTTCAACCACCCGTTGCCGATGAATTCGGGCGACCAGGTATCGTCCAACATCACGAGATCGTATGCGCCGGTACCCTCGCGCATCGACAACTTGAGCTTCTGGTAAAGATTCGCGTTCGGCAGCTTCAGCAGCTCTATCTCGGTGCCGGGATGCAATTTCGTGAAGCCGGCAACGGCTTCCGCAATGCCCTTACCATAGATGTCGTCGCGCCCGGCAATGACGAGGTCCGCGGCGACCGCATGTGAAGCGGCGAGGGAAAGCGCGAGGGCGGCGGACAGCGCGCGCAGGCTGTTGAGCAAGGTCATGGTCTCTCTCACGGTCGGCACGCGTTGCACTCGTGTGCAACGCGGATTGCGGTCGGGGCGGCCGGCAACGAGCGCCATTGTTCACGGCGATCGTTACGGATTTGTGGCAGGCAGGCGCGGCACCCGTGCCGGTCAAGATGGGCGCTTGCGCGCGCGCCCCGACTCACGGCCGAACGAAAATCCGGCTGCTTCGAGCGTGTCGAGCAATTCAAGCCTCGGGTATTTCCGATCGACCGCGCCCAGATCGGCGCGCACTTCGTCGATGATCCAGTCGCGCACCTGCGCGACGATCGGCCGCAACGGGCGGCTGGCGGGCCAGACGAGGCAGCAAAGCCGGGCCGTGGCGATCAACTCTTCTTCGGCCGGCACGAGCGCGCCCTGCATGAGCCAGTGCGATAGCACGTTGAGCCAGCCGAGCGCGATCCCTTGCCCGAGCAGCGCGGCCTGCACGACGATTGCATAGTCGCTGAAGCTCAGCACGCCCGAAACATGACGCCCGTGCTCCGCGAAGGACTTGAAGCGGTTGTGCCAGCCGTGATCGCCCTCATCCATGACCATGACGGTGTCGCCGTTTTCGCGGCCCATGCTGGCCGATGCCGCATCGCGATATGCGCGGTTGCAGACGGGCAGCAGCATCTCCGGCATGACGGCCACGCTGTTCTCGTCAAGCTCGGCCTCGCGCAAGAAGCGCATGCCGAGGTCGACGTCGCCGAGCGGACCGCCGATACGCCCTGAAATCAGCTGGAAACGGATATCGACTGAGGGAAACGCCTGATGGAGGCGGCTCATGCGCGGCATCAGCCAATGCGTTGTGAACGCCGTCGAGACCGAGAGCGTGACCGTTTCGACGCCGGTCGCGCGTGCTTCGATTTCACGAATCGCGCTCTCGATGCCGCTGAAGCCGTCCGCGATCTTACTGTAGAGAATGCGGCCGCTTTCCGTCAGCTCGATGCCCCCTCGCACGCGTTCGAAGAGGCGCACACCGATGTGATCCTCCATGCGCGCGAGCATGCGGCTCACGGCCGGCTGGCTCACATAGAGCTCCTGGGCGGCACGCGTGAAGTTGCCGCAGCGCGCGGCTGCTTCGAAGACGAAGAGCGCGTTGGCGCTCGGCAGTTTGCGTCGGAGGCTTGGCATGACCTGATGTTATACCCGATCCAACAATTCGGGAATTGCTATCAAAAATATCGCCGCCTATATTTTCCTCAACATGAAGGCAGTCAGTGAGGCACAGCGCAATGGATGCAAGAGCGAAGTCGGGGGTTACCATTAGATCCGCAGTGAAGCGATATGGCCCGGTTGTCGCGCTCGACGACGTTTCGCTCGACATCGCGCCGGGCGAATTCGTCTCGCTGCTGGGCCCCTCTGGATCCGGTAAGACGACACTGCTAGGCATTCTCGGCGGGTTCGTCCAGCCGAGCTCCGGTAGCGTCTTGATTGGCGAGCGAGACATTACATTTGCGCCGCCGCACAAGCGCAACATCGGCATCGTTTTTCAGAACTACGCGCTGTTTCCGCACATGACGGCCGGCGAGAACGTCGCGTTCGCCCTGCGCGCCCGGCGCGAGCCGAAATCGAGCTGGGCGAGGAAAGTGGCTGATGCCCTTGCGTTGGTTGAACTCGCCGGTTTCGAGGAGCGGCGTATCAGCCAGCTGTCGGGCGGCCAGCGACAGCGTGTGGCGCTCGCCCGTGCGATCGTCTTCGAGCCGCAGCTGATTCTGATGGACGAGCCGCTTTCCGCGCTCGACAAGCAGTTGCGCGAAACGATGCAGCTCGAGTTGCGGCGCCTGCATCGCAGGCTTGGCGCGACGATTATCAATGTCACTCACGATCAACGCGAGGCGCTCACGATGAGCGACCGCGTGGCCGTGCTGAAGGACGGCAAGCTCGTGCAAATCGACACCCCCGAGCGTCTGTATGACCGCCCGCGCGACGCGTTCGTCGCGAGCTTCATCGGCGAGGCGACCCTGCTGCCCGTGACCCGCGCGAACGGCGAGGCCGTGCGCCTTGGAGAAACAGTCCTGCACACGGCTCATCCGCTGCCGCATGGCGAGCGCCTCATGCTCGCCGTGCAGACCGAGCGCCTTGTCATCGACGACGGCCAGCCGCATGAGGGTGCGAACCGGCTGTCATGCCGAGTCACCGAGGTTCTCTACCAGGGCGAGAGCCTGCGCGTTTTCGCGGCGCTTGCCGATGGCACGGCCATCAGCTTGCGGCAACTCAGCAGCCATCACGCGCGCCGGCGCATCCCGCCGCCGGGGGAAATGATGACGGTGCTGCTCGATCCGCAGGACACGATCATCGTACCGGCCTGACCCGCTTCCCGCCGCCCGGACCCCGGCTAGAGCGCCCCGGATACTTCAATCAGTTAGTCACTCACAAAAAACTGCAAAAGGATCAATGCAATGAAGCTCACCGATTTCAAGGTTTTGACGTTCGACGTCGTCGGCACGCTGATCGACTTCGAGCGTGGCGTGCTCGAGTCCGTGCGGCGGCTGGGCGGCGCGGCGGCCAAAGACCTGACCGATGACCAGATCTTTGAACCGTACATGCGCGGACGTGCGGCTTTTCCCGGCCGTTCGAGCCACGACATGGCAAACGTCTACCTCTCGCTCGCAAAGGAGCTCGGTCTGCCCGCCGATGCGCAATCGGCTGCTGCGTTTCAACGCGACGTGCTCGATTGGCCGGCGTTTCCCGACTCCGTCGCGGCACTCAAGCGCCTGCGCAAGCACTTCCGTCTCGTCGCAATGACGAATGCGGACCGCGTGGCACTGTCCGCCTATTCGCATACGCTCGGCGATCCGTTCGACGATACCGTTTGCTGCGACGAAACCGGTGTTGCGAAGCCGGATCCGCAATTCTTTGCCTATAACCGTGGCCGTCAAGCGGCATTCGGCTACAAGTTTCACGAGATCCTGCATACGGCGCAGAGCCAGTACCACGACATCGGCATCGCGACGAAGCTCGGCTATGCGACCTGCTGGATCGAGCGACGTCAGGGCATGAAGGGTTTTGGTGCGACGCCCGTTCCCGAGGCGGTCACGACGCCGACATTCACGTTCCCGACGCTGGCGGCGCTCGCGGATGCCGTCGACGCCGAACTGCGCCTGGCTGCCTGACGATGCTCGCCCCGATGACCGCGGCGCGGCCGCAGCCCGACACGCTCTGGCGCGACATGGCCGCGCGCGCGCCCGTGGTGGACGCCCCGGCCGCGGCGAGCTCGCCGCTCGCGCATGATTTAGTTGTCGATGTCGCGGTGATCGGCGCCGGCTACTCCGGCCTGACGGCAGCCCATGCATTGCAAAAACGCGGTGTGAGCTGCGCCGTGTTCGAAGCCAATTATGTCGGATGGGGGGCGAGCGGACGCAACGGTGGCGTCGTCTCGTCCAAGTTCCGGGTCTCCTTTCCGACGATGGAGCGCGCTTATGGGATCGATATGGCAAAGCGCATGCACCGGCTTGCACACGACGGCGTGCGCGCGGTCGAGGCGCTCGTCGATGAGTTCAATCTCTCGCGCGCGCAGTTCGAGCATACGGGCAGCCTGCGTTGCGCGCATACAGAGCGCGCGTTCGCGGCGATTCGTGACGAAGCGGAATGGGTGCGCACGACGCTCGGCGATAGGTCGATGACGGTCTTGTCCCGCGACGAGGTTACCCGCGAAACCGGCTCGACGGGTTTCGTCGGGGGCGTGCTGAGCGCTGATGCAGGCACCATTTTGCCGCTTGAGTACGTGCTCGGTCTTGCGCGCGGGCTCACGGCGCGCGGCGTGCCCATCTACGAGGCCACGCCAATCCTCGAAATCACGCGCGCATCGGGCGGCGCAGGCAAGATACTGCGCACCGCCGGTGGCAATGTGCGCGCGAAGCAGGTCATCGTCGCCACGAACGCGTATTCGGATTTGACCTCGGCCACGGCGCCCTACCAGCGCGAGCTCGTGCCGTTTCGCAGCGCGATGATCGCGACAGCGCGCCTGCCTCCCGAGCTCGATGGCCGACTCATGCCGAACCGGCGCAGCTATACGGAAACGCGGCGCATGATGAAATGGTTTCGCAAGGTGGACGGGCGCATGCTTTTCGGCGGACGTGACGCATTCGGCAAAGAAGGCCAGGCGGCCGGGCTCGACGCGTTGCGGCGCGCGATGGTCGCGCTCTTTCCTGGTCTGTCCGAGATCCCGGTCGAATTCGGCTGGTCGGGCTACGTCGGCATGACGTTCAATGCATTGCCGCATGTCGGTCGCAGCGACGAGGCGACCACGTTTTGTCTTGGATACAACGGCGCAGGTGTCGCGATGGCGAGCCTCGTCGGGCAGCACGCAGCAGCGCTCGCGCTCGGCGAGAGGCCAGAGCTCGCGCTGCTCGAGCAGCCAGGGCTGCGGCCCGTGCCGTTCCACGCGTTGCGCGCGCCGGGCGTTCGGCTCGTGGCCGCGTGGTATCAGTTTCTCGATGCCGTGGGGGCGTAATGGCGACAAGCAAACGACTTTTCGCGGCCGATGCCGCGATCGGCGTATCGACAGCGGACGCCGTACTGCGGCATCGCCGTCGCGACGACCGAGCGATGCTAGTGCTGCTTGCGCCTGCGCTTTTCGTCATCGTTGCGCTGCTCGTCGTGCCGCTCGCCTGGCTCGCCTGGCAGTCGATTCGCTATGACGGCGGTTTCACGCTCGCCAATTACCGGCGCGTCTTCACGGGAACCTACCTCGACACGTTCATGCTTACGTTCAAGCTGAGCATGATCGTGACGGGCCTCACGCTTCTGCTCGGCTATCCCATTGCCTATCTGGCCGCGTCGGTGTCGTCCCGCTGGAGCGCGCTGATTCTCGGTATGGTGATCCTGCCGTTCTGGACCAGTGTGCTCGTGCGCACCTATGCATGGCTCGTGCTGCTGCAGCGCACCGGGCTCGTCAACAAGTCGCTTCTGGCGGCGGGCCTCATCGAGCGTCCGCTTCAACTCGCCTACAACCAGTTCGGCACGATCGTCGCGATGGTGCACATCCTGCTGCCGTTCATGGTCCTGCCGCTGTATTCGGCGATGCAGAAGATTCCCGCCAACCTCTCGCAGGCGGGTGCGAGCCTCGGCGGCTCGCCCTTCTATGTCTTCACGCGCGTTTTCCTGCCGCTCTCGCTCTCGGGCGTCGTCGCTGGTGTCACGCTCGTCTTCGTGCTGTGTCTCGGGTTTTACATCACGCCCGAACTGATGGGCGGCGGCAAGTCGATCATGGTTTCGATGGTCGTGAGCCGCAATGTCGAAATCTACAACAGCTGGGGCGCGGCCAGTGCCGTGAGCGTTGTGCTGCTCGTCTGCGTGTTCGCGATCTTCTATGCCGCGAGCCGCGTCATTCCACTCGAGAAGACACTGAGCGCAAAATGAACAAGCTCTCGTTCGGACGTATCTCCCTTATCGTAGGCGTCGGGCTGATCCTCGCGTTCCTGATGCTGCCGGTGCTGATTGTGGTGCCGCTGTCGTTTTCGGATTCGCGCTTTTTGACGTTCCCGCCACCCGGCTATTCACTGCGCTGGTATCACGCGTTCTTCGACAATGCTACGTGGACAGCCGCCGCCCGCACGACGCTCATCGCGTCGACATGCGCGGCGCTGATCGCGACGCCCGTTGGGGTGGCGGCAGCCTACGCGATCCAGCACGGGACGCTCAAGGCGATGCGCTACCTGCGCATGTTGCTGATGCTGCCGCTCATGGTGCCGATCATCATCGTTGCCGTCGGCGTGTTCTTCGTCTTCACGAAGGCCGGCATGATCAATACGCTGCCGGGCCTGATCCTCGCCGATACGATGCTCGGGTTACCCTACGTGCTGATTTCGGTGGGGGCGGACCTGCGAACATTCGACCATACGCAAGAGATGGTCGCCCGCAGTCTTGGCATGAACCGTCTGCGCAGCTTCCTCGCGGTGACGCTGCCGCAGATCCGGGCGAGCGTCATCTCGGCGGCCGTGTTCGTCTTCATTCAGGCACTCGACGAAACTGTCGTCGCGCTCTTCATCTCTGGCGGCGATAACCAGACGTTGACGCGGCGCATGTTCGTCACGCTTCGCGATGAGATCGATCCGACGATCGCCGCCATCAGCACGATGCTGACTGCCCTTACGTTGTGCCTCGTCCTGACCGTTGTCGTCAGCCGTCGCTCGG
>CAYPWK010000179.1:0-10945 GCA_964414365.1 uncultured Burkholderia sp.
AACTCGGGAATGCCGCCTTGCGGCGGCGCTCCTTTCCTCCTCGGACTAAAGTCCGCGGTTTCTCGGAGCATATGATGAAACAACACGATCAGGTCGCCGACGCGTTTGGCTCGACGGCCGCTGCTTACTTGACGAGTCCCACTCATTCCAGTGGTCCGGACTTGGCGACGCTGGCCGCCGAAATCGCATCCACGCCGGGCGCAAACGTGCTCGATCTGGGCTGTGGTGCGGGGCACGTGAGCTTTGCGGTCGCTCCGCATGCTCAGTCGGTGACGGCCTACGACATCGCGCCGCAAATGCTCGCGACCGTCGTTCTCGCTGCGCGCGAGCGCGGTCTCACCAACGTCACCACCGAGGAGGGTCCGGCCGAGGCGTTGCCGTTTGCCGATGCGACATTCGACTGGGTGATGAGCCGCTTTTCGGCACACCACTGGCGCGACGTTCCACGCGCACTCAAGGAAGTGCGGCGAGTGCTGAAGCCGGCTGGGCGTGTGATCTTCATCGACGTGGTCAGCGCGGATCATCCGCTCTTCGATACGCATTTGCAGGCGGCCGAAGTGCTGCGTGACGGTTCGCACGTGCGCAATTACCGCGCCGACGAGTGGGCTGCGTTTTTTTTGGGTGCGGGCTTCACGGCGCGAATTCGCGAGCGCTGGCGCTTGCCCATGGAATTCGATCAGTGGGTGGCGCGCATGCGGACTCCCGAAGTGCGCGCCGCGGCGATCCGATCGCTGTGGGCCAACGCACCCGATGAAGTGCGCGACTATTTCAAGGTTCAGCCCGACGGCTCGTTCATGATCGATGTGATGATGATCGAGGCGAGCTGATCTTCATGCGCGGCCTGCCGGCCGCTGCCATCACCCCGTATTGCGCAACCCTGCCGCGATCCCGTTGATGGTGAGATGTATGCCGCGGCGCAAACGTGCGTTGGTATCGCCGGCGCGGTGCCGCTTGAGCAACTCGACCTGCAAGTGATTGAGCGGGTCGAGGTAGGGGAAGCGGTTCTTGATCGAGCGCGCGAGCAGGGGGTTGTCGGCGAGCCGCTCCTCCTTGCCAGTGATCTGCTCAAGCGCCTGCGTCGTACGCTCCCATTCGGCGACAATGCGTTCGAACACGAGCTTGCGCAGCTTCTTGTCCTCGACGAGCTGTGCGTAGCGCGAGGCCACGGCCAGATCGGTCTTGGCGAGCACCATGTCCATGTTCGAGATCAGCGTCGAAAAGAACGGCCAGTTCTTATGCATTTTCTTGAGCGTCGAGAGACGCCGCGTGCGCTCCGTTTCGCTCGAGGCGCCTTGAAGGAACGTAGCCACCGCGCTGCCGAACCCGTACCACCCCGTCAACAGCAGCCGGCATTGACCCCATGAGAAGCCCCATGGGATTGCACGCAAATCTTCGATGCGGCGATTCTTCGGGTCCTGCAGCTTGCGCGACGCGGGGCGGCTGCCGATATTGAGCTCGGCGATCTCGGCGATCGGCGTCGACGAGAAGAAGTACTCCGTGAAGCCCGGCGTCTCGTAGACAAGCGCCCGATAAGCACTCATCGCCGCGTCGGAGAGCGCCTGCATCGTCGCTTCGAACACGGGCAGGTTCGCGGGCGCGTTGCCGTGCGGCAGCAGTGACGCCTCGAGCGTCGCCGCGACCACCGTTTCGAGGTTGCGCCGGCCGATCTCGGGATTGCTGAACTTGCTGCCGATCACTTCGCCTTGCTCGGTCAGCCGAATATGCCCCTCGACCGTGCCCGGCGGCTGCGAGAGGATCGCCTGATAGGTCGGGCCGCCGCCGCGCCCGACGGTGCCGCCGCGGCCGTGAAAGAGCCGCAGCTTGATGCCGCGCTCATTGAAGAGCGTGACGAGCGCGAGCTCGGCCCGGTAGAGCTCCCAGTTCGATGTGAGAAAGCCGCCGTCCTTGTTGCTGTCGGAATAGCCGAGCATGACTTCCTGTTCGCCGCCCTGATGCGCGATGAGCGCCTTGACGCCGGTCAGTTCGAAGTACTCGCGCATGATGACGGGCGCGTTGCGCAAGTCGGGGATCGTTTCGAAGAGCGGGATCACCATGAGCCCGCTGCGCGCACCCCCATGCGTGGCGGTGAGCGTGCCTTCGAGCAGGCCGGTTTCCTTTTGCAGCAGCAGTACCTCGACCAAATCGCTGACAGTCTCGGTGTGCGAAATGATGTAGTTGCGCACGGCGAGCGGACCAAACCGCTCGCGCACGACGCGGGCCATCTCGAGCACGCCGAGCTCGCTTCGCACGAGCGGCGAATACTCGAGATAGGGCGAGCGCAAGAGACGCGGCTGCCCGAGCTCTCTCAGCAGCAGACTCAGCTTTTCGGCCTCCGGCAGCGACGCATAGTCGGCGTGGACATCGGCCCGCTTGAATAGCTCGGCGATAACGGCTTCGTGGATGTCCGAGCTTTGACGCAGGTCGATGCTCGCGAGATGGAAACCGAAGACTTCTGCCGACCGCGCGAGCGGCGCGAGCCGCGCGCCGATGAGCGACTCGCCGTGATGCGCGTTCAATGAGTCGATCAACACATTCAGATCGCGCACGAATTCCGACGCGTCCGCATACGGCGTCGCGCGCACGGGCGGGACGCCGGGGCTCACGCCGCGCAATGGCACCGTCCCTTCGCCGAGCCGCACGCGCACGCTTGCCGCAAGCCGCGTGTAGATGCCGATCAGCGCGCGGCGATACGGCTCATCGACGCGATGCGGCGATTGATCGGGCGACGCCTGCGCGAGCGCCTTCAATTCGTCACTGCAGCCCGAGAGGAGGTTGGATACGGAAAGCTCGGCACCGAGCGCATGGACTTCCTCGAGATAGTGCTCGAAGATGACGGCGGACTGGCGCCTTACCGCATGCTCGAGCGTGTCGGCCGTCACGTTCGGGTTGCCGTCGCGGTCGCCGCCGATCCAGCTGCCCATCTGAAAGAACGGCGGCAGGCGCTCGTCGAGCTGATGCCGCTCGGCAAGGGCTTCTTCGATATCGGCATAAAGAGCGGGAATCTCGCGCAGAAATGTCGCGCGGTAGTAAGAGAGCGCGTTCTCGATTTCGTCGGCGACGGTGAGGCGCGAGTCCCGCAGCATCCGCGTTTGCCAGAGCGTCGACACGCGCGCGCGCAAAAGCGCCTCGTTGCGTGCGCGCTCGCGCGCCGTCAGCGGCTGATCGCGCTCGGCGAGCAGCCGCGCAATCTCGTGCTGCGCGTCGAGAATGCTCTTGCGCTGCACTTCCGTCGGGTGCGCCGTCAGCACAGGTACGATCAATGCGTCGTTGAAAAAGCGCTTTAGCGTTTGGCCGTCGATCGTGCCCGCGAGCGCGAATCGCTCTAGCGCATAGGCAATCGTGCCCGCTTGCGGCGCCGAGCCGGCCAGCGCGTGAATCCGGCGGCGGCGGTTATGGTGGCGGTCTTCGGCGATATTGGCGAGATGCGAAAAGTAGCTGAACGCGCGCACGACGCTCACGGTCTGCTCGGGCGTGAGCGCGCGCAGCTGCTTCTCGAGCGCAACGGAGGCGCTGCTGTCGTCTTCCCGGCGAAACTTCACGGCGTTCTGGCGGATCGTCTCGACGACTTCAAAGACGGCGTCGCCCTCCTGCTCGCGCACCACATCCCCGAGCAGGCGGCCGAGGTAGCGGATGTCCTGAAAGAGCGGCTGATCCTTGTCTTCACGCCCGCGGCTCGACGGCTTCGGCTGCACCACCGCGCCGACGGAGGAGGCGGACGGGGCCGTCGAGACGGGCAATGCATCGTTGCTGCGGCGGGCGGCGGCGCGCGCCGATTCAGGGGACGTCACAGTGGGTTTCCTCAGTGAAGCGCGGCGGCGTCGCGGCCGTCGCGAAAAATGGGGCAAGGCGTGCGTGCTACCATTCTTCGATGTCCGATCCCGTCATTCGTAGCAATTGTCGATGAACTCCGAGACGCATCTTTGCGCACCGCCCACCACGCTCGTCATCGCCTCGCGCGAGAGCCGTCTCGCGATGTGGCAGGCCGAGCACGTGCGCGACACGCTGCACAAATTATATCCATCTTGCGACGTGCGAATTCTAGGGATGACGACACGTGGTGACCGCATTCTCGATCGCACCCTCTCGAAGGTCGGCGGCAAGGGGCTCTTCGTGAAGGAGCTCGAGAATGCGCTTGCCGACGGTCGCGCCGATCTCGCGGTCCATTCGCTCAAAGACGTGCCGATGGAGCTGCCCGACGGCTTTTCGCTCGCCGCTGTCATGGAGCGCGAGGACCCGCGCGATGCGTTCGTCTCGAGCACCTACGCGTCGCTCGATGTGCTGCCGCCCGGCAGCGTCGTCGGCACGTCGAGCCTGCGTCGCGAGGCAATGTTGCGCGCGCGCTACCCGCAGCTCGTCGTCGAGCCCTTACGCGGCAATCTCGATACGCGGCTCGCGAAGCTCGATCGCGGCGACTACGCCGCCATCATTCTCGCCGCAGCGGGTCTGAAGCGGCTCGGACTCGGCGGGCGCATCCGCGCCTTCCTCGACGCAGCCGAGAGTTTGCCGGCGGCCGGGCAGGGGGCGCTCGGCATCGAGATTCGCGCCGACAGGCCCGAGCTCGCGACTTGGCTCGCGCCGCTCAATGACAATGCGACGGCACTGGCGGTCACCGCTGAGCGCACCGTCTCTCGTGCGCTCGGGGGCAGTTGCGATGTTCCGCTTGCCGCCTTTGCGCGCTGGCACGAGGGGGTGCTGCATCTCGCGGGCCGTGTCTCCATGCCAGACGGCTCGCGCATTGCGGCGGCCGAGGCCGAGGCGAGGGTTGCGGACGCCGGCGAAGCGCAAGCGCTCGGCCGTAAGGTGGCCGGCGCGCTAGAGGCGCAAGGGGCAAGCGAGATCGTTGCCGTGCTCGCGGCGAATCGGCCGGGCGAGTCGGCCGTTTGACCGGCGCCATGTTCACAGCCGTTCTCACGCGTCCTGCCGGTCAGTCGGTCGGACTCGCGGCGCGGCTTGCCGACGATGGCATCGCCGTCTTCGAATTCCCGCTCATCGACATCCGCCCCGTCGAAGACGATGCGCCGCTTCGCGCCGCGCTCGCATCGCTCGAAGCCTACGCGCTCGTCATCTTCGTTTCACCGAATGCGATCGATCACGCACTCTCGCGGATGGACCGCTCCTGGCCGGCCAGCGTTCCTGTCGGGGCGATCGGCCCAGGCAGCGTCGCCGCGCTCGCGCGGCATGGCATCGCGACACCGGTCTATCAAGTCGTGTGTCCCAAGGGGGCAGACGGCGGAGCTTCCGCGCACAGCCGCGACGAGACACGCTTCGATTCCGAAGCGCTTTGGGCGGGGCTCGAAGCCAGATTCGGCGAAAAAGGCTTCGCGGGTCGACGCGTGCTGATCGTGCGCGGCGATGGCGGCCGCGAATGGCTCGCGGACCGCTTGCGCGAGACCGGTGCGCAGGTCGAGTATGTCGCGGCATACCAGCGCGCGGTGCCGCAACCGGCAGACGAAGCGTGGGCGCGCATACGCACGCTGCTCGGCGGCGCGCCGCACGCGTGGGTGCTGACGAGCTCCGAAGGCGTGCGCAATCTTGTCGAGCTCGCACGGACGCACCTGAGCGAAGCCGACCGGGCGGCCCTGACAAGCGCGCCTATCGTCGTCCCGCACCCGCGCATCGCCGAGACGGCGCGGGAATTCGGTTTTGATAGGATTACGCCATCCGGCCCCGGCGACGAGCGTATCGCCGCGGCATTGCGCAGTTTGTCGGCATCGTCTGGCGCATCCCTCGACCAACCGGCTCACGCCTTACATTCGGCTCATTCGCGCATGACTGATTCGAAACACGATTCACCGAATACCGTCCCTCCGCCGCCTTCGGCTTTGCCGCCGCTGCCGCCGAACGCGCCTTTCCCCTACGACGAACCGAGGCGCCGCGGCGGCGGCTCGGTGCTGCTGTGGCTCGTTGTGGTGCTCGTTGCCGTCGCCACGGGCATTGGCGCCTATTCGCTGAACCGCAAGATGGACCGGCTCGATGGGCGCATGGCCGCACGCCAGCAGGCGCTCGATGCCCAAGCGGCCGAACTGCGGCTGAAGACGGATGAGGCGCTTTCGACCGTCCATCAGATGAACGCGCAGTTCTCCCAGCTCGAAGGCAAGCTCGCCGATGCTCAAGCCTCGCTGCAGGCGTTGCAGAAGCAATACGACGACCTCGCGCGCAACCGCGACGACTGGACGTTCGCCGAAGTCGAGCAGATGCTGTCCGCGGCAAGCGAGCAACTGCAACTGACGGGCAACACGCAGCTTGCGCTGGCGGCGCTGCAAAGCGCCGATTCCAGGCTCGCGGCGCTTGCGAGCCCGCAGGCGCTCGTCGTGCGCCGCGCGATCGGGCAGGACATCGACAAGTTGAAGAGTGTGCCCTCCGTCGACCTCGCCGGCCTTGCGATCAAGCTTGATGACGCGATCAACCGCGTCGATTCACTGCCGCTCGTCGGCGAAGCGCCAGTGACGCACGCGGCGCCCGCCGCGGCGGCC
Source organism: uncultured Burkholderia sp. (assembly GCA_964414365.1). Taxonomy (GTDB): domain Bacteria; phylum Pseudomonadota; class Gammaproteobacteria; order Burkholderiales; family Burkholderiaceae; genus Trinickia. Next base: position 6,474 of record CAYPWK010000179.1, read on the forward strand.
GCCTCCGCGGGTGCCAGTGCAGCCGCGCCCGGTGAGCCGCGATGGAAAGCATGGTGGCGCAAGGTTTCGGCGGCCGTCGGCACCGAGTTGCGCAGCGTGGTTGAAGTGCGGCGGATCGACAATGCCGATGCGATGCTGGCCTCGCCCGATCAGGGCCGGTTCGTCCGCGACAACGTGAAGCTGCGGCTCTTGTCGGCGCGCATTGCATTGCTCTCGCGCGATCAGACGACGCTCAAGTCCGATCTTCAAGCGGCGGACGCGGCGCTTGCGCGTTACTTCGACGGCTCGGCGAAGAGCACTCAGACGGTGCGCGCGCTCGTGAAGGATGTGGGTGATGGTTCAGCGTCGGTGCAGGCGTCCGACATCAACGCGAGCCTGCAGGCCGTGCACAACGCGAAAAGCCGGGGGTGACCATGGCAGTGAGGGGACTCTTGTGGCTCGCGTTGCTGTTCGTGCTTGCGGCGCTGCTCGCGACAGTGGGGCGCTTCGACGCGGGTCAGGTGTTGATCGTCTATCCGCCCTATCGGATCGACGTTTCGCTGAATTTCTTCGTCGTGGCGATCGTCGCGGTTTTCGTCGTGATCTACGCGATCACGCGGATTGTCCGCAACATCTGGATGATGCCTCAGCGCGTCGCCGCCTATCGGGTGCGCTCGCGCGAGGCGAAGGCGCACGCATCGCTGCGCGAGGCCATCGGCAATCTTTATGCGGGTCGGTTCTCGCGCGCCGAAAAGGCCGCGCGCGAGGCGCTTTCGAACGAGGCGAACAAGGGTGCGGCGAGTCTTGTCGCGGCCGGCGCCGCGCATCGGATGCGCGAGTTCGCGCGGCGAGACGAGTGGCTTGCGGCTATCGACGCCCCGGACTGGCAGGACGCGCGTCTCATGGCGACCGCCGACATGCGCGCCGACGGCCGCGATGCCGACGGCGCGCTCGCCGCGCTGACCGAGATGCAATCGCAGGGGTCGCGGCGCATCCACGCACAGCAGATTGCTCTGCGCGCGCACCAGCAGATGAAGAACTGGAGCGAGGTGCTGAAGCTCGTCAAAACGCTCGAAAAGCGCGAGGCGATTCATCCGGCCGTCGCGGTGCGGCTGCGCCAGCAGGCTGCTGAAAATCTGCTGCGCGACCGGCGCCACGATGCCGACGCGCTGCTTTCGCTTTGGGAATCGCTGGCTGCGGCGGAGCGCCAATCGCCGCGGCTTGCCGATATCGCGGCTGAATTGCTGATCGCGCTGAACCGGCACAACGAGGCGCGCAAAATCATCGAGGATGCGCTGCAGCACCATTGGGACGCCCGGCTCTTGCGCCGCTATCCGGACGCGGTGGCCGGCGATGCCCTGCCGCTGATCCAGAAGGCCGAGGCGTGGCAGAAGAATCGGCCCGAGGATGCTGACCTGCTGTTCACACTCGGTCGTCTTTGCCTGAAGCAGCAGCTTTGGGGCAAGGCTCAGTCGTTCCTTGAAGGGGCGCTGCGGCTCTCGAACGATAACGAGGCATTGACGATCCGCACGCATCGCGCGCTCGCGCGGCTGTTTGAGCAACTCGGCGACATGGATCGCGCGAACGAGCATTACCGCGCGAGCGCGCTGGCGATGAACGTCGTTTGAACGCCATCGCCGAACGCGCACCGCCGCCCGCCGTTGGCTATTTATTCACGAGTCGGGCCGGCACTGAAAGCGCGAGCAAAGCCCCGAGTACCATGAAGGCGGCGAGCAGGTACATGCCCGAGTCGTTAACCCCCGTTGCCTGCTTGAGCCACCCTATCGCATAGGGGCCGAGAAAGCCCGCCAGATTGCCGATGGAGTTGACCATCGCAATGCCGGCCGCCGCGCCGGCGCCCGCCAGAAACGCCGTCGGCAGACTCCAGAACAGTGGGAGGCAGGTGATGATGCCGGCTGTCGCCAGCGTGAGCGCGGCCATTGCGAGCGCCGTCTCATGCGCCCACGTGACCGACAGCACGAGCCCGATCGCCGCGGCGATGCCGGGCAGTGCGACGTGCCAGCGCCGCTCGCGCCGCTTATCGGCGCTTCGCGCAACGATGAGCATCGTCACGACAGCTACCGCGAAGGGGACGGCCGAAAGCAGGCCGATGATGAACGCATCGGTGACGCCGGTGGCCTTGATGATCGTCGGCAGCCAAAAGCTCACGCCGTACAGGCCGATCACGAACGAGAAGTAGATGAGGCTCATGAGCCAGACGCGCGGGCTCAAGAGCACTGCGCCGAGCGGCAGGTCTTCCTTTGTCGCATCCTCGGCGTCGATGTTGCGCTTGAGCAGTTGTCTCTCGTCGGCGGTGAGCCAGCGGGCGTTTGCAATGCGGTCTTCGAGCGCGAAGAGCACGATAATGCCTACGATCACCGAAGGCAGGCCTTCCAGAAGAAGGAGCCACTGCCAGCCGTGCCATCCGTTCGCGCCGTCGAATGTCTTCAGGATGAAGCCTGAGATTGGGCCGCCGACGACGCCCGAGAGCGCGATGGCGGTCATGAACCAGGTCGTCATCCGGCCGCGCCGGTGCGCCGGATACCAGTAGGTGAGATAAAGGATGACGCCCGGAAAGAAGCCGGCTTCAGCGACACCCAGCAAGAAGCGCATCACATAGAACATCGTGGGCGTCGTGATGAACATCGTCAACGCCGAGATGATTCCCCATGTGATCATGATCCGCGCGATCCAAAGCCGCGCGCCGACGCGATGCAGTATCAGGTTGCTCGGCACCTCGAAAAGAAAGTAGCCGAAGAAGAAAATCCCGGCGCCTAGCCCATAGACGGCATCGGAAAGATGGAGGTCGGTTGCCATCTGCAGCTTGGCGAAGCCGACGTTGACGCGATCGAGATACGCAACGAGATAGCAGAGCAACAAAAGCGGCAGCAGCCGCCACGAGACCTTGCGGTAAGTGTCCTCCTCGAAGGCCGGTGAAGGGGTGCCGGTGTCCGGCATCGGAATCTGACTGGCAGGCGTTCTTGCCATGTGGTCGTCTCCTCTTTGTTTTCATTGTGAGTTTCGCGCGCGACGGATGACGCGCACGTCGGAGCCGTCCCGAGCATACTGTGCTGGGCGCTGCCTGTGGAGCAGCGGCCGCACGCGCCGGGGCGGTTCCTTTTAGACGCAGCGGCCGCCATCGACCTCCAGGCAGGCGCCCGTCACGAACTCGGCCTCGTCCGAAGCGAGAAAGAGCGTGGCGTTGGCGACGTCCTGCGGTGTCGAGAATCGGCCGAGCGGAATGCCGGCGAGAAAGCGCTGGCGATTTTCGGGCGTGTCTTCCATGCCCATGAACTCGGAGAGCAGCGCGGTTTCTCCCATTACGGGATTGACGCAGTTGACGCGAATCCGGTTGGGGCCGAGCTCCGCGGCGAGCGCCTTGCTCGCGATGATGACGGCGCCTTTGCTGCCGTTGTACCAGACGAGCCCGGGGCGAGGCCGCACGCCCGCCGTCGATGCAATGTTGACGAAGACGCCGCCGCCTTCCTGACGGAAGTAAGGGACGAACGCCTGCACGCTCCAGTAGATGCTCTTGACGTTGACGGCGTAGACGCGATCGAACTCGGCTTCCGTCACTTCGAGGACAGCCTTGTTCCGATGCGTGGTGCCCGCGTTGTTGACGACGATCTGCACGCTGCCGAAGTCTTCGAGCGCCGCATTGCGAAGCGTGTCCCAATCGGCGCGTTTCGTGACGTCGCCGGCAACGGCGATCGCCCGGGCGCCGGCGAGCGCGATTTCGCTAGCCACGCGCTCGGCCGCTGCGCCGTTCAGATCGTTGACGACGACGTTCGCGCCTTCACGCGCGAACGTCTTCGCGATGCCCTCGCCGAAGCCCGAGCCGCCGCCCGTGACGACGGCTGTCTTGCCTTGCAGTCTCATGTAAGTGTCTCCTTGTTGTCTTCTCTTGCGTCTGCTTTCGTTGTTCGCTCTTCTACGCTACGCGTGCTGCCGAGGATCCTCGGTATACGGTTCGTCGATGTCTGCGCCGACGTGCCTGCCGGCGCAGCATCATCCGTGGCGAATCGCGATCGTCTTGAGGACCGTGAAGCCGTACAGCGCCTCGAAGCCCTTCTCGCGGCCGTAGCCCGATTGTCCCGTGCCACCGAACGGCAGTTCGACACCGCCGCCGGCGCCATAGTTGTTGATGAAGACCTGACCCGCGCGCAGTCGCCGCGCGAGCCGTAGCTGCCGTGCACCGTCGCGTGTCCAGACACCCGCCACGAGCCCGTAAGCCGTGCCGTTCGCGATGGCGATCGCATCGTTCTCGTCTTCGAACGGCAGTGCTGCTAGGACGGGCCCGAAGATCTCTTCGCGCGCGATCCGATGCGTGCGAGGGACGTCGGCGAGCAGCGTGGGGGGCTCATAGAACCCGCCTGCCGGCGCATCCGCGGTCACCGTGCCTTGCGCGGCGACACGGATACCGTCGCGCTTCGCTTCCTCGATGAACTGCGCGACGCGCTGCCGTTGCTTGGCGTTGATGAGCGGCCCGCAAT
>CAYPWK010000180.1:0-10922 GCA_964414365.1 uncultured Burkholderia sp.
AGCCGCGGATCCTTGACGGCGGGATTGTTCGTGCCGTCCTTGAAACCCATGAGGTTGCGCGGCGTCTCCCCACGCGGGCCCGAGAGAAAGCCGGCCTGCCCCCAGCGGATATGGGCCGCGCCGGTGCCGATCCGCGCGAGTTGGCGCACTGCGTGGAAAGCGACTTGCGCATCGTTCGCGCACGCTTGCACAAGCAGATCGCCGCCCGTCTTTTCCGGTATGAGCTGATCGCCGTTGAAACGCGGCAGGTCGACGAGCGCGGCCGGACGGCGGTTCGCGAATCCGTAGCGGTCGTTTCCTTCCGAGGCGAACAAACCGGGACCGAAGCCGAACGTCAACGTAAGCTGCGCCGCGCCGAGACCGAGTGCATCGCCCGAATCGCCAGCCGGCCTGTCGTCGGGGCCGTCGACGGACGCGACGGGCTCGCCGCGCGTAAGACGAGACGCCGCCTCAGTCCACGCCCGCAAAAGGCCGATTACATCATCGCGCTTGTCCGTCGTGAGATCAAATGCCGCAACGTACGTGTGACTCTGTTGGGGCGTCACGATCCCGCCTTGGTACGGGCCGAAAAACGGCTCGACAACCCCGTGCGGATCGTCGTTTGCGCGAGCGGGCACCGCCTGCGCGGCAGTTGCGGTGCCCAGCCCGGTGGCCGCGACAGCGGCTGCGCCGCTCGCCCTCAGAAAGCCTCGCCTTGCGGGGCACGATGGCTCATTGCGATATTTTTTCATCTCACTTGGCCAGCACGAGCGTGTTGACGTCGTCTTCGACGTAATAGAAGCCGTCGCCCTCGGGCGTCATCGCGATCCCGAACAGATCGCCGCTGCCGGGCGGCGATTGCGCACGATCGGTGTCGATCCACCGAGCGTAGATTTGCTTGCCGCTCTGAGGATCGATCTCGACGACTTGCCCGTTGAGCGCATTCGTCACGAGCAGGTGGCCGTTGGATGCGGTCGCCATCGCAAGCGGCCTATGCAGCAAGCCGTCAGCGGTAAGCTGGCGGCCAACGCCCGCGCTCGTGTCGCGCGTCAAAGGATCGTCGATCTCGGTGATCCGGTTGCCGATCGCATCGGACACGTAGAGCTGCTTCTTGTCGGCCGATAGCGCGAGGCCGGTCGGCCCGACGAGGAACACGCCCTTGTCGGCCTGCGCGCCGAACCCGCTGCCGACCACGGTCTCGCGCTTGATGACAGGCGGCTTGCCTTCCGGAATCTCGAGATCGAGCCGCAGGACGGTGGCCTGCTTGAACACCGGCGGCGTGCCCTTGGCCGAGCCGACGCCGAAGCCCGCATTGCTGACGAAGAGCGTAGCGGTATTGCCGTTGTCGACCACGGCCATATTGCCCCACGGGTCATTGATGTTCGGGCTCGAAAACGTCGATACGATTTTGCCCTGGCTGTCGAGCACCACGAGGCAGCCCGCGCCCTTCGTATCGGTCGTGCCGTCATTGCTGGGCGTGCTCCCGACGATGACCCAACCCGATTTCAACATCGTCATCGCTGTCGAAAGGCCGATTCCGCCGGGACACTCCTTCAGCTCGCGGGGAATCGACGCGAACAGCGTCATCTGCTTCGTATCCGGGTGGTAGTCGACGATCGTGCTGCCGGTTCCCTGCAGATTCGCCGAGTTGTTGAAGTTGTCGACGAGCACGTCGCCCTGCTTCACGCTCCCCGCCGACACCGGCGCGACTGCGATCGCGTAAGGGTTCTGGTCGCCGTTGTCGGGCACCGTATTAACCAGCGTCGTGTGCCGATGGAGGGTCTCGAGAAAGCCGACGGGATCGGCGAATGCGTTGCTTGCTGCGATTGGTCCGCCGAGCACGATTGCCGCGGCGGCGATGGTCGCACCCGCGGCAGGCCTCGGCGTGCCCTGTTTCGCGAACGGCCTCATGAACGTTTGCAGCATCACCGACACGGCCAGGCCAACACCCCGTGCGCCGCTGTGGTTAGGATCCCTAAATAGGTGGACCATAGTGAGAAATGAGCTTAGAAGGTAACGTTGGTACGGACGCCGACGACGAAGGTATTGCGCAGCGCCTTTGTCGGATCGTTGGGGTTCTGACCGGCGCCTGCGTTGAACGTGTATTGCATGTCCGCTTGCACCTGCCACCAAGGGGTGACCTGGTATTGATAGGTCGCTTCGACGGCCGTCTCGCTGCCGCGCACGACGTTGCCGCTATCCGCGTCGAGTGCGCTTGCGTGCCTGCCGATCTGAATGAACGCAAGACCGATCCCGACGCTATCGTTGTCGCGCCCCTTGAACGGTGCTTTCATCACGATGCCGGCATTCGCGCTGAAACTGACCAGGTTACGATCGCCCGGCGCCCCCATTACACGCGCGAAGATACCGATACTCCTCGCGTTGTCCGGGTCCGGGCGCCAGATCATTTGATCGGCCACGGCGTAAAAGCTGTAATCGCCGTGATGCCGCCGGGCAATACCCGTCGACGCGGGGTTGGCAAGTGAAAGCCCCGTGTTGTCGAACCGCTGATCGTCGAATCGCTCGTTGTTGTACCAGAGGCCAATCTTGTATGTTCCGGGTAGACCACGCGGTTTGCCGAAGTCCATCTCGCCCTCGGCAGGCTGATTGATCGCGTACTGCAGCTCGCCGATGAAGAGCGCACCGTTGTGCAAATTGAAATTGGTGCCGCTGAGGTTGCTCTGATCGTTACCGAGCGGGTCCCCGTCGAATGCGCCGGCAAGCACTGTGAGAGAAGGCGTGATCTGCCCGCGCACGCGAACGCCGAGCGCCGACAGCGGATAAGCCGGACCGCCGTTCGGCATGTCGTACGACGGCACTCCCGGCCAGCCGAACATCGTATTGATGAACGTTGCCGCATACTGGCTGACCATGAACTCCTGGTCGAGACTCTGCTGCCCGACCTTGACATCGACGCGCTTCCCGAAAAACGCCTGCTGATACCAGAGCTCCCAGAGACGTGTGGTGTCCTGAGCCTCGATGCCGCTCGCGGTGTTATAGGTACCGAGGTTTTCCTGGCTCAGGTTGCGCCCATGGATCTGCAGCGCGCTCGCGTTGAAGGTGCCACCCGGCAAGCCAAACGCTTTCTGCATGTCGACGTTGAATGTCATCGTCGTCAAGCCGTCGTACGTGCCGCCGCGCGCAAGACCGCCGCGCAGATTCGCGAGGTATTCGCTCGCCTCGGCGATGCCGAGCGTCACACCGTATTTGCCGAGCCAAGGACGAAGGCCGCCCATGTCGCCAAGCAGATTTTGACGCGTCCACAAACCCGTCAACGGGTTGATCGGCTTGGCTTGAATCTTGAGGTCCTCTTCCGAGGATTGCGGTAATGCATCGGGAGTCGCGGCGGCAAACGAGGCCGTCGAGAAAAACGCGCTCCATAGCAAAACGATGGACCAGGCGAAACGGCGATGCGAAGCCACCTGTCGCGCGCGTCGAGCGTGTGACGCAAGTGTCATCGAGCTTCCTTTTTTGTTGATTGAATGAAAGTCGCAGATCGTCCAAGGGCAATCGTTGGACGTCCTGCGCAATTCGACGTTGATGTAATGTCGGAGCGCATTGTACGCACCGCCAAAGCAAATGACAATGCGAATCGTTCGCATTGTCATTACGGTCAGAGAATGAACTTTACGATTTGCTTACCCACGCGATCAGGGAACGGGAATGAATTCCGCGTGGATCGTCATGTGAATGTCGTCGCCCACCGTGGACGACCAGGCCGAGAGGCCGAACGCGGCGCGGCTGAAGTGGCCGTCGGCCGCGAACGATAATGCATTGTTGGGCCACGAATGAGCCCCGCTGTGCTCGAACTTGACGACGAGAGTGACGGACCGCGTGGTGCCGCGAATCGTCAGGTCTCCCGTCAAAAGGCCCGTATCGTTAGTCGTCCTGACGAAGCGCGTGCTCGAAAACCGGATACTCGGGTAGTGCGCGACATCGAGCACCGCACCGCTTTTGACGATCGGCGTGGCGAAAGGCTTGTTTGCGTCGACGCTCGCCGCGTCAATCGTGACGGTAATGAGCGGATCGCCCGCATGTCCCTTCGGCCGGTCGAGCTCGGCGTCGATGCGCCGAAAACGCATTCTCAGATGGGTGTGCCCGATGATCTGGACCGCAAGTGCAACGCTCGAGTGCTCAGGAGCCAGACGATAGCGCTCGGAGATGCGAGTCGTCGGATCGAAGGCCGCGGGCCATGCTGCGTGCGAGATAGCAGCAATCGCGACCGCAACAGCGGCGGCAAGCACGCGCGGCCTTCTCCAGTTTCGCGCCAACGCACCGGAGGGACGCGCCGAACGCGGCTCGCCTGACGAGATCGCTAAGGACCCCTGATCAATTTCGCCGCATACCCGCTCCGCCCCATCCACGCCCTCCGCCCCACGAATGCATTCCGCCCCACGAATGCATTCCAAACGGGTGGCCGGCGGTGGGCGTGTGGTTCCAATCATGGAAGCGACGGTCGAAACCATGATTGAAGCCATGATTGAAGCCGTGATCGAAATGGTGGAAGTGGTGGAAGTGGTCGAAGTGGTGGAACCGATGGAAGCGATCGATAAACACGATTGTGGAGCCGAGGAAATAAGGCGGCTCGCCATACCACGGCGATGCGTAATACGTGTAGCCGTCAGCCGGCGCTACCCAGGAACCATATTCGTTCACGAAAACCCATACACCATTCGACTGCAGGCAAGCTCGGCCGACGAACGGCTGCATCGTGCCTTCGATCTGAGTCTGTCCGGAGACGATCTCGCACTTGGACGTATCGATGTAGGGATTGTCGACGGCCGAACCGTCGTAGGTCTGCGCGCCAGCACACGCGGCGCAAAGCAGGCCGGCCGCCAACACCGGCCCGCATCGAAGGAGGTTTCTCATGATGTTGCCCGACAGAATCGTGGCTTGCGGGGTCGCCGAACGCGGCCCCAAAGGCTAAACGTGCATCGCCGCCTGACTATTCCTCTGGTGACCGCCGCTCATGCAGTGGGCTCATCGGGAGCCAGCCTGGATGCGAACCAATGCGCGGCGAGACGCGCCACTTGCTCCAGCGCGCCCTGCTCCTCGAATAGATGCGTCGCACCCGGCACGACTTCTATGCGATGTTCGCAGGCGAGCTGCTGCGCGGCGAATTGATTCAAGCGCAGCACCTCGTTATCCATCTCGCCGACGATCAGAAGCGTAGGCGCCTTGACGAGGCGGAGTGCGTCGCCGGCGAGATCCGGCCGCCCGCCGCGCGAGACGATCGCGCGCACGGTATCGTCGCGCGCGGCGGCCGCCAACGCGGCAGAGGCACCGGTGCTCGCGCCGAAGAGTCCAAGGCGCAGCGATTCAACGTCGCTACGCGTGCGGACCCATTTGAGCGCCGCGCCGAGTCTCCGCGCGAGCAAGGGGATATTGAAGCGGTACTCGGCCGAAAACACATCCTGCCGGTACTCGTCGGCGGTCAGCAGATCGAACAACAAAGTCGCCATGCCGGCTTCTTCGAGAACGCTCGCCACATCGCGGTTGCGCGGGCTCCGTCGATTGCTGCCGCTGCCATGCGCGAACACAACGATGCCACGGGGCGCATCAGGTATCGTCAGCGTCCCATCCAGCGCGATGTTCTCGCTTGGGATTTGCACGTCTACCATTCGCATCGTCGTTGCTCCGTGTCCTGGCACACCAAGGCGCGCAAAGATGATGCCGCAGCTCGAAGTCGAGCCGCATCAATGACTTAGGCGCTGTCTCCCCTGAGATATCCACAGAGACGTCCACCGAAACTGTGGACAACCCGGCGTTTACACGGGCGCGTTACAGGCTGAGCCGCATAGGCAGACTCTTTACTGCTGACCGTCAGCCTCAAAGCCGCCCCCCGGCGACCACTGCCAATTCGGCACAGCGCGCGGCCTGTAAAGCCTACGCGTAATCCATGCAGTTCATTTCTGCCCCACCGGACGCGCCAACGGCATAACAAGCGCCACGACGGGCATGCAACATGCGGCGCGCCTTGCGCCCCTCGATATGTGTGATGAAAAGTCTCAGCCGAACACTGCTCGTCCTTTGCGCGGCGACGCTTTCGAGCGCTTGCTCACTGATCGGCCCTGGACATCTGAAAGCCGACCAGGTCGACTACGCACGAGCGCTCGGAGAAGCGAACAAGCGCGCGATCCTCGCATCGATCGTACAGTTGCGTTACGCCGATGCGCCTTCGTTCGTGAACGTCAGTCAGGTCATCGCCTCGTATTCGTTCGATGCGCACGGCGGCCCAACGCTCAATCTCGGCTCAGGCACTCAGGCGAGCTACGCGGCCGCTAGCGGTACCGTGTCGTATTCGAATCACCCCACCTTCACTTTTGTGCCGACCACGGGGGACGCGTTCGCGACGGCTTTCATCCGCCCGCTCGCACCAGCGCTCGTTCTGCCGCTGGCGCAAGGCGGCATTCCCGTCGATCTTCTGCTTCGGATCGTCGCGCAATCGATCGACGATCTGCGCAACGGAACGGCGCTCAGTGGGCCCCGCAGCGCGGGGACGCCCGAGTTCTTCGGATTGCTGCGTGCGGCGAGGCGGCTCCAGCTCGATGGCGATCTCAACGTCGAGCTGCGAAATAACAACGGCGCCAATCACGTTTTCCTTGCGATCAGAAAGGGCACCGAGGATCCGCCGGACGCCGCGTCCGATCGCGCTTTGTTGCGACGGCTGTTGAACTTGCCCGCGGACACAGGCAGCTTCGAAGTCGTCTACGGACAATGGGCGCCGCCTGGCCAGATCGCGATACTGACGCGCTCGGTGCTTGCCGTCCTGAGCGATTTGGGCGCGCAGATCACGGTGCCCGATGCCGATGTCGCCAAGGGCGCGACGAAATCGACGGTGCCGTTGATCGGCGGTGAGACCCGTCCCACTATCATCGTTCGAAGCGGCAAAAGTGCGCCCTCCGATGCCTACGTGTCCGTAGTCTATAACGGCACGAGCTACTGGATCGAGCGCGACGATTTTGATTCCAAATATGCTTTCACCGTCGTGCAGGATCTGATGGCGCTCGCCCAAGCGGATACGAGCGCCAAAGTACCGATCGTCACCATTCCGGCCAATTGACACGCTTCGGTGTAGCGTGCGAGCCCCCAACGGCGCTACACTCATAGCGACCCATCGCGCCGGAGAGCCATCATGAGCGACCTCGACCCGACCCGGACATTTCGCGGGCTTCCGTTGACGCCGGAGCAGGATGCCGAGGTCAGGCATTACATCAAGGTGCGCAAGCAACAGGGCAAGCCTTGGGATACGCCCGAGCTCGCAGCGATGCTGCGCGATATGCTTGAACCGCCCGATGACGATGGCGACGATAGCTTTGGCCCAGACTTCGATGGGACGCGGCTCGCGGCCGAACGGGCGCAAGGTTTCATTGAGGATGAAATGGATCCGACCGAAGCGTCAGAAGAGTGGCACGCCGCGTTGGAGTCCGAAGTAATGAAGAGGCTCAATCATTGAGTCGTCCCAGCCCTTGACCCCGCCGCAAGGGCGGCCGTACATCGATCTTCCGCGCCACGGGCGTCCGAGCACCAATATGGTGCATGCCGTGGAACTCCCCCGCGCCCGCCATCGCGCATCGCAATAGAGCGGGTCGCGCCGCCCTCGTTCTCCACAGATAGGAAATCAACGCCCACTTGCCGGCGCGACCTTTTGCGCAATTTCAGGCGCCAGCCAATTCTCGGTGACCAACGCCATTCGCAAATCACAAATATCACTTAGCTCCGAACCGATCGATATTTGCAAGCGGGCAAAAAAATATGCCGGCCAAACAGGCCGGCACATCCGTATTTCAATGACTTATTTAGGCTGGGCCACAGTCCGCAGGTAGGGCTTCAGCGTCTTGAACCCTTGCGGATATTTCTTCTTTGCGTCCTCGTCGGACACCGACGTCGGAATGATGACGTCGTCGCCGGGGCGCCAGTTGACCGGCGTGGCGACCGAATGCTTCGCGTTCAGCTGCAGCGCGTCGAGCAAGCGCAGCACCTCGTCGAAGTTGCGGCCGGCGCTCATCGGATAGACAAGCATCGCCTTCACCTTCTTATCCGGCCCAATGATGAAGACGGAGCGGATTGTCGCGTTGTCGACCGCCGTCCGCGGGCCCGAGCTCGCGTTCGGATGAATCATGTCGTAGAGCTTGGCGACCTTCAGGTCCTCGTCGCCGATCATCGGATAGTTGACGGCGTGCCCCTGCGTCTCGGCGATGTCGCCCACCCACTTCTCGTGATCGCTGACCGGGTCGACCGAGAGACCGATGATCTTCGTGTTGCGCTTCTCGAACTCCGGCTTCAACCCCGCCATGTAACCGAGCTCGGTCGTGCATACGGGCGTGAAGTCCTTCGGATGTGAAAAGAGGATCGCCCAGCCATCGCCGATCCACTCGTGAAACTTGATCGTCCCCTCGGTTGTTTCGGCGGTGAAATCAGGTGCTTCGTCACCGATTCGGATGGTCATATCAAACCTCCTTCGCTATGTGGGTTGTCAAGCCAGGGATTCTTACGATATGCGCCGCGCATAATCCTTCGCGACACACTGCAAGAGATGAGGCTCCGAATTATAGACGCCGAATCGGTCGCTTTGGGCGACGTCACGCACCGAATAAGCGGCTGGGCGCAAAACGAGTGCGACCGCCTATGCGAGTTGCACTGCTGCTGTGCAACAGCTGCCCTCAAACAGTTCGCATTGTCATGCACTGATATCGGGAAAGTCCGCCGGCATTGGGTGTGCGGCCATTGGCATAGGCTTTGCATTATGCGGCCCGTGCCCGGCAACGGCGTCGGGATGCATGCAGCAAAATGCGATGCGGCGATGAAACGTCAGACGCAATCGCTTTAACAGGACAACGGCGTCCCCTCGTGCTTCGGACACGAGCGGACGCCGTTTCGTTTGGCTCATGCGAAACGTGCATTTTCGGTCGAGCAACGACGCTGCGACGCCCCGCTTCCAGGAGTGACCATCGATGAACAGGCCCCGACTCGTCGTCATCGGCAACGGCATGGCCGGCATCCGGACAATCGAAGAGCTGCTCGCGCTCGCCCCGGATCACTACGACATCACCGTCTTCGGTGCCGAGCCGCACCCCAACTACAATCGGATCCTGCTATCCCCCGTGCTCGCCGGCGAGCAGACGTTCGACGACATCGTGCTCAACCCGCTCGACTGGTACGCGCAGAACGGCATACGCCTTCATCTGGGCAAGGCCATCGCGCGCATCGATCGCAAGCGCCGCTGCGTCGTCGCTGAAGACGGCAGCGAAGCACCCTATGACCGCCTGCTCATCGCAACCGGTTCGCAGCCGTTCATTCTTCCAGTGCCGGGCGCGAAGCTGAAAGGCGTCATCACCTACCGCGATATTCAGGACACCCAAGCGATGATCGACGCGGCGCAAGTGAAGCGCCGCGCGGTCGTGATCGGCGGTGGCCTGCTCGGCCTCGAAGCGGCCAACGGGCTCAAGCTGCGCGGCATGGACGTGACCGTCGTCCACCTGGCGGCCACTCTGCTCGAGCGCCAGCTTGATTCGAACGCGGGGAAACTGCTGCAGCGATCGCTCGAAGAACGCGGGCTCTCGTTCTTGCTCTCGAAGGCCACGACGGAAATCGTCGGCAACGAAGCTGGCGAAGTGACCGCGGTCCGCTTCGCGGATGGTGAAGAGGTGCCAGCCGACATCGTCGTCATGGCGGCCGGCATTCGACCGAACACGACGCTTGCCGAAGCGGCGGGCTTGCACTGCAATCGCGGCATCGTCGTCAACGACACGCTGCAGACGTACGATCCTCGCATTTATGCGGTCGGCGAATGCGTCAGCCATCGCGGCATCGCATACGGTCTCGTGGCGCCTCTCTTCGAGCAGGCGAAGGTCTGCGCGAACCACCTGGCGCTGATGGGTATCGGCAGCTACAAGGGATCGGTGCTCTCCACGAAGCTGAAGGTCACCGGCATCGATCTCTTCTCGGCCGGCGATTTCATCGGTGGAGAAGACACCGAGCAGATCGTGCTGTCGGACCCGGCGAGCGGCGTCTACAAGAAGCTCGTGATTCAGGACGATCGTCTTGTCGGCGCATGTCTCTATGGGGATACGGCCGACGGCGCCTGGTATTTCAAGCTGCTGCGCGAAGGCCGGAAGCTCGGCGAGTTGCGCGATCGTCTCATGTTCGGCGAATCCAGCATCGGCGATGCGGGCGTGCAAGGGCACAACCGCGCGGCCGCGATGGCCGACAGCGACGAAGTTTGCGGCTGCAACGGCGTGTGCAAGGGCACGATCGTGAAGGCGATCACGGAGAAAGGTCTCTTCACGCTCGACGACGTCAAGAAGCATACGAAAGCGGCGAGCTCGTGCGGCTCATGCTCGGGCCTCGTCGAGCAGATTCTGATGAGCACGGTCGGCACGAGCTTCCAGGAAACGCCGAAGACGAAGGCCATCTGCGGCTGCACCGATCGCAATCATGATGAGGTGCGCAAGGCGATTCGCGAGAACAAGCTGCTCACGCACAAGGAGGTCTACGACTTCCTCGAATGGCGCTCGCCGAACGGTTGCGCGACATGCCGCCCGGCCATCAACTACTACATGATCTCGACGTGGCCGCACGAAGCCGTCGACGATCCGCAAAGCCGCTTCGTCAACGAGCGCGTGCATGCCAACATCCAGAAGGACAACACGTTCTCTGTGGTGCCGCAGATGAAGGGCGGCGTGACGACGCCCGACGAGTTGCGCCGTATCGCCGACGTAGCCGACAAGTACCGCATCCCGATGGTCAAGGTGACGGGCGGCCAGCGCATCGACCTGCTTGGCGTGAAGAAGGAAGATCTCGTCAGCGTCTGGCGCGATCTCGGCATGCAATCGGGCCACGCCTACGGCAAGTCGATCCGAACGGTCAAGACCTGCGTCGGCAGCGAGTTCTGCCGATTCGGTACCCAAAACAGCACGCAGATGGGCATCGACCTCGAGACG
>CAYPWK010000181.1:0-10922 GCA_964414365.1 uncultured Burkholderia sp.
CCTGCTATGGCGCTTCAAGAAACTTCAGGAACCGGTCATCGTTACGGCTGCCGCGCTCCTGGGCCTTGTCGTTTATCCGCTTATCCATTCGCACGCTGTTTGACGGCGCGCATTCGCGTGAGCGAATCGGCGGATTCAGCGTGGACGCTTATCGACCCTTCTCCGGCCATTGGCCATCACATGAGCGCCCTCCTGTACCCAATGTACTGGCGATAGCCGCACGGTTTTTGCTTTTTCCGGGGACGAGCGTTGTTTGTTATTGGTAAGCGCGTGGAGCTGTCCCCGATGGACGGCATGTGGCTAATTGCCAACGGGAGAATTGCCATGAATGTAAAGCATGGAGTGCCTGCGTTGCTTGCCGGCATCGTTGCGCTGTGCGCCGTTGTCAGCACGCTCAACGCTCAATCCAAGACACCGGTTTACGCCGTGATCGACATCAGTGAAGTTTTAGACGCCGATGCCTTCGTCAAAGCGCTGTCGGCTGCAGAACCAAAAGCAACACAGTCGGCGGGAGGTCGGTTCATCGTCAGAACGAACAAGGCGATCGCACTGGACGGCGGCGCTCCGCCGAAGCGGTTCGTCGTGATCGCATTCGATAACGAAGAGCAGGCCAAATCACAAGATCGCTATGGGCAGCCGCGAATCCCGCCAGGCTCTCGGCGAGGAAATCGTCGACATGGTTGATGAATTTCTTCATGGTCTCCGCTCCTTTTCAACCTCTTTCCTGCGCGAGTTGCGTGCATACCGCGGCGATCATCAATTGACTGGAGCGAGCACCAGGATCGATGTGGCCACGGGAACGCTCGCCGAGAAACGACGCCCTCCCTTTTGTAGCCAGCATGTCGCGTGTCGCGAGCATGTTCTGTTCGGCTACCGTCGGCAAAGCATCCAGTACTGCGTCCGGTGGCGAGCCCACCGCAGCCATCTCGTCGAGACGAAAAGCGACCGGGATCAAGACGTCCATCATCGTCTTGCTGCCAACTCCCGTCTTGCCACGCTTCTCGACTGCGGCAACGCCCGCGGAAAACATCCGTGCGGCATCGGCGACATCGGCCGAATTGACCGGCGACGCCTTCGCCATGCCGCTGAGCAACGAGAAGAAGAGCGGCCCCGATGACCCGCCGACCGTCGACAGGATCTTGCTTGCCGCCAGCTCAAGTGCCGATCCGAACGCTTGCGCCTCGATCTCGTCCCGCGCAGCGACGAGCGCCTCCATCCCCCGCAGCAAATTGAAGATATGGTCGCCATCGCCGATCTGCTGATCCAGCAAGGCGATTTCGTCCGAATGCTCCTTCAGCGATGCGTACGCCGCATCGATGCAAGCCATGACCGTCTTGCCGTTCATGCTGGTATCCTCCTGCCGTCGGCGCTGAAATAGAGAAGGCTGCGCGGCGGCAGGGAAACGCGCACCGACTGCCCCGGATAGAAGTGGCGCTCCGCGAGCGTGGTCGCGACAATTTCGACGCCGTCACGGTCCAGGATCAGCAGATGGCGCAGCGGCGAGTACTCGAGCACCCTCAACGCGAGTGCGTCGCGCGATTCGGCGTCATGCAGCACGATGTCTTCGGGCCTGATCGCAACGGTTGCAGCGCCTGCCGGCGCGGTACGCTCGAACAACGCCGCCGGCATTAGGTTGATCGGCGGCGAACCGAGACGCTGCGCCGCACTGAGCGAGGCGGGATTGCCATAGACTTCGCGCGGCGCACCCATCTGCACGAGGCGGCCATGCTCGAGAATGCCAATGCGATCGGCAAGCGTCGTCGCCTCGACTTGATCGTGCGTAACATAGATGATCGTCGCACCCAGCATGCGATGCAGACGCTTCAGTTCGATTCGCAGATCTTCGCGCAGCTTCGCATCGAGCGACGACAATGGCTCGTCCATCAGGAACACTTTCGGCTGACGCACAAGTGCGCGCCCGATCGCGACGCGCTGCATTTCTCCGCCCGATAGATGCGTCGCCATGTTGCCGAGCTTCGATTCCAGATGCAGCATCCGCGCGACGGTCTCCACGCGTGCCCTCACCTCGGCCTCGCTCACGCGCCGCCGCGGAGAACGCAGCGGAAACGCAAGGTTGCCGAACACGGTCATGTGCGGATAAAGCGAATACTGCTGGAAAACGAACGCGACATCGCGATCGGACGGATGCATTCGCGTCGCGCGCTCACCGTCCATCACCACGTCGCCTGCATCGGGCTCTTCGAGGCCGGCGACGAGCCGCAGCGTCGTCGTCTTTCCCGCGCCGCTCTGACCTAGCAATACAACGAACTCCGCGTCTTTCACGTCGAAGGACAGGTCGTCTACCGCCGTGATCTCGCCGAATCGTTTCGTCACGTTGCAGAGCTGGATTTCAGACATGGAGACCTCCGTTCGCAATGACCGTCTGCGCTGAGCCGGGAAGCAAGCGCCCGCTCGTTGCTTCGTAGAGCAGCGTACGGTCTCTCTGGAATGACAGACCGACCAGCGATCCGGCGGCCAACCCGTCGTCCTTGCCGACGCGCACGCGCAAAATGCCAAGCGATGTCTCGATCACCAGAATCTGGTGCGAGCCGAGATATTCATCGGCGATCACTCGCCCACGCACGGGACCGTGCTCGTCGAGCACGATATGCTCGGGGCGAATTCCGAGCAGGACCTCGCGAGCGGATCCGTCGCAGCGGGGCACGGGTACCGGCGCGCCGTGAAGCCGCACCGCCTCGTCGCCCGCTTCGACGGATCCATCCACCGGCACGAAGTTCATCGGCGGGCTGCCAATGAACTTGCCGACAAACACCGTTGCAGGAAAGTGGTAGAGCTCGTATGGCGCCGCAGCCTGCAACACCTCCCCTTGGTCCATGACGACGATATCGTCCGCCATCGCCATCGCCTCGCTCTGATCATGTGTGACGTACACGGTGGTCGCGCCGAGCGCGTTGTGGAGCTTGCGCAACTCAAGGCACATCAGTTCCCTGAAGTCGGCGTCAAGCGTACCGAGCGGTTCATCCATCAGAAACGCTTTCGGCTCGCGCACGATCGCCCGCCCCAGCGCGACACGCTGCCGGTCGCCGCCCGCAAGGCCTCGCGTCTTTCGATCAAGCAGACCTTCAATGCGTAGCATTTGCGCGGCCGCATCGACGCGCGTCGCGATCTCGGCGCGCGACAGTCCTTCGTTTCTGAGCGGAAATGCGATGTTATCGCGCACACTCATGTGCGGATACAGCGCAAACATCTGGAACACGAACGCAATATCGCGTTCCCGTGCGCGCCGCGCGGTGACGTCCTCGCCGTCGATGAGGATTCGCCCCGAGCTCGGAAGCTCGAGACCGGCGATCATGCGCAATGTCGTCGTTTTCCCGCAGCCGGACGGACCGAGCAGCACGACGAATCGGCCACTTTCAACCGTGAGGTTGGTCTCCCGCACCGCGACGAACTCGCCAAAGCGCTTGTGAAGGCTGGATAGAACGATCTTGGCCATGGCTCAATCTGGAAAGTGGCTGGTGACGAGGAAGGCGGCCGCCCCCAGCAGGATGACGGGGAATGACCAGGTAAAGAGCGCAAGCCAGAATGGCTGCACGAGCATCGCCACGCCAAGCCCGATGAGCACGGTTGCTGCACCCTCGCCGTAGCGCCGGGACGCGAGCCGCCTGCGCGGCACAATGAATTCGCGTTTCATTTGCGTACCGCTCCGAATGTGATGCCGCGCAGCAGGTGCTTGCGCAGCACCACCGTGAAGGCCAGAATCGGCAGCACGAAGAGCGTCGTTGCCGCCGCGACGGCCGGCCAATCCTGCCCGCCTTCGCCGATGATGAACGGGATAAATGGAGGCATCGTTTGGGCGTCGCCGCTTGTTAGCAGCAACGCGAACGCGTATTCGTTCCAAGCGAAGATCAGGCAGAAAATCGCCGTCGCCGCAATGCCGGTGATCGCTTGCGGCAGCACGACTTTGACGAAAGCCTGCAAGCGCGTGTAGCCATCGACGAGCGCGGCCTCCTCATACTCGAGCGGGATCTCGTCCATGAAGCCTTTGAGGAGCCAGACCGCAAGCGAGACGTTGACCGCGGTGTAGAGCACGATCATGCCGGTATAGCTGTCGCTGAGACCCATCGCGCGGTACATCAGGTAAATGGGAATGGCCACGGCGATCGGCGGCATCATCCGTGTCGACAAGATGAAGAAGAGCAGATCGTCCGCAAGCGGTACCTTGAAACGCGAGAACGCATAGGCCGCGAGGGTGCCGAGAAACACCGCGAGGAATGTCGAGCCAAAGCCGATGACGAGCGAATTGACGAATCGCGGCAATACCTTGGACGGCCCTGCGATCACCATGTTGCGCCGGCGGACGCTGCGCTCGTACCACGTTTCGGCGGGCGGCAGGCTCGCGATGAATTCCGGCGTCTGCCGCGACCGGATCGTGAACAGGTTCACGTAGCCTTCCATCGACGGCTTGAACAGCACGACGGGCGGATAGGCGATCGCATCCTCCTGTGTCTTGAAGCTTGTGAGGATGATCCACACGATCGGCAACGTGGCGACGAGCGCATAGGCGATCACGACGATCGACGCAAGCGTCTTGCCGCGCGGGGACGCGGCCACCACCGAATGTTCGAAGGCAAGGTTTGTCATCGCTGTTTCACTCGATTGAGTGCCTTCACGTAGATGTTGGCCGCGGCGAATACCGTGACGAAGAGGATGATCGCGAGAGCCGACGAATAGCCGGTCTGCCATTTTTCGAAGGCCGCGCGCTTGAGCGTAATCGAAATCGTCTCCGTGACAGAACCCGGTCCCCCGGCGGTGAGCAGGTTCACCATGTCGAACATCTTGAAGTTTTCGATTGCGCGAAAGAGAGCCGCGAGCATCAGAAACGGCAACGTCATCGGTACCGTGATCGACCAAAACTGCCGCCAGGCCAATGCGCGATCCACCTCCGCTGCTTCATAGATGTAATCCGGTATCGAGCGCAACCCTGCGAGGCAGATCAGCATCACGTACGGCGTCCACATCCAGACGTCGACCATCACGATCGTCCAGGGGGCAAGCGGCACGTCGCCGATCATCTGGAACGAGCCCGGAGGAATGCCGGTAATCGCGCTAACGATATCGTTGAAAAGCCCCGTCTGCGGCTGCAGCAGAAAAGTCCAGAAGTTGCCGACGACAGCCGGCGACAGCATCATCGGCAGCAAAATCAAGGTCGTCCAGAAACTGTGACCGCGGAACCGGTGATTGATCAGGAGCGCGAGGCCGAAGCCCAGCAGCACTTCCAATCCGACCGACCAGAAGATGAAGCGAGCGGTCACCTGCATTGCTTCCCAGATGTCTTCATCGGTCAGAATGTCCGTGTAGTTGCCGATGCCGATGAAGCGTGCCGGCAGGCTCGGCATGTTCGACTTGAAATTCGTGAACGACAGGCGCAAGGCCCAGATCAGCGGAAAAACGTTGATTGCAAGCAACAGCACGATAGTCGGCGTAATGAACATCCACGCGATCGTGCGATCCGATAGTCCACGCAGACTGGCGGCCACGCGTGCCGCTGTGCCGGTCTCGAGACCTTCCGAGGGAACAGACTTGTTGACGAGCATGCCCGACTCCTTGTTTCGAACCGGTGCGGCCCCCGCGACCGCTACCGGTCCGGATCGAATACGCTAGTTCTTCCCTTCGGCCTTGAAGACCTTATTCCAGTCCTTGACGAGCAGATCGAGCGCATCCTTCGCGGTGCCTTTGTCGGCGACAACGTAGTCATGGACGCGCTTTTGCATGTCGAGTAGTAGTTCCGCATAGGCGGGCTCGGCCCAGAAGTCCTTCACGATCGCCATGGACTTCAGGAACGCAGGCGCGAACGGTTGGCTTTTCGGGAAGTCCGGCGCATCGACGACTGACTTCGCCGCAGAGTAGCCGCCGAGCTGCCACCATTTCTTTTGCACGTCGGGCTGGGCGAACCACTTGATGTATTCGAGCGCGTCCGCCTTATGGTCCGAGTACGAAACGACCGAGATACCCTGACCGCCAAGCTGCGTGAACTGCTTCAGCTCACGCGGATTCACGAAAAAGCCGATCTTGTCTCCGCCGACATTCGGGTCTTTGTAGAGTCCGGGGAAGAAAGCAAACCAGTTCATCTGCATGGCGACTTGGCCAGACTTGAACGCGTCGAGCCCTTCCTGCATGTATGCGTTGGTCATGCCGGGCGCAGTGCAACACTTGTATAGCGCCTTGTAGAACTCAAGGCCCTTGACCGCTCCGGGTGAATTGACGAAGCCGTCGAGGCGATAAGGCTTCTTGGGATCGTCGTATTCGAAGCCGTAGTTGTAGAGCATGTTGGTCACGCCCATCGTGATCCCCTCCGATCCGCGCTCCGTGAAGATATAGACGCCGTATACGGTCTTGCCGTCGATCTTGCGGCCCTGGAAGAACTCGGCTGTCTGCTTGAGCTCGTCCATCGTGGTGGGCGGCTCCAGCTCGCGCTTGTACTTCTGCCGGAACTCGGCGCGCAAGTCGGGCCGCGCGAACCAGTCCTTGCGGTACGTCCATCCGACGGCATCGGCCATCGCGGGCAACGCCCAGTAGTTCGGCGTGTTCTTTGGCCATTCCGAATAACCGACGACAGTCGCCGGCACGAAATCGTCCATCGATATCTTGTTCTTCGCGAAGAAGTCGTTGAGCTTGACGTAATGACCGTTGACCGCAGCCCCGCCGATCCACTGGCTGTCGCCGATGATGAGGTCACACAGCTTTCCATGCGAGTTGAGCTCGTTGATAAAGCGATCGGCGTAGCTCGTCCATGGCACGAACTCGAACTTCATTGCGATGCCGGTTTTGGCCGTAAAGTCCTTCGACAATTCGACGAGTGCGTTGGCCGGGTCCCAGGCCGCCCAACACAGTGTCAACTGTTTGCCTTGGGCATGTGCCGCCGATCCAATGCCCAACCCCAACGCTAGCGCTGCCGCCGCGATCACCCTTGCCGACGTGGAACGTAACATTTGTCGTCTCCTTGTCTCTCTCGGTCTCCGACCTGACGATGAACAGCGCCCATGCGCGGGGCGCTGTATTCGGGCTATGGCGGAATCAAACGACGATCCGCTTTCGCGAAGCTCAGGCAAGCGCATTCTCGCGAAGATAAATTCGGGTTTCCTGTGTAGGCATGGCGAGTGCGCCGCGCACGTCGTTCGCGAAGTTGACGGCGGCAAGGCCCGCCCAATGGACGATGCCTCGCACGTCCTGATCGAGAATGACATCGATGGCGCGCTCGGATAATTGTCTACGTGTTTCGACGGTGCACTCGTGGCCGATAAGAACGAGACGCTCCTTGTCACCGGACTCCTGCAGGGCGGAAGCGATGCCGGAGATACCGCCGCCGGTGACATAGACGCCAACCAGATCGGTGTACCGCGCGAGCAGACCTTGCACCGCGAGACCGGCACCGCCGTCGTCTTCGGCGAAATCCGGTTCCGTGACCCAGCGAAGATTGCGAAAGTCTTCCTCGAGCACTTGGGAAAAGCCGGTGCGGCGCTCGAGTTGGTCGTGCAGCCGCGAGGATGCCGAGAGCACGGCTACGGTGCCGATTCGCTGGCCGAGAAAACGACCCATCAGCAACCCTGCGGTGCGCCCGGCGATTCGGTTGTCGACGCCGACGTACGCGGCGCGGCCGCTCGCCGGCAAATCCGAGAACACCGTCACGACCGGGGTGCCTCCGTCTCCGAGTTCCTGAATAAGGCGCTCCACCCAAGGGTAATCGAGCGGTACGAGAACCAAGGCGTCATAGTCCGCGATCTGATGTGAGAACGCTTCCGTGTCACGCTGGCTGGAAAAATCGCAGCGGTAGAACGAGGGGACGATGCGGTGTTCGCGAAAGAAGCTCGCGGACAACGCGATATTGCGCTCGACGTAATCGAGAAAGCGCGAGTTGATTTGCGGGAGAACGAACGCAACGAGAAACGATGAGACTTTCGCGGGACGACCGCGGCTCGCGCGCTCTTCGCGCAACGTCGCCAGCGCGAGACGCACGCGTTCGGCAGTCTCGGGACGCACGGCTTGGTCGTCGCGCAACACTCGGTCGACGGTCGCCACGCTGACGCCGGCTCTGCGCGCAATCATCATACGTGTAGCCGGCATTTGTCTCCTCCAGGGCCGCCCCACGACTCATTTTGTTCATCAACAATAGTTTTTCCTGCCTGGAATGCAAGTTTTTCTTGTTCGTTAAATGCATCATTGCTGGGAAACGCCATCACACGGGGTGCTCGGTGCCGGCAAGAGCCTTGGAAGTGTTGAACGAGGAGATGCGGTGTGCTCGGCGGTTAGCCGCAACGCATATTTTCAATCTTCACTATCGAGGGCCCGCACTCGCCGTTCGCCGCGTTTTCGACTTTCTGAACTTTCGTATCATTGAAGGGCTGCTACAGAAGCGCAGCCGACGCCTCAACGTCCGAGCGGCGGGATGGGCGAATGTCTGCTCGTGGCCGAGGCTGTGGGGAGACGGCAAGTCCGAGCTTGCCACCGACGCGGGCCGATGTCGCGAAGGTGCCAGGGCTGCTGGACGTTGTGGGGCGGGTGTCTTTCGTTCGCTCGCCAGATATCGGGCAAGGCAGGACGGCCGGGTAGCTACATCGTCGTGCTCGAAACAAACCGTTCGATTTGAACGGTCTCTCTTGCGATTCACTTTACAGCTTCGATGCGTACAGGCACCGCGCTCATTACCGGCATGGCGTTGATCGGATCAAGGCCAATCGTTGTGCTGAGCAACTGGTTTGGATTCGCGCCGGCGTAGGTTTCGGGCTCCTCGTCGGGCATCGGTCCCCAGCCGTGCGGAATGGACACGACGCCTCGGCGCAGTGCGGGGTCCGCTTTGACGATAGCTCGAATGCGGCCGTGCGGCGAAACAATGGCCACGCACTGGCCTTCGGTCAGTCCTTGAGCAGCCAGCTCATCGGGATGCACAAAGGCCGGATTGAACGTCATGCGTCGGCGGACCGCGGGCAGGTGGTGGTACATGGTGTTCTGCACGTCGCGCACGCGCCGCACCGTCAGGCGATGCGTGAACCCCGGCGGCGCCCCCGCTTCGGTCAGCACGCCCGCCAGTTCGCGCTCCACGTCGTCCGGCATCACGTCAAAGCGCGCGGTATTCGCTGGGTCGCCGGGCTGGACGATCATCGGTTCGACCTCGTAGATTTTCCCTTGTGGGTTCAGCTTCAGTTCGTCAAATGAAATCGAGCCGTGGCGAACCAGGATCGCAAGCAGCTCGTCGGTGGTCGGAGCTGCGCACATATCGAGCGGAACGTCGTCGAATATGACGGTCTTGCCCAGGCGCCGCGCGAGATCCCAGAACACGAACCAGTCGTCCACGACTTCGGATCCCTCCGGCGGCGTCGCCACGGCGGCCGAGTATTGTGCGTAAGGCTGGAACATGATGTAGGACTCGTAGTCGCGCGAATGCAGGTCGGCGCGCTCGAACATCAGCTTCGGTGGAATCACATAATGCGCGAGCCGCGCAGTGTTGGTCATGAATGGCTCGATGCATACCAGCAGTTCCAATTGACGCAGCGCATCGGCGATGCGGCGCTGGTCGGGGACGGCATCGACTGGATTGCCGCCGTCGACCAACAGCGCGCGGATCTGGCCAGCGCCAGGCGTAGTGATTTCCTGGGCCAGCACGCCGCTCATCTTCTGGCCGAACAGCATGCCATGGCCGCCGACACGGCTCTTCCAGCCGGATTCCCATGAACGGCGTGGCGGAATCACCTCGGCGCAGCGCTGGTAGCGCGGGGCGACCACGCCGGGATTCGGAACAGGGTCGCCGGGGCGAGCAAAGCGGCCACACACGACGTTGAGGCATTCGACCAGATGCTCGGCCAGATTGGAGTGCGGCGCCATATTGGGCCCGGTTCCCGACGCGGCCGAGCCACGCTTGCGGCGCAGGCCGCCGGCCTCCCGGACGGGTTCCGCGAAGGCTGCAGCGGCGGCTTCTAGCCCTTCGACGCTTACGCCGGCGCGCTGGGCGACGTATTCGGGCGTAAACGGCTCGACCGCGCGCGCCAGTCGTCGCAGGTCCTTGACGTAGCGCGCGCAGAATTCAGCATCGTGCCAGCCGCGACACAGAATGATGCGCAGCAGCCCAGCCAGGACGGTCGGGTCCTCGCCCGGCAACACCTGCAGGAAGACATCGGCATGGCGGGCGGTCTCTGTCTCTCGTGGATCGATCACTACCAGTTTCAGGCCGCGCTCCTTCGCTTCGTGGAGCTGCTTGACCGGATTCTGCAATGCAAAGTTGAATGTGGATAGCGACACCAGCGGATTGGTGCCGACGAACAATAGCGCGTCGGCGAGCGCGTACGGATCTTTGCCGGCAGCCCAGCCGCCCAGTCGCTCAAATGCCACCCATTTGGCCGACTGGTCGATGGTCATCGTAGAGAAAAACGAATTCGAACCCAGCGCCGCGAGGAAGGCGGGCAACATATGATTGGCGGCGAGGTTAGAGTAGTTCATGGTGCCGCGAAAGGCTGCGACCGCATCGGCGCCGTGGCGCTCGATCAGTGCCTCAAGTTGCGCCGCGATCTCGGCCAGCATCGCGTCAAGCGGCATCTGCACAAAACTGCCATCGCGCTGCCGTTTCAGCGGGCGCAGGAGCCGCTCCGCGCTGTTATGCGCCTCATGCAGATACGCGCCCTTGATGCAGGCGTAGCCGCGCGTGAGCGGATTGTCGCGGTCGCCGCGCGCAGCAACGACGCGTCCGACGTCGTCGAGGGTCAAGCGCAGTGAACAGTTGCCGGCGCAGATGCGGCAGGCGGTGACGGTTTCCCGTGGCACGGCGAGCTCCTCCTGTACTGTGGCCCGCACCTCGTCACCACACACAGCTTTTGGCGCAAAGGTTATAGCCGAGCCGGATACCTGTGAGTTGACGTCGTCTCCGGCCTAAAGGCCGGAGATTCCCACTACTGGCGATGCACGTCCGCATCGGA
>CAYPWK010000182.1:0-10906 GCA_964414365.1 uncultured Burkholderia sp.
CGAAATAAAGCACTGTGTCGACGATATGCTCGAGCACGCGTGGGCCGGCGAGACTGCCCTCTTTCGTGACGTGTCCGACCATGACGATTGTCGTACCCGACTGCTTGGCGATGCGCGTCAGTTGCGCCGCGCACTCGCGCACTTGAGCGACCGAACCCGGAGCCGACGTCAGCGCCTCGGAGTAGATGGTCTGAATCGAGTCGACAACGGCCACATCGGGCCGCTCGGCCTCGATCGCGGCCTGGATCTTCTCGAGCTGGATCTCGGCGAGCAGTTTCAGTTCGGCGGCTTTCGAGCCCTGCTCCAGCAGCGTCAGCCGCTGCGCGCGCAAGCCGATCTGCGCTGCCGATTCTTCGCCGCTGATATAGAGCGCACGGCGGCTTTCGGCGATCGAGGCGAGCGACTGCAGCAGCAGCGTCGATTTGCCGATACCGGGGTCACCGCCGATCAGTACGACGCCGCCCGCGACGAATCCGCCGCCGAGCACGCGATCGAACTCGCCGATGCCGGTCGAAAAGCGCGGCACATCGGCCGCTTCGATATCGGCGAGACGCTGCACGGGTGCGCCCTTCGCGAGCGACTGGAAGCGGTGGCCGTTCGCGGCCGGCGCAATCGTCTCGACGAGCGTATTCCAGGCGCCGCACGCCGGGCATTGGCCTTGCCACTTCGGGGCCTGCCCCCCGCACTCGGAGCAGGTGTAAGTCGTTTTCTGTTTCGCCACGCGCCGTCTTGATGCCTTGATTGTTCTTGTCGGTCCTGTTTTCGGAGAAAACTCGAACAGCTTATTCGGCGCGCACGGGTACCCGCTGCGCCACGGCGCACATGAGCTCGTAGCCGATCGTGCCGCAAGCGCGAGCGACATCGTCGATCGGCAACTGCGCCCCCCAAAGCTCGACGCGTGAGCCGATGCTCGCCGTCGGGCATGGCGTGAGGTCGACGGTAATCATGTCCATCGATACGCGGCCGACGACGCGCGTCCGCACGCCGTCGACGAAGATTGGCGTGCCTTCGGGCGCGCAGCGCGGATAGCCGTCGGCATACCCGCAGGCGACCACGCCGATACGCATCGGCCCCGGTGCGACGAAGGTCGACCCGTAGCCGACCGTTTGCCCAGCCGCGAGCGTCTGCACCGCAATCAATTCCGAGGCGAGCGTCATGGCCGGCTGGAGGCCCAGGCCCTCGATCGCCGCCGCCACGCCCGAAGGGGAGCCGCCGTATAGCATGATGCCGGGCCGGACCCAGTCGAAGTGCGACTGCGGGTGCCAGAGCGTCGCGGCCGAATTGGCGAGGCTGCGCGCCCCCGCGATCCCTTCGGCACCACGCTCGAACGTGGCCAATTGCTCGCCGATGCCGCGCTTGCTGTCGGCATCCGAAAAATGCGTCATCAATACGATTTGGCCAACCCCCGGGCAAGCGCGCGCGCGCTCCCAGGCGGCACGGAACTTCTCCGGCATATAGCCGAGCCGATTCATGCCCGTATTCATCTTCAGCTGCACATTGACGGGCTTCGAAAGCCGCGCCATTTCGAGCATGCGCAACTGCTCGTCGCAGTGCACCGTCGTCGTCAGACTATAGCGATCGATCACGTCGATGTCGGTCGGACGGAAGAACCCCTCCAGCAGCAGGATCGGTCCGGCCCAGCCGAGCTCGCGCAGCTTGACCGCCTCTTCGAGATCGAGCAGGCCGAAGCCGTCCGTGGCACGCAGACCGGGGAACGCCCGGGCGAGCCCATGGCCGTAGGCATTGGCCTTGACGACGGCCCAGACCTTCGAGCGAGGCGCGTGGCGGCGGGCGACAGCAAGATTGTTGGCTAAAGCGGCAGTATGAACGGTGGCGAGAAGCGGGCGCGGCATAGGTGTTTTCGTCTCGATAGGGAACGAAAGGACGCTCGTGGCGCTCCTTTCGTGCGGATGAACCGCCCGAAAAGCGTCGTCTTCCCGACGCGCCGGCAGTCCGAAGGCACCTATTTTCGTGATATAAAGCCGTGCGCACAACCCATTTCGAACGGCATAGGTCCCAAAGCGTCCCTCGCGCGACCGGGCGGACGACCGCAGCGAGGATACGCACGCATCAGATGAAAAAAGGTTTTTACTCCATCATGGCCGCGCAGTTCTTTTCTTCGCTGGCCGATAGCGCCCTTCTGATCGCCGCCATTGCACTGCTCAAAGACCTTCATGCCCCGAACTGGATGACGCCGCTGCTCAAGCTGTTCTTCGTCCTTTCCTACGTCGTCCTGGCCGCCTTCGTCGGTGCATTCGCCGATTCCCGACCAAAAGGCCGCGTCATGTTCGTCACGAACACGATCAAGATCGGCGGCTGCCTCTTTATGATGTTCGGCGCGCATCCGCTGCTTGCGTACGGCGTGGTCGGCTTCGGCGCCGCCGCCTATTCGCCCGCCAAGTACGGCATTCTCACCGAGCTGCTGCCGCCCGAGCGGCTCGTGGCCGCGAATGGCTGGATCGAAGGAACGACCGTCGCGTCGATCATTCTCGGCACGGTGCTCGGTGGCGCGCTGATCAGCCCGCATATCGCCAACCATATCGTCCGGCACCATATTCCGCTCATCGCCACGGCCGCCGAAGCGGCGATGCTCGTGATCGTCGGCATCTACATCATCGCCGCGATCTTCAACCTGCGCATTCCCGATACGGGCGCACGCTACCCGAAGCAGCAGCATGGGCCGATCAAGCTCGTGACCGATTTCGCCGACTGCTTTCTGACGCTATGGCGCGACAAGCTCGGGCAGATCTCGCTCGCGGTCACGACGCTCTTCTGGGGAGCCGGCGCGACGCTGCAGTTCATCGTGCTCAAGTGGGCCGAGGTTTCGCTCGGCATGTCGCTTTCGGAAGGCGCGATTCTGCAGGCGATCGTCGCCGTTGGCGTGGCCGTCGGCGCGATGGTGGCCGCAGCCAAAGTGCCGCTCAAGAGATCGCTCTCCGTGCTGCCCGTCGGCATCATCATGGGCATCGCCGTCATGCTGATGGCGTTTTATACGCGCAATCTCGTCCCGCCGAACTGGGGCCTCTACTTCGGGCATGTACGTGTGCCCGGCTATCTCATCATTGCCTATCTGTTTCTGATGTTCGTGGGCGCGCTGTCGGGTTTTTTCGTCGTGCCGATGAATGCGCTGCTGCAGCATAGGGGCCACGTTCTTCTGTCGGCGGGCCATTCGATCGCCGTGCAGAACTTCAATGAAAACCTCTCGGTTCTCATCATGCTTTGCCTTTACGCGGTGCTCGTCTGGCTCGACGTGCCCGTTGCGATCGTCATTGTGCTGTTCGGCACGTTCGTCTGCGTGACGATGTGGATGGTTATGCGCCGTCACCAGGCCAACCAGCGCGCGTTTGATGCCGTCGCGCTGATCGGCGAGGTCAAGCACTGAGCGCCGGCGCCACGGTTTCGCGCATGCCCCGCTCCCGCCGGCCCTGAACCATGTCCCTGCCCATTCCAAATGTCCTGACGATCGCCGGCTCAGACTCGGGAGGCGGCGCCGGCATTCAAGCCGATCTGAAGACGTTTTCGGCGCTCGGCGTGTACGGTGCGAGCGTTATCACCGCGTTGACTGCGCAAAATACGCAGGGCGTCGCGGCCGTTCATACGCCTGCAGCCTCGTTCGTCGCGGCGCAGCTCGACGCCGTGTTCAGCGACATCCGCATCGATGCCGTCAAGATCGGCATGCTCGCCAGCGCCGAGATCGTGCGCGCCGTCGCTGCCGCCTTGCAGCGCTACCAGCCGCGCTGGGTCATCCTCGATACCGTGATGATCTCTAAAAACGATCATGCGCTGCTCGAGCCCAATGCGGTCGCGGCGCTACGCGACGAGCTGCTGCCGCTCGCCGCGCTCGTCACGCCGAATCTTCCGGAAGCGGCCGCGCTGCTAGGCGGCGATGTTGCGACCGACGAGTCCGCGATGGTGAGCCAAGGCGCAGCGTTGCGCGGCCTCGGCGCGAGCGCCGTGCTGATGAAAGGCGGGCACCTTGCGGCGTCCGAAAGCCCCGACTGGCTTGTCGACGCAAGCGGCGCGCATCGCTTCGGCGGGCCCCGCATCGCCGTCTCCAACACGCACGGCACCGGCTGCACGCTGTCGTCGGCCATT
This sequence comes from uncultured Burkholderia sp., assembly GCA_964414365.1. Lineage (GTDB taxonomy): Bacteria > Pseudomonadota > Gammaproteobacteria > Burkholderiales > Burkholderiaceae > Trinickia. Next base: position 4,096 of record CAYPWK010000182.1, read on the forward strand.
GCGGCACTCGTGCCGCAGCGCCCCGACCTAGCGAGTGCCATTGCCGACGCAAAAGCCTACTTGCTCGAGGCATTGCGCGAAAGCGGCAGGCTCGACGTAGGGACCGGGATCGGACCGCTCCACCATTTTCACCGCTGGTGGTAAGCGTCGTCCGCGAAGGCGCGGGCACGCTCGGGCCAATCGTCGGGGACGACGAAGCCGCGCACGCATTCTCTCCAATAGGGCCGTCCGTCATCGGCCGAGACGGGCGCGAACGCCGCGATCATCGTCGGATCGACATACTGCGCCAATCGGTCAGTGAGCGCCTGCGCCGAAGAAAGCCCGGCCGCCTCGGCTCCATCACCCGCGCGCGAACGCCGCGGCGCGAGCCATGCGAGCCGCGGCAACACGGCCCAAGCCTCGGCCTCCGCCACACCGGGTTGCTCGCGCGCGATGTGCGCCGAGAAGCGCGGCCATTGCGCGCGAGTCATCCAGAAGCCGCGCGCGTGCAGAGGATCGACAGCCTTGGGGGCCGCCTGTGCAACGCCGCGGCCGGCCTCGTTCTCTTTCCAGCGATAAAAGAGCCACCCTTTGACGAACATCTGCGCTTCCCACGGGCCGGCATGGCCGAGCGAAGCGAATTCATCGCGCGCCGATAGCGGCAACTGGTGCTCGAGCAGACGAGCGAGCTTCAAATCGAACCGATCCTGCAGGTTCGGCCCGACGTAGTCGGCAAGCGACGCAGGGTCGCCGTCCAGCCGGAGGTAGCATTTGACCGCCAACTCCCAATGCTGGCGCCGGCCGCTCGCTGTTTCGATAAGGAAATCGCATTCACCGAGCGTACGGCCCGCGCGGCGCAACGCCACATTCGCGGCGACGAGCCGTGCCGCCGGACCGTGCGCGAGAAAGTAGGCGAGCAGACACTCGGCATAGCGGCCGAGCCGCGTCAGCCGCGATGCAGCCATCGCCTGCCGCAACGGCTCCGTCTTGCAATCGAGCGCGAGAAGCCACGCTTCGGTCGCAGCGGCCTCGCCCGGCGTTTCGAACGCGCTCGCGAGCTTGCCGAGCGGCGGCTGCTCGCGCAAAAGCGGAGGACTGAACAGGATCCAGGCGAGATCGCGTACGGCGCTGTCGTCGAGCCTGGCCAGCAACGCATCGAGCACGGCGCGCGAATCGGCCGGCTCGAACGCGTTCATTGGTCCGCCCGCTCGGCCAGCGTCCGCCGATAGGTGTCGTGCGCAAGACAGAGGTCGATCCAGGCCTTCGCCTTGTCGGGAAGGCTGCGCAACAGGTAAGCCGGGTGATAGGTCACGACGACGGGCACGTTCTCATATCGATGAACGCGCCCGCGCAACGATGAGATGCTTGCTTCGGTCTTGAGCAGGTTCTGCGCCGCAACCCGCCCGAGCGCGATGATCAGCTGCGGCTTCACGAGCGCGACCTGGCGCTGGAGGTAGGGCTCGCACTGTGCGACCTCGTCGGGTTCCGGATTTCGGTTGCCGGGTGGCCGGCACTTGACGACGTTCGCGATATAGACGTTGCGGCCGCGCGCAAGTTGGAGCGAGTGAAGCATGCTGTCGAGCAGTTTGCCGGCCTGCCCGACGAACGGCTCGCCCTGCTTGTCCTCGTTTTCGCCGGGGCCCTCGCCGATCAACATCCAGTCTGCCTCTCGGTCGCCGACGCCGAAGACCGTGTTCGTGCGCCGCTCGCAAAGCCGACAACGCTGGCACGCCGCGACACGCTCCTCGAGTGCGTCCCAATCGAGCGCGTCGATGCTGGGCTCCTGCGCGTCGACGCTGGGCTTCAATAAGTCGACGACGGGCTCGGACACCTCGACGCCGGGGTCCCGTGCGCCGGAGTCCCGTGCGTCGGTCTGGCTCGCCCGCGCCGAAGCGGCCACGGGTGGGGCAGCGTCAGCCGCGGACTCTGTCCGCGCCCCCCGCCGCACCCAAAGCGGCGCGAGCCCTAGTGTTTCGAGCGCGGCTTCATCGAACGCCATGCGCGTCCTCCTTTGCAAACGTGAATCGCATGACGAGTGCGTCTTCCCGGCCGCGATGCCGGGCCGGATAGTAATTCTTGCGTCGGCCGATCGTCACGAAGCCGAAACGCTCATAAAGCCGCACGGCGCGCAGGTTCGACGGCCTGACCTCGAGCAGAATGCCCGCAAGCCCCTTGCCGCGCGCGATTCGCACGGCTTCACGCAACAGGGCGAGCCCCGCGCCGGTGCGTTGGGCTCGCGGCGAGACGCAAAGATTGAGCAGATGCATTTCGTCGACAACGGGCATCAGCACGCAGTAGCCGATCAACATGCCCGTGACATGCCGCATGCAGACGCCGAAATAGCCGTTGCGCAGCGAATCTTCGAAGTTGCCGCGCGTCCATGGAAACTCATAGGCTTCGCGCTCGACGACCGCCACCTCGTCGAGATCCGCGTCGGTCATCGGCGTGATGTAGCGGTCGGTCAGCAATACTCCGCTCATCGGGCCGGCTCTCCCTCGCGCGCGGCTCGTGCGGCGAGCCGCTCCTCCGTGGTCTGGGCGACCTTGTCGCGCACGTATTCGGGCGCCGCCTGGTCGGCCGGCACCGAACGCCCGCTGCGATAAGCTCGCAAGGCCGCATAGGCGAGCGGGACCGCGTGCGGGACGGCATCGTGGTCGACAGCCGACGCCGCTTTCGCGGCCGGCAGCCGCTCGCCGAACTGCGCGGCCGCGTTGCCCGCGAGCGTAAAGGGTGCCGGTGGAACGCCGAGCGCGGCAGGCGCCGCGAGCGCAGGCGGCGTCAGCGTCTTCCAGTCCCCCTCCTCGGCATCCCACGTGTAATCCGCCCAATAGACCTCGTCCATGCGCGCGTCCAGCACGGCGAGCACGCGCGTCACCGCCGCATCATGGATTCTCGCGCTCTCGGCACAGGCGAGTAGCGTGCTGACGGGTACAACTGGAATGCCGAGCGCAAACGCGAGCCCTTGGGCAACGCCCGCGGCCGTACGCAGGCCCGTGAACGAGCCCGGACCGGCGCCGAACGCGATCGCCGAGCAATCGGCAAGCGCGAGCCCCGCTTCGTCGAGGAGTTCGCGGGCGGCCGGCAGCACGCGTGCACTCGAGACGGCGCCCGTCTTCTCGTGACGGCCCCATATCCGCGAAGGCGCGGCAGACGTTCCCTCTGTGGAATCGTCGCAACAAAGCAGTGCGACCGAGCAATATTCGGTCGAAGTGTCGATCGCAAGTAAAACGGTACGGGTCATGGCCGGTATTGTAATGCGATGCCCGCCCCTGACCGCTCGCGAAACGCCGCAGAAGGCTTTCGTTTGGCGGCGGCCTACTGACAACGGGGACGGATCCGACACACACCGCGTTCGACCGCCGCACGTACCACTTAGCGCTTCCCTCGCCGTTTGGAGGCATCGCTCCAGTCGTCGGCGCTCACTGCTTGCTATGATCGGCCCCTATGTTCAGAAGGAGGAAGCCTGATGACCACTCTCGATGGGCGCTTCGAGCAGGCGCTGACCGACGTGAAAGCGCTGCCCGAAAAGCCGGGCAACATGACACTGCTGCGGCTCTATGCGCTCTACAAGCAGGCGACAGAGGGCGATGCTCATGGTGACAAGCCCGGCTTCGCCGACATCGTCGGCAAGTACAAGTACGATGCTTGGGCCGCACTCAAGGGCACGCAGCCGGATCAAGCAAAGGAACTGTACATCGAGCTCGTCGAATCGCTGAAAAGCGGCACGGTCAGTTGAGGCATTCGAAGCGTTCACGCTCCGCTCGCCCCCGCTCCACTCGTCCCGCTCCACTGGTCCCGCTCGACTGGTCCCTCTTGGTCGCACTGGCGCCGCTTTGGCCGAGCTTTCACCCAGGGGTTTTGCGCGCGATGCAAGGCGTCGGTGGCGCGGCGCAGCAAAAGCCTATATAATCCGCTTCGCGTCTCGTCGTGGCGGAAGTCTTCCTCGGCTTCCGTTGTGATTCGACGCTTACGTAGCGTTCCGCTCCAATCCAGTTTAGAAACTGTCCCTTCCGCCTAGGCCCTTCCGGGTCGTCTTCAAAAGGCTGGCGGCGACATCTTGTCGATGTCCCGCATTCGAAACAGCTTCTAACGAAATGCTCGCCGCAATTTGCGGGCTACCCCCGTTTTTTTCGATTTGCTCGCAGCGGTCGTGCTGACCGAATCCTGTGACTCAGGTCGGTTGGAATCAGCGCTTTGGCGCGTGCTTCCGATCTCGTACGAAACGGTCGATTGGCGCCGGCGTTCTTTCCCTGTGTCACAAGGATTTTCATGACTTTGAGCATCACTTCTTCGACCTCCCCGCTTTCCGCCATCGCCGATCGCGCACTGGGCCTAGACAACGTGGTATCGCCCGCCGACGGCGAGCTTGACAACGCCACGCCGGCCGTCAACGCCTTTGCCGCGCTGGGCCTGTCGCCCGAGATCGTTTCGGCGCTGACGGCGGCGGGCTATGTCGAGCCCACGCCGGTTCAGCAGCGCGCCATTCCTGCCGGCCTCGCCGGTCGCGACCTGCTCGTCTCGAGCCCGACGGGTTCGGGCAAGACGGCAGCGTTCATGCTGCCCGCCATCGAGCGCTTCGCGCAGCTGCAAAAGGCGCCCGCCTCGCAGCCGCGCGACAGCGGCGGCGACCGCCGCGCGCGGCGCGGGCCGCCCGTGGCGCGCCCGAATCTGCTCGTTCTTACGCCGACGCGCGAGCTCGCCATGCAAGTGACGACCGCGGCATCGACCTACGGCAAGCACCTGCGCCGGCTGCGCACGGTCAGCATTCTCGGCGGCGTGGCTTACGGCCAGCAACTGATGCTGCTCGCAAAGAACCCCGAAATTCTCGTGGCGACGCCGGGACGCCTGCTGGACCACCTCCAGCGCGGCCGCATCGATCTGTCGCAATTGCAGATGCTCGTGCTCGACGAAGCGGACCGCATGCTCGACATGGGCTTCATCGACGATATCGAAACGATCGTCGCGGCCACGCCCGCCTCGCGCCAGACGATGCTGTTCTCGGCCACGCTCGACGGCAAGATCGGCTCGCTCACGAGCCGGCTCTTGCGCGATCCGGAGCGCATCGAGATTCGCCATCGTGCCGAGTCGAACTCGAACATCGCGCAGACGGTTCACTTCGTCGACGACCGAGACCATAAGGACCGCCTGCTCGACCATCTGCTGCGCGATACCGGGCTCGATCAGGCAATCGTCTTCACAGCGACGAAAAACGAAGCGGACCAGCTCGCCGGTCGCCTTGCGGACGCGGGCTTCGCCTCAGCGGCGCTGCACGGCGACTTGCCGCAAGGCGCACGCAATCGCACGATTCGCGCGCTGCGCGAGCGGCGCTTGCGCGTGCTCGTCGCGACCGACGTCGCCGCGCGCGGCATCGATATTCCCGGCATCACGCACGTGTTCAACTACGATCTGCCGAAGTTCGCCGAAGACTACGTTCACCGTATCGGCCGCACGGGACGCGCGGGCCGATCGGGCACGGCGGTGAGCCTCGTTCACCACGCGGAGCAAGGCGCGCTGAAGCGGATCGAGCGCTTCGTGCGCTCGCCGCTTCCGGTGAACGTCGTCGAAGGGTTCGAGCCACGCAAGGCGCCCCCCGCGAAGTCGGGTGCTCGCGGCCGTCCTGGTGGCGACCGCAGGCGTTTCGGCTCGAGCGCGGCAGGCACGGGAAGCGCCGGCAACACGCGTGGCAGCGGAGAAAGCCGCGGCAAGACGTTCGGCGGCGGCGAAGGGCGTGGCAACAACGGCTGGAACAGCCGACCTTCGAGCGGCTCGCGCGAAGGCTATGCGGCCCGGCGCGGCGACAGCGCACGCGGTACGCGCCGCGGCAGCTAACGCGGCGATGAGCGGGACCTGAGTGCCGAGCGGGCTCACGGCCCGCTGGTTTCGCCTTCGTCTTCTTCTTGGGTCGTCAGCGCATCGCGTTTCGGCCCAATCCCCGCCAGATAGGGCAGCAGTCGGACAGACGTGTCCGACTGCTGATTTCGCCCCAATACCCCACCGATCCAGCCGACGATGCCCCCGCAGCGGCGGCGCCGCACCTGTCTCCAAATTTCACATTACGCAATAACCTTTTGGGTCGTAAAACCGGTGTTGCGTGGCACAACCAGTAGCGTTGCGTGATGGAAGATGGCGTTTCTCATTGTGAAATAGAAAAGATAAGTTATTGATAGATAAGGAAATATTTGACTGAAAAAGATGGTGAAGATGGCTGTTGCCAACGAATGAGTTTGCCTAGACTCTTATATAAGACTTAGACGTTCGTCAGCCAAATGGCGACAGCAGGCTTTTCTCTCTCTCAGGCAAAAAGGAGTAGATCATCATGACCCGTCAGGAGCAGGCAAACCAACTTCAACGACAGTGGGAAACGGATCCGCGCTGGACAGGCGTCAAGCGCGGCTATACGGCGGACGACGTCGTGCGTCTGCGCGGCTCGCTGCAGGCGGAGCACACGCTCGCCAAGCACGGCGCCGAGAAGCTCTGGGAGCTGGTCAACACCGAGCCGTTCGTCAACGCGCTGGGCGCATTGACGGGCAACCAGGCGATGCAGCAAGTCAAGGCAGGTCTCAAGGCGATTTATCTGTCGGGCTGGCAAGTGGCGGGCGACGCGAACGTCGCCGGCGAGATGTATCCCGACCAGTCGCTCTACCCCGCCAACTCGGTGCCGCAGGTCGTGAAGCGCATCAACAACACGTTCACGCGGGCCGATCAGATCCAGTGGTCCGAGGGCAAAAATCCCGGCGACGAGGGCTATATCGATTTCTTTGCGCCGATCGTCGCTGATGCCGAAGCGGGTTTTGGCGGGGTGCTCAATGCCTTCGAGCTCATGAAGGCGATG
>CAYPWK010000183.1:0-10900 GCA_964414365.1 uncultured Burkholderia sp.
CTGTTCGAACGCGCGCCACGCGGGCTGATGCTCACTGCTGCGGGCGAGGCCTACCTATCCGAAGCGCGAGAGATTCTGGCCCGCGTCGACGCCGCCAATCGCCTCGCCCGCCAAATCGCTTCCGGCTTGCGTGGTCATTTGCGTGTCGGTTTCGTCGAAAATGCAGCGTGGAGTGGCATTGTCTCCAGCGCTCTGCGCGAATTCGAACAGGCAGTGCCGCAAGTGGCGCTCGAACTGCAGCCGATGAATACGCCGGAACAACTCGAGGCCATTGCGGCGGGACGGCTCGACGGCGGTTTCTGCTATCGGGTCGGCGTGCTCCCGGAAGGAATCGCGAGCGTGCCCGTGCTCGAACAGCATGTCCTGCTGGCCGTGCCCGACGCGTGGCCGCTCGGCAAGGCGGGGGCCGTTTCGACGGCGGACCTCCGGGAAATCCCATTTATCGCCTTTCCTCGACGCGTCTACCCGGCGTACTACGACCGACTGCTGTCTGCCTGCGCCGAGCGCGGCCTGACGCTCGACATCCGACAGGAGGCCAGCACCGAAACGGCCATTCTTTCGCTCGTGTCCGCGGGCATGGGGGCCGCGATCGTGAACGCGGCGAATCGCGATCGTCCCCCGGCACGCGTGCGCTTCGTCGATCTGAAAGATTTGTCGGTGCCGTTGCCACTCGAATTCTGCTACGCCGCAAATGGATCAAACGTGGCTCTGCGTCGATTCGTCGATCATCTGAGGTAGGCGGCGCCTCGCCGTGGCAAGTCGACGGACGAAAGCCTAGCCGGTGATGCCTTCAAGGCATCACCCGAGCAGAAAACGGCATTGGTCAGGCGCTTTATCGTCGGCGATAGTAAGAACAACGGGGCGCCGCCTCGCTGCTTACGGATCGCACCATGTCCAATCGTCCATCGCTTATCGCCACTGACGTCGATTTCGAGCGCACGGGTTTCCAGACCGGCACGCTCAGACTGCCCTGGTCGCACGACCGCTCGGCATACGGGCACATACCCATCCCGCTCGCCGTAGTCAACGCTGGCGCGGGGACAGGCCCGACGGTTCTACTCACGGGCGGCAATCATGGCGACGAATACGAAGGCCCCGTCGCGCTGATGAAGTTGTTGCAGCGGCTGCCGTCGATGACGATACGCGGCCGCCTCATCGTGATCCCTGCACTGAATTTCCCGGCTTTCATCAACGGCTCGCGTACATCCCCTATAGACCGCGGCAACCTGAACCGGCTTTTCCCCGGCGCGCGCAATGGACAGCCCACCGAGATGATCGCGCATTACATCGAAACGGAGTTGCTTCCGCGCATCGATATCGTGATCGATCTTCACGCCGGGGGCGCATCGTTCGAACATGCCCCTACGCTTCTCGCGTCGCCGCCCGCCGAGGGCGAGCGGCGTGACCGCTATCTCGACCTCGTGCGCGCGTTCGGTGCACCGAACACAATGATCATGGATCTGCTCGGCGAAGACCGCACTTTCGCGGCGGCCGCCGAACGCCACGGAAAGCTCTTCCTGTGCGGCGAATTTGGCGGCCACGCGGGGTGTGACGGAGCCAATCTCGCTATCGTCGAGAGCGGCCTCTGCCGTGTCCTGCACCGGCTCGGCATGACGCCTGAGGAGCATCCATCGCCCGCTGGCGAGACGCGATTTCTTCGGGTGGAGGGCGCACGCCACTATGTGTACTCGCCGATTGCGGGCGTGTTCGAACCTGCCTTCGCACTCGGCGATCGCGTTCGCGAAGGTCAGATGGCGGGTCGTCTCTTCGATCCACACCGGCCTTGGCAAGCGCCGCTGGAGATCCGCTTCCGCGCGGACGCCACGGTCATGTGCGTCCGCACCTTTGCGAGTGTGGAACCGGGCGACTGCATCGCATTGCTGGCCGCGGACACCGTTGCCAATTGAGCAACAACAATAAGAGCGACTGCGGCTGACGATTCACCGACTCATCCTCCGGAGACAGTGTATGAGCGCTTATCCCCCTTTGACCCAGCCGGACGAACACGCAGCCCGGCCAGCCCCCAGCGACGTGCGACATCCGGTCTACATAGTGCTGCTGTTCTTCATCTGCTTCGCGTTCTCGTATCTGGATCGGCAGATCGTCAGCATTCTCGTGCAGCCGATCAAGCAATCGCTCACGCTCACCGATACGCAAATCGGCCTGCTACAAGGTCTTTCGTTCACGATGTGTTACGCGACGGCGGGTGTCTTCGTCGCGCGGCTCGTCGATCGGACCAACCGGGTCAAGCTGATCGCCGCTTGCATCGCGATCTGGGCGATCTCGACAACGGCATGCGGATTCGCTTCGAGCTTTTCCGAACTGCTCGTTGCCCGCGCCGGGACCGCGATCGCCGAGGCGGCACTGAGCCCCGCTGCACTGTCGATTTTCAGCGACATCTTCCCACCGCGGCGCGTGGCGCGCGCGAGCAGTGCCTTCATGCTCGGGCCATATGTGGGAGGCGGCATTGCGTTGTTCGGCGGCGGCATGCTGTTGTCCGCCGCCCATGGCGACAACGGTGCGTGGCTTGCGGCGCATAGCATTGAACCGTGGCAAGTGGTGTTCGTCGTGGTCGGATTGCCTGGGCTCTTGTTGGCCGCGCTGGTGGCATTCACGGTTCGCGAACCGGCCCGCCGGGAGACGCTCAATCATGCGACAAAAGCAGAGGATGTCATTCCGTCCCTACGCGATATCCTGATCGAACTGTTCGTGCGCAATCGCTTCTGTCTGCCCTACTTCGCGGCCTACATCGCGTTGATCACGGTGTTCTACTCGCACTCCGCATGGTTTCCGACTTTGCTGATGCGGCACTTTCATCTCGTGCCGACGGCGGTGGGCCAGATGGCCGCACCCGCTTACATGATCGGCGGGACACTCGGTGTCGCGTGCGCTGGCATGCTCGCTACGAGCGTCACTGATGAGAGTACCTTACGCAGAGTGCTAGGCTTCTCCGCCGGCGCGGTTGCTTTGCTGGTACCGGCCGCGGTCGTCATGCCGCTCGTCGCCGACAGCACCCTCGCAGTCGTGCTGTACGGTACCTGTGCGTTCACCGCCAGCATTGCGATGGGTCTGGCGCCCGTGCCGCTGCAAATCGCCGTGCCGAACCGCATGCGTGGCCGCTCGATCGCCTTGCTCGTGTTCATGACCAACGCGATCAGCGGAGGCGTCGGTCCGCTGGCTGTCGGCTACCTGAACGAGCACCTCGGGCACACCGACAACAGCCTGGGCGTGGCGCTGGCCCTGACCGGCGGGTTGTCCGCACTGATCGGCGCCGCGTTCTACGTAGTGGCCATGTGGCGCGTGCCGGTCGCGCATACGCTGGCCGTAGTGCGAACGAACTCCATGACCTACGACAAGCCAACGTCGCCATGAAAAACGCTTCCAATACCCATCTCGTGGGCGACGCAATCATTACGCGGGTCGATGAAACGACCTTCGCGCTCGCTCCCGATGTCTTGTTCCCCGACTGGGATGCCGCAAGCGGCCGAGCCCTGGAAGAACACTGTTCGACCGCCAGCCTCGACCTCACGAATCGACGCGTATCGCTGAAAACGCATTTGTGGGTCGTGGAAATCGGTGGCCTGACTATCGTCGTCGATACGGGAATCGGCAACGGGAAGACGCGCCCCTTCAGCGCACTCTTCGATCAACTCGACAACCCCATGCTTGAACGCCTTGAAGCGGCAGGCTTCCGGTGCGAGCAAGTTGATTATGTGTTGCTCACGCATTTGCACGTCGATCACGTCGGATGGAACACGCATTGGGAAAACGGCCGCTGGACACCCGTGTTTCCGAACGCCACCTATGTATTCGGCCGTCGCGAACGCGACTATTTCGCGACGCCGGAAGGAGAACCGCGGCGCATGGTATTCGAGGACAGCATACTCCCCGTCATCGAAGCCGGGCAGGCTCGCGTCGTGTCAGATGAAGGGGAGGAAATCGTCAACGGCATTCGCTTTCTCCCGACGCCGGGCCATAGCATTGGGTATATGGCTATCGAAATTCGCTCGCGGGGACAGACGGCGTTGTTCTCTGGGGACGTCATGCATAGTCCCCTGCAGGTCTATCGTCCTCAGTGGAATTCAACCTTTTGCCTTGATCAGCCACAGGCGCGAGCATCAAGACAATCGCTACTCGAACGTGCGGCGGCAACGGACGCGATCGTATTCCCCGCGCACTTTCCGGAAACATCTTGCGGTAAGGTGCACGAAGGTCCAAGCGGCTTCGAATGGCACTACTTGAATGGCGCGAAATAAAAAGCGCCTGAGGAACGAACTTGCGACCTGGGGTTCCCCAATTTTCTGTGCCACCGACCGGCTTTCACGTCGATGACAGAAACGCCCTGCAGAGCGGACGCACAAACGTCCACGTGAGGAACGAACGTCGCTTCCTGGCCGCGAGCCGCCCGACGCGAGCGACGGCCGCATGCCCTGCCGAGCGAAGGCTCATTCGGCCCGGCCGGTGACACAATCATTTCGCGCGGTGGAAACCCTCGCCCTGCAAGGCCCTGCCATCCTGGGTGACGTCTAGTGGTCGCTAAGTGACACATTTGCTGTCGCAACGGTGACCGACTTATTGCGGTCTACGCCAGCCGCCGGACGCCGCGCGCGAACTGAGACCCGGTCTTCCCATCATTATGGCCACGGGATACGCCGAACTGTCGCAGGGCACCGGCGTTGACATTCCACGTCTGCGCAAGCCATACCGGCGGCAGCAACTGGCCGCGGAGATCGCGCGGGCTGTTCTCCATACTCGCTCTGTGGTGTCGGCGTCCATTGACTGCCTTGAATGGCAAATCGGGCGGTCGCATCGACAACTTTCGCAGTGTCTCCCTTGTCGTCACGGCCCAGGTTGATTACCGCACCCGATCGGCCCTCGTTTTTACCCAGGGCACGAGCACGAAACTGCTATCTCCGACGCTTCAAGTCGTGTCGCCGGAAACATTATGGGCGATCGCGATCATCCAACGCCCATAGACGCAACCGCCAGCGGAGCGGTTTAGCTCAAAGACTTTTTAGCGAAGCGCAGCCGGCATGCACGCCGTGCTAATGCCGGCTCAGTGCCCCGTCTGCGCTTCGCTAAAAATCCTCTGCTTTATCTGTCTATCACTGATCACGTTGATCATTCATCGTCTTGCCATCATTGATAGAACTGCTCCGCCGGGCCTGCCTGGTCTGTCAGAGTGCGCCACTCTCAAGCATGCCGAGAGCCATTGGCGGACTCGGACTTCCAGATCGGCCCCGAGTATTGTGACGCCCTTCGCGAGCTCGGGGTAATTGCTCCGCGTGATCTCGCCGTCGAACCAAGCCTTGAGCCGGGCGAGCTGCGCAAGCTGCAATGTCTTTGCGCGCTTCTCTGTCACGGGGTGCAGCGTCGCGATGCCCTTGAGCACTTTGCGCACATGCGGTGTCCGGAAAGCCTTGCGTCTGGTGCCATCGCGCAATCGCCGCCAAACGCACACGCAAGGTATTCACCGACAGGAATTCAGCGTGGTCGGCAAGGCATCGCAATTGCGTCGTCGCTCGCCGGCAAGAAGCCGCCCCAGTCGATTTCAAAATGCCGGATTGCCGACTGGTAGCTGCGCCGGGTGTGTTTTCGCGCGTCCGGCCTCGACACAGCGGTGGATATCAGACATCGCTGGTTGGGTTTGAGCAATCGGGTCAACACGAGGGCGATGTCACGCAAGGCCTGTCTGTGGATCTGCAGACATGCTTCAGTGCATGTGACCGTGCATTGCGCCGGAGTGCCGCCGACGCCACATTCAACTACATCCGGCGTTACTTGATCTGTAAAAAAGCCGGTTGTGATAGGCTGCCCGCAATTGTAGCGAGTTGCTGCTCATCGAACGAGGTCGTCGGTGTGGCCCCCGCGGATACGAATACGGATCATTAGCCGCTCAACGGTGCGGTATGGGCCGAGCACGGCAGCCGCCGCCAGCACGTGCGACTGCCTCGACCACGAGCAGCTGATTGAGGTTTGCCGTGCACGCAGGCAGACTCCCTCGTCGCCAGTCATCGATGGCCTGAGGTGTGGCAGAGATTCTCTTGAACGGGGCACCGAGATACGATGAATGGCTTTCAAAAAGCTTGGAAATTGCTGTTTGGCCAACCGCTTAACCCGTTGGACCCGAAGACGCGCCATGCCATTGCGGTGACACCATTACTCGCGTGGGTAGGGCTCGGTGCCGACGGATTGTCGTCATCGTGCTATGGTCCGGAAGAGGCCTTTCTCGCACTTGGCCAGCACACTCCCCTAGCGCTCTTTCTCGCCTTTGCCACTGCACTCACCGTCTTCATCATTGCGCTGGGCTATAACCAGGTCATCCAGCTGTTCCCAACCGGCGGCGGCGGCTACCGCGTCGGTACTGCGCTGCTCGGGCCGCGCGCCGGCCTCGTCTCCGGCTCTGCCCTTCTGGTCGACTACGTGCTGACGATCGCCACATCGCTCGCAAGCGGCATGGACGCTTTGTTCAGCCTGTTGCCTGTCAGCGCCCAGGCATTCAAGCTTGGCACCGAACTGACGCTCATCGTGCTAATGACCGGACTCAACTTCCGCGGTATGAGGGAATCGATCCTCGTGCTTATGCCGATTTTTCTCGGCTTTGTGATCCTGCATTTCGGCTTGATCGTCTACGGCGTTGCCGCGCACGGTAGCGCACTGGCCCAAGTCTTGCCCAATGCAGCGCATGAAGCGGCGGGGCTTTCTGGTTCAATCGGCACATTCGCAATGCTGGCAATCCTCCTGCGCGCGTTCTCTCTGGGTGGCGGCACCTATACTGGCCTGGAAGCTGTTTCGAACAACGTCAACATGCTCGCAGAACCGCGCGTGAACAACGGCAAATGGACAATGGCCTACATGGCGACGTCGCTGGCATTCACCGCCGGCGGCATTATCTTGCTATACATGCTGTGGCATGCGAAGCCCGTCGAGGGGCAGACACTGAATGCAGTCGTGTTCGGCAGCATCATCGACCGGCTCGGGCTCGGATCCGCCTTTGCCCGGCACGCGTTGCTGGCGGCCGTACTCGCATTTGAGGCCGGCCTTCTCCTGGTCGGCGCCCAAACAGGCTTCCTCGACGGACCAGCGGTCTTGTCCAACATGGCATCCGACTCATGGGTGCCGCGTCATTTTCGCGATCTTTCGACTCGCCTTGTGCGCCAGAACGGCATTATCGTCATGGGCGTCGCCAGCCTGCTGATCCTGCTGTGGACGCATGGCGACGTTTCGGTGCTGGTGGTGCTCTACAGCATCAACGTTTTTCTGACCTTTAGCCTGTCGCTGCTCGGTATGTCGATCTATTGGTGGCGCAAGAGACGTAGCGGTGAGGTCTGGTTCAGTCACTTTGCATTGTCGGCGCTCGGGCTTTCAGTCACGGCCACCGTGCTCGTCATCACGCTGGTTGAGAAATTCGCGGCGGGCGGCTGGCTCACCGTGCTTATCACGGGGCTCGTCATTGCCATCTGTGTCGCCATCAAGCGGCATTACGGCGACACCCATGACCAGCTGGCAAAGGCGGACGCATTGTTTGCTGGCCCTGCATCGCAGCTTGACGCGGAGCCGAACGCTTGGCTAGACCCGGCGCAACCCACCGCGATCCTGCTCGTTGGCCGCCACCGGGGTGCGAGCATGCATGCACTTCTCTGGGTGCAGCGGCTGTTTCCCGGACACTTTCGAAACTTCATCTTCCTCGCGGTTGGCGAAGTCGACGCGAAAGCATACGAGGGTGAAGAGCATCTCGATCGGCTACAGCGCGAGATCTCGCAATCGCTCGCTTACTACGTCGGACAATGTCAAAAGCATGGCCTCGCCGCGCAACAGCGGGCCGCATTTGGGACGGAACCCGTGCAGGAGTTCGTCAGTTTGGCGCAGCAGGCGATGGACGAGTATCCGAACAGCGTATGCTTCGCGAGCAAGCTGATTTTCAAGCGCGTCAGTTTCCTGACTGCCTGGCTCCATAACCGTACGCCGCTCGAGATTCAGAGCCGCCTGCACCAGGAAGGCAGGCAAATGGTCCTGCTGCCAATGAACGTGGGGTAGTGGCGGTCACGACGAGCGACCACCTGCCGGCCAGCTTGAGGGAAGCATCATTCGACGACTAAAAGAGAACGGCTCAGCATGCGACCCGCGACTCGGCGTCGGTGAAAACGATGCGGGCACGTTCAGAAGCGCCGAAATTTCGGGCCAGCGCCTCAGCCGTGTGGTGATCAACGATGGCGCAGATTCAGAACAAGGATGCCGAGTCGGCCCTCGGCGAATTACTACCACGCATCGATGTTGTGCAGCATTCCTTCGCCGCGCCGCCACGGATGATCGGCAACTGCCAGCATTTCCTTATCTCCGCGACTGTCGCCATATGCATAGCACACAAGTGGCTGATCGCCACGGAGCAGCTGCCGCAGCCGGCGCACCTTCTCGGGTCCCCAACAGTTTAGCGAGGCAAGACGGCCGGAAAAACGGCCATCGCGAAATTCGAGTTCGGTAGCAAGGACTGCGTCGAATCCCATTTCTTTCGCCCACCACTTGAGATAAATCGCCAGTGAGGCGCTCACGAGCACGAGCATATGGCCTTTGCGACGGTGCTCCTGCACCCGTACCAACATTTCAGGTCGAATCTGTGCCGGTAATCGCGTGCTCGCATATTGTCGACCCGCATCCTCCAGTTCGCGTTGAGCGATGCTGCCTAGCGTCGCTGCCAAGAAGCGTTCTTTCGCGTTTCCCCGCCCGCACACACCCAACAGCATGCCCGCCAACCACGGCGCTGCACAAATCGCCCCGGAGATGACGCGAGTACCACCGAACGGGTACCGGACAAAGTCACGGAGACTGTCCGAGGTGGTGATCCCTGCCGTCGAAATCGAAAGCGGCGACGATCTGCGTACGCCGAGGCGGTGTTTCCATGACACATTCTGCGTCCGTGGTCAACGCATATTCCTCGAATGGCTGAGCGGCTCTTCACGCACGTTCTCCTCGCTGAGGGGCTTTTTCGATATATGTGCGCTGTCCCAAAAGAACCAGATCGCGATCAGCAAGCTCAATCCAAAACCACCCCCTAGCAGAAGGTATGTCGCCATGCTTCTTCCCAATAGCTGAATTCACGCTTACGCTTGGCTTGCCAACAGCAAATCATTCCGGAGCAGGCTCCGCTTCACTGGCGGACCAGCTCACGCTCGAGACGCCCTTTTCCATACTCAGACGGCTCGCAATCTGCTCGAGTCTCGCCTGGTTTCCGGGATGGGTGCGGCACCTTGCGGTGACCTCCAGGCGCGGCGGCTGACCTTCGCTGTCACGACTCGCCAGTCCCTGGAACGACAGCGGCTCGGCATACATCGCGTTCGACAAGACCGCGCGAATGTGGACCTCGTCTTCTTCCCGGCAGACGACGGACAACTGATACTCGCGCACCATATCAGCATTTGAGACCGGCGTCGCATTGATCGCGCGACTGACTTCGCGCAGCACAGTATTGGTGGCCAACACGACCAGCGTACCTGCGATGGCAGGTCCAAAGTAGCCTGTGCCGGATAGCACGCCCACAGCAGCAGAGCACCATAACGTCGCCGCGGTATTGATACCTTGTATTGAGCCCTTGTCTCGCATGATGACGCCGCCGCCCAGGAATCCAACGCCCGAGACGACATAAGCCGCGATCTGCGTGACGCCGGTGCCCATGAGCATCCCAAGCGAGACGAACAAACAGGCACCGCTGGCCACGAGCGTGATTGTGCGCAGCCCTGCCGTGCGCTGACGCATCTGCCGTTCCAAACCAATAGCGACGCCACACGCAAAAGCGGCGAGCAGTCGCCAGACGAACTCGAGGGTCATTCTGGGTCTCGGCAACGAGGGAGTCGATGAGGACCAGGCAGGCGAAGACTACCGCCCGCGAGTCGTTAGCATGGCATTTCCGTGCGGCCCGGTTCTGACACGGTGCGGCCGTGCTGGCGCATGGTACAGCCTGCGCACGTGAATCTGCGTGACGTCGCGCGGCGTGCCCCCGGACTGGCGTGAGACGCTGCCGGGGCACCACTGCTCAAGCGAGCGCGGTTTGCACGACCTTCACGACCACCAGCGCGACGGCGACGACTAAATAGCCTCGCAGCACGCTCATCCATACGCGCGTCGACAGCGTCAGGTGCTGCGGCGCCGGCAGATCCTCAAGCGGCGGCATGCGCCACGTGTTACGCAACTCCTTCAGGGTCAGCTTGCTCAGCGCCGGCGCGCCGCTGGCAGCGGTCGTGCCGCGAGACCTGCGCGAGAATTCTACAGCGGCATACACAGCCAGGGCGAGTGCGCAACCGCCCACAAGGATTTTGATGATTGTCGGGCCGCTGATATTCGGATAGACGGTGGCGGCCGTCAGGATGATCGAGAGGATGACGAGGATGGCAATGACGGCGCCCGTGAAAACGTTCAGCTTCTTCGAGTTCGCCCACGGACCGAGCACGGCCTTGTCGTTGCACAGCAACAGCAGGAAGACGGTTGCGCTCGGCAGCAACACACCGGCGAGCGTCTGCACGGCTTCGGTCAAAAGGCCGAGCGGGCTGCCCGGTATCAAGACGAGTGTGGCAGCGAGCGCGATGATGCCAAAGTAGACGAGATAGAAGCCTTTCGCGTCGAGCACGCTACGGTGTAGCGAGTGCTTGACCTTGAACACGTCGCCGATCGCGTAGGCCGTCGACAGCGAAACAGAGGCAGCGCCGATGATCGACGCATCGAGCAGCGCGACCGCGAAAATCGTTGCCGACGTCTGGCCGACGTACTTGTGCAGACCCGCGATAACGCCGCCCGCATCGGTAAAGTTGCCGAATTCCGGCTTGCCACTGAAGAGCGCCGCCGTGAATGCCATCATCGCCACGGCACCAACGATGACGAAGGCGATGCCGATCCACAGATCCGCCTTTTC
>CAYPWK010000184.1:0-10841 GCA_964414365.1 uncultured Burkholderia sp.
AGCCATAGTAGAGGCGCATGTGCGCAAAGAGCTGCTGCTCCAGCGTGCCGCTCGCCTTCTCAACCTGCGCGGGTACCTGCATGCGCATGGCGGAAAGATTATGCGCGGGCAGGCCGACCGATTCGACGGTATCGAACACGCCGAGAAAGCGGAAATGCAGCGGCGCCGAATCGCCATCGACCGCGGTCGGGCAGGGCCAATGCGGCACGCCGTGCCTCATCGTGCATTTGTTCAGCAACCGGTTCACGAACGCGCGAGCCAACGTCGCGCCCCGCGAGAAACCGAATACGGCGATGTCGATGCGGCTGACCTTGTGATTATTTCGGCGAAGCGCAAGATTAAATTCGCCTTCCGCTTTTACCAGCCGCACATCGCTCCCCAACCCCGCACCGCCGCCAAGCATTTCGCTGTCGCGGATTTTTTCCCACCAACTTGGATCGCTCTCATCGAGCGGCGTGCCGACACCGGGATAATAAAATCGCCGAATGAGGGGGCGTTCTTCGGCGTGTCCCTCGAAAAGCCGCGCGATGTTGGAGAGCTTCTGCTTTGGCTTATCGAGCTTGCGATTGTTGCTAGTCCCGTCGAAGAAGAAGCTGAACCACGGCTGCTGCTCGCAGGTCGTGCAAGTCGTGAAGTCCTCCGGGTGCAACTGCGTGGCGGTCTTCATCGACCGCAGGAAGTTCATGGGATCGTCGGTCAACCAATCCTGCATCGTTATTCTCCTATGCGGCGCATCACGCGCTGGCCGTAAAACAATTTGTCGACGCGCGGGCTCGGTTTGCCTTCGGGTTTCGCTGATTCAGATACGAATTCCGCCTCAAGTTGGTGGCCGGGGAAAAATCGAACGATGATGAAGTTCATGGCATCTCGATCGGTCGATGTTGCCCCCGTCACGACGACATTCCGGCTATAGGTTTTCCACTGCGACTCGTCGTCCTGATGGCCACCGACGCGCCAGACGACCTTGATCGTCCGGCCCACACCGGGGATGAGCGAACAGCATTCAGAGCCGCCTGTCCCGCCTTTCGAGAATTCCTTAACCTGGATGCCTTCCAGTCCGGTGTCTTTGCCTTCAGCAGTTTGGATCCAGAAGTCCTGGATATAGTCCTCGGTGTAGTTGGCACTCCACGCCGACGCGTCGACATAGCCACCCGGCTGTCCGACGGCGCAGCCGTCCAGCATGCCCAAAATCATCGCGACGAATACGCGCGCCATCCATCTCATTGCCTGATTCTCGTTGTGTTGGATGCCTGTCGTTACCACCGCGGCAACGCTGACTTCGGTTCCTCGGCATGTCCGCCAGCGGGGCCATGGGAGTCCCCATGAGGTCCAGGCTGTAGAACTGACGGACGTTGACGCCCGCGCGCGCGTCGCGTTCGAAATGGCCGTGCTCGCAGTCAAGGAGCCTCCCTTGTCAAACGTTTGCGGAATGTGCCATGCGATCGTAACCGACTGGGGGACAGAACGCCCTCGGACTAATCTGAATTTGACAATTCACACTTGGCGCTGCGCGCCCGTTGATGAGCCCGGGGCCGGCGAAATCTTTCTGAGCATGGCGAAGCGCCTTCTGTTGCGCTAAAAACGACAAGCTATTTCCGCGTTCGCCGGGACGGAAGGGTTATCCTATCGGTCGGAAGCGGGATATTGATCATGACCGATGACGAGGCCAAGGCGCGGATCGACGCGCTCCACGACGAGGCACCGGCCATTCTGGCCGAGCAGGGGGCTGTCGCCGCTGGGGAGCGCGCCTCGCAAATGCAGCATTCCTGGAAGTTCGTAGCCGTGAAGGAAAGATACAAAAGAAAATGTCCCGTCAACTCGACGGGACATTCTTGGGACAACCAGATGTGCGGTTCAGTCTAACTCGACAAGAACAGTGAGTTAGAAAAGGATCGATAACTCCGTGATCCTTTCGAGAAATTCTGGTCGGGGTGAGAGGATTCGAACCTCCGGCCTCTACGTCCCGAACGTAGCGCTCTACCAGGCTAAGCTACACCCCGAATTCGACGCTTGACGTTGATGAGAACTGACAACGATAGCCGCATCACCGCCGAGCAAGACCGCAATTCTAACAGCGTTTCCGGACGAATGGAACCGCCCAAACGAGAAATCGCGTCAGGCGGCTAGGCCGCGACTGCTCAGTGTGGGCCTATGACTGTCTCGCTGTGGAGTAAGCGCAAAGCTCGAGGAGGCTTTCCTTGTAGACCGAATGGGGGAACGAGGCAACCGCGGCGGCTGCCGCCTGCGCTTCGCGTCTCGCGCAGTCCAGCGTGTGATCGAGCGCCCCCGAGCGCGTGATCGCCTCGTAGATCGTGTCGAAGCGATCCGTGCCACCTTGCTCGATCGCCTGCCGCGCCAGTGCCGACTGCTCGGCCGTGCCGCGCTCGATCAAATAGATGAGAGGCAACGTCGGCTTGCCTTCGCGCAGATCGTCGCCGGCGTTTTTCCCCATGGATTCGGCCGTGCCCGTGTAATCGAGCCAATCGTCCATGATCTGGAACGCGGTGCCGATGCGCCGACCGAACTCCGCCGCGGCTGCTTCGGTCGGCGCGTCGGCGCCGGCCAGGACGGCGCCCAGCTGCGCGGCCGCCTCGAAGAGCTTGGCCGTCTTGTACCGGATCACCTGCATGTAGCGGCCTTCGTCGACATCGGCATCGTGCATGTTCAGCAACTGCAGCACCTCGCCTTCGGAGATGATGTTCGTCGCCTCCGAGAGAATCTCCATGATGCGCATCTTGCCGACGCTCACCATCATCTGGAAGGACCGCGAATAGAGGAAATCGCCGACGAGCACGCTCGCCGCATTGCCGAAGAGCGCATTGGCCGTCTTGCGGCCGCGCCGCAGGTCCGATTCGTCGACGACGTCATCGTGCAGCAGCGTCGCCGTATGAATGAACTCGACGACGGCGGCGAGCTCGTGCCGGTGACCCGTCGTATCGCCGAGCGCCCGTGCGACGAGCAGCAGCAGCGCCGGCCGCAGCCGCTTGCCGCCCGCCCCGATGATGTACTCGGAGATCTGATTGATCAGCATCACCTCCGAGGCCAAACGTTGCCGGATGACGCGATTGACCTGCTCCATGTCCTCGGTGATCGGGGCGAGCAGGTTGGCGGCGCTGGGGGAAGTGGTGGCGGTCGACGACATGATGAGAAAATAGGGTAGTGCCGCGGATTATAAAGGCTTATCGCCCGCTCCGACGGATCCGGGGGCGAAGCGCACGGCGGTCGAATGGGCGCTGCGCGCAGCGCCCCGGGAGCGCCGACGGTCGTTGCGTCGCTCAACCGCCGGCCACGCAAAGTTTTGACCGCGCAGCTAAGCCCATGTATAATCATGCGTTTTCACGCACGGTGCGTGGAAGCGCCGCTTGTCGGGCACGAGAGATCGGGCAGGGCAGCGTCTCTTGATCGGAGCAATCGGCAATCCAGGCCGAAGGCAGTCTTGGGAAACTCGGAAAAGCGAGGAGCGGCGGCAGACAACAGAGTGAGGTTCTCAATGTACGCGGTCATAAAAACCGGTGGCAAGCAATACAAGGTTGCCGTCGGCGAAAAATTGAAAGTAGAACAGATACCGGCAGACATTGACGCTGAAATCACGCTCGACCAGGTTCTTGCAGTAGGCGAAGGCGAATCGATCCAATTCGGTACGCCGCTGGTCAGTGGGGCTTCCGTCAAGGCTACCGTCGTATCACACGGTCGGCATCCCAAAGTGACGATCTTCAAGATGCGTCGCCGGAAGCACTACCAGAAACACGCTGGCCACCGCCAGAACTACACCGAACTGCGCATCGACGCGATCAACGCGTAAGCGCACGGGTCAAGGAGCAATCAGATGGCACACAAAAAGGCAGGCGGGTCTTCCCGCAACGGCCGCGACTCCGAGTCGAAACGTCTCGGCGTGAAGGTTTTCGGCGGCCAGGCGATCAATGCGGGCGGCATCATCATCCGTCAGCGCGGCACGCGTGTTCACGCCGGCGAGAACGTGGGCATGGGCAAGGACCACACGCTGTTCGCGCTCACCGACGGTCACGTCAAGTTCACGACGAAAGGCGCCGACAAGAAGCATACGGTCAACGTCATCCCCGCCGCGGCCTGAAGTCCGACTCGGCACGGGTGCGACAACCGAAAGAAGGGCCCCGCGTAGTTGGCGGGGCCCTTTTTTCTATTCGTTGGTGCGATAACGCACTACGCGGCACGCGCAGTGCGCGCGGCCTGTCTGTCGCGTCGTGGCGGTCGCGCGCCGGGCGCGGCAAAATAGCGGAAATAAGGACGGAGCGATAAATGAAGTTCATTGACGAAGCGCGGATCGAAGTGATCGCCGGCGACGGCGGCGACGGCAGCGCGTCGATGCGCCGCGAGAAGTTCGTTCCGTTCGGCGGGCCCGACGGCGGCGATGGCGGCCGTGGTGGCAGCGTCTACGCCGTTGCCGATCGCAACATCAACACGCTGATCGACTACCGGTACGCGAAAAAGCACCAGGCCCGCAACGGCGAAAACGGCCGGGGCTCTGATTGCTATGGCAAGGGCGGCGACGACATCGTCTTACGAATGCCGGTCGGCACGGTCATCTCGGATCTCGATACGGGCGAGTTGATCGCCGATTTGACCGAGCACGAGCAAACGGTGCTGGTCGCAAAAGGCGGCGCCGGCGGCCTGGGCAACCTGCATTTCAAGTCGAGCACGAACCGGGCGCCGCGCCAAAAGACGGAGGGCAAGCCCGGCGAACGCCGCATGCTGCGCCTCGAGTTGAAGGTGCTCGCCGACGTCGGCTTGCTCGGCATGCCGAACGCCGGCAAGTCGACCTTCATTTCTTCGGTTTCGAATGCAAAGCCGAAAATCGCCGACTATCCGTTCACGACACTTGCGCCGAATCTCGGCGTGGTGCGCGTCGGCCCAAGCAAAAGCTTCGTCATAGCGGACATTCCGGGCCTGATCGAAGGTGCGGCCGAAGGGGCCGGCCTTGGCCATCAGTTCCTGAGGCACTTACAGCGCACCGGTCTACTGCTGCATCTTGTCGATTTGGCGCCGTTCGACGAGAGCGTCGATCCCGTCGCCGAAGCAAAGGCGATCGTCGGCGAGTTGCGCAAGTACGACGAGGCGCTTTATCGCAAGCCGCGCTGGCTCGTGCTCAACAAGCTCGACATGGTGCCCGAGGACGAGCGCGACGCGCGCGTGACTGACTTCATCAAGCGATTCGAATGGGACGGCCCTGTCTTCGAGATTTCGGCGTTGACGGGCCTCGGCTGCGAGAATCTTTGTTATGCGGTTTATGACTACCTTGCCGACCATTCAGACGCTCATCGCGCCGAGCAGGCCGAAGACCTCGCCGCTGATGTGCGCTTTCGCGACGCGGCAGCGCCAGGATCGTCGGCCAACGCCATCCCGCCGCGCGGGTGACGCGCGCTACGCTGTCTCGGATGCCTGAAAGGCCCGAGAGACACCGGTCAGACCGACGCTTTGCCCGCCATCACGTTTGCGGCATTCGGCGGCCCAAGCGCCCATGTATGGAATAAGGAGACTTTCGGACGATGCGCTCTGTCATCGCGGATTCGAAACGCCTGGTCGTAAAAGTAGGGTCGAGCCTCGTGACGAACGACGGCCGCGGCCTCGATCAAGCCGCGATCGGGCGGTGGGCTGCGCAGATCGCAAAGCTGCGCGAGCAGGGAAAGGAGGTCGTGCTCGTAAGCTCGGGTGCGATCGCCGAAGGTATGCAGCGACTCGGTTGGATAAAACGTCCGCGCGAAATCGATGAGCTGCAGGCTGCGGCTGCCGTCGGTCAGATGGGGCTCGCGCAAGTCTATGAAAGCCGGTTTGCCGAGCACGGCATCCGGACTGCGCAGATCCTGCTCACGCATGCCGATCTGGCCGACCGCGAGCGATATCTCAACGCTCGCTCGACGCTGCTGACGCTGTTACGGCTCGGCGTGGTGCCGATCATCAACGAGAACGACACCGTCGTCACCGATGAGATCAAGTTCGGTGACAACGACACGCTGGGCGCGCTTGTCGCGAACCTGATCGAAGGCGACGCCCTTGTCATCCTCACCGATCAGCAAGGCCTCTTCACGGCCGATCCGCGCAAGGATCCTACCGCGGAGTTCGTCCGGGAGGCCGATGCGGGCGCGCCCGAGCTCGAGGCGATGGCGGGTGGCGCCGGCACGAGTATCGGTCGTGGCGGCATGCTGACGAAAATCCTGGCGGCCAAGCGTGCGGCCGGCAGCGGTGCCAACACGATCGTCGCGAGCGGGCGCGAGCCCGACGTGCTCGTGCGGCTCGCGGCGGGGGAGGCGATCGGCACACAGCTGATCGCGCGCACCGCGCGACTCGCGGCGCGCAAGCAGTGGATGGCCGATCATCTGCAGGTGCGCGGCCATGTCGTCATCGACGACGGCGCCGTCGAGAAGCTCACGGCCGGCGGCAAGAGCCTGCTGCCGATCGGCGTCGTGGACGTGCGTGGGCAGTTCGCGCGCGGCGAGGTCATCGCCTGCCTGAGCGTCGCGGGACGTGAAATTGCCCGCGGGCTCACGAACTACAGCAGCGCCGAAGTGAAGTTGATCCATCGCAAGCCGAGCGGCGAGATCGAAGCCGTCCTCGGCTATATGCTCGAACCCGAGCTGATTCACCGCGACAATCTCGTTCTCGTCTGACGACCGCGGCGGCCAGTCGCGGCGCGTTAGCCGTTTTCCGCCGCGGCCACCGCCCATCGCGGGCTCAGTGAATCATCGACGACAACGTGCGGCCGAGGCGCAGGTTGTTGACGATTATCTTCGTCGGCGCGGCCGGCATCTTGTTGTCGCAGAAATAGTCGTGATAAAGGGACGCTTGATAGGCGTTGAGGTTGCCGCCCTCGATCCGGTTCCAGCTCGTAGCGACACTGCGATCCCAACCGTCATGATCGGCGTTGAGCCCCGCGTATTGTCGCCATTCGTAGGTATCGCAGCGGATACCTTCGTAATTGATGTTGCGTGCGCCGGCCGGGCTTGTCACGACAACGGTATAGCGGACGACGCCGTCCGAGCCCACTTCCACCGATTTCGCGTCGACGGCGAAGGTGAGCGGCGAATTTTGCGATACATCGAACCGCAGCAGATCCGATTCGCGCGGCAGCGGCGGCAGCTGATCGATCTTGTTCTCGGTCCAGTTACCCTTGCGATCGAGCAGGTAGGTAAAGACGCTGTCGTCCTTGTTCGAGTTCGGCGTGGGGTTGGCGGGCGTATGCGAGCAGCCGGCTAGGAGAGCGCCGGCGGCTGCGCATATGAGGCTTGCCGCCGCGAAAGTTGTTGCTTTCAATTGATGTCCTCGGGAAACGGGCGCGATATTCGAAGAACCGAATAATAGCGTCCGTTGGCGAGGTTCAGTGAAATCGGCCCGCGGTCACTCGGGCACGATCAGGATCGTGGAGGATTCGGCGCAATGCTCGCCGGGTAGGTTGGCAGCCTTCGCTTCAATTGACGCCGCGTTGTCCGCAGCGGATGTCGACGGCTCATGGTCGACATCCGGCGGGCACGGCTGGCATGGCGCAGACCGATTGCCATAGCGCGAGCCGGCGCCTTCGCGGTGCCCGTGCCCGGCGTTTTGTCCGTGACGCGGCGCAGGGCGGCGCAGGAAACGCGACAGCTCTGTCAGAGCCAATTGATAGACATCCCGCTTGAACTCGATGACGCAATCGAGCGGCACCCAGTAATCGTTCCAGCGCCACGCATCGAACTCCGGGTGATCGGTGGCGCGCAGGCAGATGTCGCAGTCGCGGCCGATCATCCGCAGCAGGAACCAGATCTGTTTCTGGCCGCGATAGTGCCCACGTACTTCGCGCTTGATGAACTTGTCCGGCACCTCATAACGCAACCAGTCGCGCGTGCGACCGATGATCTTGACATGCTCGGGACGCAAGCCGGTTTCTTCGTGTAACTCCCGATACATCGCTTGCAACGGGGTCTCTCCATACTTGATGCCCCCTTGCGGAAACTGCCAGGAATGTTCACGTAGCCGCTTGCCCCAAAACACCTCGTTGTGCGCGTTCAAGAGGATGATGCCGACGTTCGGGCGAAAGCCTTCGCGATCCAGCATACAACCACCTTCGAATCCTTTAAAATTGTCTTGATTATAAACAGATAACGAGTCTTTGGCACCGGCATCCGGTAGGACCGATCGGCCTCGCCGCGCGGCGATGCCCGCGCGGCGGGGCGGTTCGTCGGAGGAATCGTCGCGGCACCTGACGCGGTGCGCGGCGCACTTCCACGATAGTCGTCGGCGGTGCCGAAGTCCGCTCGTTCCCTCTTTCGGCCGCCCCTTTTGGGGCGGCTGCTTTTGGAAAAAGCTCTCAATGAAAGCGTCCCGTTTTTTTATCGGCACCCTCAAGGAAGCGCCTGCCGACGCTGAAGTCGTCAGTCACAAGCTCATGGTTCGCGCCGGCATGATCCGGCGCGTCGCGGGCGGCATCTACTCCTATCTGCCGGTCGGGTTGCGCTCGATACGCAAGGTCGAATCGATCATCCGCGAGGAAATGAACCGAGCGGGCGCGCTCGAGATTCTGATGCCGGCCGTTCAGCCGGCCGAGCTCTGGCAGGAGTCGGGGCGCTGGGAGAAATACGGTCCCGAGTTGCTGCGCTTCAAGGACCGTAGGGAGAGCGACTTCGTGATGGGGCCGACCCACGAGGAGGTCGTTACCGACATCGCGCGCAATCAGATCAAGAGCTACCGGCAGTTGCCCGTCAACTTCTATCAGATCCAGACGAAGTTTCGCGACGAGATCCGTCCTCGCTTCGGCGTAATGCGCGGCCGCGAATTCACGATGAAAGACGCCTACTCGTTTGACAAAGACCAGGCGGGGCTCGAAGTGTCGTACGGCAAGATGTTCGACGCCTACGTACGGATTTTCACGCGAATCGGTCTCGAATTTCGCGCAGTGACGGCCGATAGCGGCGCGATCGGCGGCAACCGCTCGCAGGAGTTCCATGTGATCGCGGCGACCGGCGAGGACGACATCGCCTACTGCCCGGACTCGGATTTCGCGGCGAACATCGAAGCGGCGGAGGCACTGCCGCTCATCGCCGAGCGCGCGGCTCCGAGCGAGCCGATGAAGAAGACGGCGACGCCGGGCAAGGCGAAATGCGAGGCCGTTGCCGAATACCTGAGCATCCCGCTCGAGCGGACGATCAAATCGATCGTGCTCGCCACCGACAACGAAGGGGCCGAGCCCACGATCTGGCTGCTGATGCTGCGCGGCGATCACGATCTCAACGAGGTGAAGACCGCCAAGCTGCCGGGTCTTGCCAACTTCCGCTTCGCGACAGAGGCGGAAATCGTCGAGTGGTTCGGCACGCCCCCGGGATACCTCGGGCCGATCGGCACGAAAAAACCCGTCAAAGTCGTCGCCGACCGCACCGTTGCGCGGATGAGCGACTTCGTCGTCGGATCCAATGAAGTCGACTACCACACGACGGGCGTCAACTGGGGGCGCGACTTGCCCGAGCCCGTGGTCGCCGATATCCGCAACGTCCAGCCGGGCGATCCATCGCCGGACGGCAAGGGCACGCTCGAAATCTGCCGTGGCATCGAAGTGGGCCATGTGTTCCAGCTCGGCACGAAGTACTCCGATGCGATGGGTGCGACCTTCCTCGACGAAACGGGCAAGCCTCAATCGATGGTGATGGGTTGCTACGGCATTGGCGTCACGCGCATTCTCGGTGCCGCCATCGAGCAGAACTACGATGAGCGTGGCATCATCTGGCCCGAGGCTATCGCGCCGTTCGAGGTCGTTCTTTGCCCGATGGGCTACGACCGCAGCGACGCCGTGCGCGAAGCGGCCGACAAGCTCTATGCGCAACTCGTGCAAGCGGGTGTCGACGTGATCCTCGACGATCGCGGCGAGCGGCCCGGCGTCATGTTCGCGGACTGGGAGTTGATCGGCGTGCCACACCGGCTCGTCATTGGCGATCGCGGCTTGAAGGACGGCAAGATCGAGTATCAGGGCCGCCGCGACACTGAGCCGACGCTGGTTCCGGTCGAGGAAGCAGCCGCGTTTGCCGGTGCGCGAATTCGCGAAGGCCTGGAAGGCGGGGTGGCGGCGAAGCGGCCGGTGGTCGTTTGAGCTAGAACGGTCAGGCGCGTATCGGGCGTATGCCCTTACGCGCCGTCCGTCAATGCGCGGATCGCCGGCAAATTGCGCCAGTAGCCTTTCGCATCCATGCCGCAGCCGAATACATAGCGATCGGGCACTTCGAAGCCGCGGAAGTCGGGGTAGAGCGGTTTGCTCTTGCTGAGCTTTTTCTCGCAGAGCACCGCGGACAGGAAACGCTTAGCCCCCATCGCAAGGATGCGATCGCGGATTGCGGCCATCGTCTCGCCTTCGTCGAGGATATCGTCGAGCACGAGCACGATGCGGTCTTTGACCGACTCGGCCGGCGCCACGCGCCACTGCATCTCCTTGCTGCCCTGCGTGGTGTTGCGGTAGCGCGTCAGGTGGATGTAGTCGAACTCGAGCGGGAAGTCGAGGCGCGGCAGCAGCATGCCCGTGAATACGGCCGCGCCGCCCATCACGGAAAGCACGAGCGGGAACGCCTCGCTCATCTCAGCCCGGATGGCTTGCGCCATGCGCGAGATCGACGCCTCGACGTCGGCGGCCGATACGATTTCTTCAGAGTGGCGCAGGATATGATGGGCTTCTTCGCGATTCATGGTCTTCAGCGGGCGGTGACTATATATAGTGTGATAGCGCCATGGCCGGCGCGGCGCAAGAAAAGAACGACGACCGGTGAGAGCTAACCGGCGCTTCGCGCTTACCGCATGCCCGGCAGCATGCCTTTCATCCCGCGCATAATCTTTTGCAGATTGCCACCCTTGAGCTT
>CAYPWK010000185.1:0-10814 GCA_964414365.1 uncultured Burkholderia sp.
TTGACACTCGGATTGATCGGCGCAGGTGCCGTGGTGGTGGGGGGAGTGGTCGTGTACAACGCTTGGGCCGCGGCGAAGGTGCGCCGCAGGATGCCGAGGCCCATGCCGCCCGACGCCATCGATCCGCACACACGCCACGATCACGAGGAAGAGCGGCCGTTCATCGAGCCGGCGCGTCCATCGGCGCGTCGCGGGCCCGAGGCGCCGGAGGCCCCGCGCCACGGAGCCAGCGGGCGCGTCGAGCCGAGCTTCGGTGCGCCGGCGCCGCTCGACACGCCGGCCGACATACAGGCCGAGAACACGATACCGAACAGTTACCAGCATCAAGCCGACGCCCCGGCGGACGAGGCCGCCGCAAACGTTACCGCAAGCGTCGACGCGAAGGTCGACGCGAGGGTCGACGAGCCCATCGCGCCGGCCGCGACGACTATTTCGGCCGCGCCGCCGCACGTCGTCGATCGGCGCATCGACTGCGTCGTGCCGGTCCGGCTCGCAAGTCCCGTTGCCGGCGAGAAGGCGATGCCGTTCGCGCAGAGGCTGCGGCGCGCCGGCAGCAAGCCTGTCTACATCGAAGGCAAGCCCGAGGGCAGTGCCGGTTGGGAGCTGCTGCAAAACGGGCATCGCTATGAAGAGTTGCGCGCGGCCGTCCAGTTGGCCAACCGCGGCGGCGCGCTCAACGAGCTCGAGTTTTCGGAGTTCGTCTCGGGCGTGCAGCAGTTCGCCGATGCCGTCGACGGCGGCCCCGAGTTCCCTGACATGCTGGAGACGGTTTCGATGGCGCGCGAGCTCGATGCTTTCGCGGCTCAGTGCGATGCGCAGCTGTCGATCAACGTGCTCTCCGACGGTGCGCCATGGTCGGCGAACTACGTTCAGGCCGTGGCCTCGCAAGACGGCTTGCTGCTCTCGCGTGACGGGACGCGCTTCGTCAAGCTCGACGCCAAGCAAAGCCCCATTTTCATGCTGCAGTTCGGCGACACGAACTTTCTGCGCGACGATCTCACCTACAAAGGTGGTCAGATGATCACGCTGATTCTCGACGTCCCCGTTGCCGACGAAGACATCCTGCCGTTCAGGCTCATGTGCGACTACGCGAAATCGCTCGCCGAGCGCATTGGCGGACGCGTGGTCGACGATCAGAGGCGGCCGCTGCCGGAAGCGGCGTTGCTCGCGATCGAGAAGCAGCTCATGACGCTCTATGCGAAGCTCGAGGAGGCCGGCATTCCGGCAGGCTCAGCGGCCACGCGTCGGCTTTTCAGCCAGTGATCCGGCCCCGGTGAACGCAAGACGGGGCTTGCCTGCGATAATGCACGGATCAACTGAAAAGCGAACGCAAACGCCGACAGCATGGCCCAATACACCGTCGAACCGCCCGTAGACAAGCCGGCCGAGCGCGCAGCGTGGTTGCGCGCGGAGCTTGAACGCGCGAACCACGCGTACTACGTGCTCGATCAGCCCGAGATTCCCGATGCCGAATATGATCGGATGTTTCTCGAGTTGCAGCGCATCGAGAGCGAGCATCCCGATCTGATCACGCCCGAATCGCCGACGCAGCGCGTCGGCGGCGAGGCGGCGAGCGGGTTCTTGCCCGTGGTGCATGCGATGCCGATGCTCTCGCTCAACAACGGCTTTTCGGACGATGACATCATCGCATTCGATCGCCGCAGCGCCGAGGCGCTTGGGCACTCCCCGGTCGAATATGCGTGCGAGCTGAAATTCGACGGGCTCGCGATCGCGCTGCGCTATGAGGACGGTCGCCTTGTGAGGGCCGCCACGCGCGGCGACGGCGCGACCGGTGAGGACGTCACGCAAAACGTTCGCACGATCCGCTCGATTCCATTGAAGCTGAAAGGGACGCACTTGCCGCGCGTGGTCGAAGTGCGCGGCGAAGTACTGATGTTCAGACGCGAGTTCGAGCGCATGAACGAGCGCCAGCGCGAAGCAGGGCAACGCGAATTCGCGAACCCGCGCAACGCCGCGGCCGGCAGCCTTCGCCAACTCGATCCTCGAATCACGGCGCAGCGGCCACTGTCGTTTTTTTCATATGGGATCGGCGAGCTCGAAGGCGTCGAAATGCCCGATACGCATAGCGCGCTGCTTGAGTGGTATGGCGAACTCGGACTTCCCGTCTGCGCCGAGCAGGCCGTGGTCAACGGCGCGCAAGGGCTGCTCGACTTTTATCGGCGCATCGGCGAAAAACGCAAGTCGTTGCCGTACGACATAGACGGCGTGGTGTACAAGGTCAACCGGCGTGACGAGCAGGACAAGCTCGGTTTCGTTTCGCGCGCGCCGCGCTTCGCGATCGCTCACAAGTTTCCCGCCGAAGAGGCGATGACGGAGCTCCTGGATATCTACGTAAACGTCGGCCGCACCGGCGCAATTACGCCTGTCGCGCGGTTGAACCCCGTGTTCGTCGGCGGCGTGACCGTGACGAACGCCACGCTCCATAACGAAGACGAGGTGCGCCGCAAGGACGCGCGGATCGGCGATACGGTGGTCGTACGGCGCGCGGGCGACGTGATTCCGGAGCTCGTCTCAGTCGTTCTCGAGCGCCGTCCCGAGAATGCGCGTGAATTCGTGATGCCGACGAACTGCCCCGTTTGCGGCTCGCGCATCGAGCGGCTGCCCGACGAGGCTGTCGCGCGCTGCACGGGCGGGCTTTTTTGCCCGGCGCAGCGCAAACAGGCGCTCTGGCACTTCGCGCAGCGGCGCGCGCTCGATATCGACGGGCTGGGCGAGAAAATCATCGATCAGCTCGTCGAGCAAAACCTCGTGCGCACGCCGGCCGATCTATTCAATCTCGGTTTCTCGACACTGGCGGAACTCGACCGCTTTGCCGAGAAGTCGGCGCAAAACCTGCTCGATTCGCTCGAAAAGGCGAAGAAGACGACGCTCACTCGGTTCATTTACGCGCTCGGCATCCGGCACGTCGGCGAATCGACGGCAAAGGATCTCGCTCGCCACTTCGGCTCGCTCGATCCGCTGATGAATGCGTCAGTCGATGAGTTGCTGGAGGTCAAGGACGTCGGACCTGTCGTCGCCGAAGCGATACATCAGTTCTTTGCCGAAGAGCACAACCGCACGGTGATCGAGCAACTGCGCGCGCCGGGCAAGGTGACGTGGCCCGAGGGGCCGCCCGCGCCGCGTGCGCCGCAGGGCGTGCTGGCAGGCAAGACGGTCGTGTTGACGGGCACTTTGCCGTCGCTTTCGCGCGACGAGGCGAAGGAACTGCTGGAGGCAGCGGGCGCCAAAGTGGCCGGGTCTGTATCGAAAAAGACCGATTACGTGGTGGCGGGCACGGAAGCTGGCAGCAAGCTCGCAAAGGCCGAGGAACTCGGCATCCCCGTACTCGACGAAGACGGTATGCGCAAGCTCCTGGAGGGCGATTACTCATGATCCGAGAAATTCTCAAGATGGGCGACGAGCGCCTTTTGCGCATCGCCCGGCCCGTCGAACATTTCGATACGCCTGAGCTGCATGAGCTGATCGCCGAGATGTTCGACACGATGCGTGCGGCAAACGGCGCCGGGCTCGCGGCGCCTCAGATCGGCGTCGACCTTCAGGTCGTCATTTTCGGTTTCGGAGTGAACGAGCGTTACCCGGAGGCGCCGCCGGTGCCGGAGACGGTCCTCATCAATCCGACCGTGACGCCCGTCTCTCAGGATATGGAAGAGGGCTGGGAAGGCTGCTTGTCCGTGCCCGGAATGCGAGGCGTCGTCAGCCGGTTTTCGATGATCCGCTATCACGGCTTCGATCAATACGGTCAGCCGATCGACCGCGTTGCCGACGGATTTCATGCGCGCGTCGTACAGCACGAATGCGATCACCTGATCGGCAAGCTTTATCCGATGCGGATCACGGATTTCTCGAAGTTCGGCTTTACCGAGGTGCTGTTTCCGGACCTGGAGCCGAACAGCGACGACTGAGGCCGCAGCGCGCTCACGAGAAGCGAGCCCGGGGCGGGCCGTGAGTTTTTGCACCGAAGGAAACCCGCGGGGGATGTATCCCCCCCTTGGGGTTGCGGCGCACTGCGACGGGTTCGAACGCGCTTAGAACGCCTCGTTCGGCAGCAGATAGCGCCATTTTCCCGGCGGTAGTGCGCCGAGCGCCACGCTGCCCATCCGCACGCGCTTTAGTCCGACCACCTGCAGGCCCACTAGCTCGCACATGCGCCGGATCTGCCGCTTCTTGCCTTCGCGAAGCACGAAGCGCAGCTGCTCTCCGTTTTGCCAGCTGACTTTCGCGGGCTTGAGCGGGCTGCCGTCGAGCGAAAGGCCATGCCGCAACAGCGCGAGCTTGTCGGCCGGAAAGTGCTGCGCAATGTCGGTCGTGCGCTCGCCGTAGGTCACGCGAACCAGATACTCTTTTTCGACGCCCGAATGCTCGCCGATCAACTGCTTGGCGATACGGCCGTCCTGCGTCAGCACGAGTAGCCCCGTCGAATCGATGTCGAGCCGGCCGGCCGGCGCCAGGCCGCGCAGGTGGCTTGCCGAGAACCGCAGCGGCGAGCGATCGCCATCCCAGTGATTGGCGGCCGTGACGAGCGTCACCGCCGGTTCGTAGCCGTCTTCGGCCTGTCCTGAGACATAGCCGACAGGCTTGTGCAACAAAACCGTCACCTGGCGCGCCTGCACCGCGCGGGCGTCGCGGCTGACTTCGATGCGCTGGTCCGGACGCACGCGCGCGCCCAGGGTGTCGACCCGTACGCCGTCGACGGTAACCCAGCCGTTTTCGATCCACTCGTCGGCCTCCCGCCGCGAGCAGAGGCCGAGCTCGGACATGCGCTTCGATAGCCGCAGCATGCCCGAAGTGTCGGCAATAGGCGCTTGGCGCGCGCTAACGGTGTCGCGCCTGTCGTTCCGGCGATCTTTCTCGGGCTCGCGCTGCGACCTTCGTACTTCGCGTTCCGGCCGTTCTTTGCTCGAGCGATGTCCATCGCGTCCGCCCGGTTGGGCGCGGGTGGCGTTGGGGGCGTTGGCGGGGCGGGCTGCAGGCTCGGCGCTCGAGCGCTTCACCGGTCGCGGCCTATGCTCTGCGCGTTCCCGGCGCTCGGCCGGCGCGGAAAGCGCAGTTTCTGCATCGCCCGAACGCTTCACCGGTCGGCCGACCTTGCGTGCGCCGCCTGGCCTTTCCGTTTCGCCCGTGCTCGGACGAGGACGGCCGGCTTTTGGGCTGGCCGGTTTCCCTATCTCCGCTGGTTTCTCCCAAGGTTTCGCCGAAAGCTTCGCCGAAGGTCTCGCCGCAGATTTCCCCGACGGTTTCCCTGCCGGCTTACCTACCGGCTTACCTACAGGCTTACCTACAGGCTTACCTACAGGCTTTCCTGCCGATTTCGCGGAAGGTCTCGTCGAATCCGCCGCGCGCGGTGCCTTCCTGGCCGGTGCTCGGTCGGGGCGAGCGCTATCGCCTGGTGTCATCGACACGGTTCCCGGCGCTTTCGCCGGCGAGTGGTCCTGTCGGACGGCGGACTCGGCCCCTTCGGGCTGCTTCACGTGGCCGCCGGCGCGAACAGGCTTTCGTGCGGAGGGGCTACCGGCACGGACGGGCGCGCGATCCGGCATGGCCGGTCGCGGATGCTTGGCTGTCAACTTGACGCGCATAAATTCTCAAAAAAATGCAATAACGGCAGAAGCCCGGTGATCGGCGGCAAGACTGCTCGGGGTAGCGACGGGAGAGCGCGCTTTGGCGCTCGCTCCCATCCCGGCAAAGCGTTTATAACGCAATGGCGCGCAGCAGCTCCGTTTCCACCTGAATCTGCAGGCGATTGTCGGAAAGCCCGCGTCCGTCGAGAAGGAACACGTCCTCGACCCGCTCGCCGAGCGTATTGATACGGGCCGCGTGCACGCCGACGCGGTGTTCCGCGAGGACGCGCGCGATGGCGTAGAGCAAACCGAGGCGGTCGTTCGCCGAGATCGACAGGATGTAGTACTGACCGCGCTCGTCGGCTCGCAGGTCGACGCGCGGGGTGATGGGGAACGTCCGCGAGAGCCGCGAGAGCCGGCCTTTCGATGGCTCCGGCAGTGGCGCCTCGGACGCGAGCCACGCCGCGAGCTGCTGCTCGACGAGATTGGCGATGTCGCGGTATTGCACGTCGTCTTCGGTATGGGCGACGATGAAGTTGTCGAGTGCGTAGCCGTGACGCGTGGTGTTGACGCGCGCGTCGAGCACCGAGAGGCCGTTGCGGTCGAAGTAGGCGCAGATGCCCGCGAAGAGATCAGGCCGATCGCGCATGTAGACGAGCACCTGCAGCGCTTCACCGATCGGAGAGGGACGCGCGCGGACGATCGGCGCCTCGGCGCCGACATGGCGATAGAGCACGCGCGTTTGCCAGGCGATGTCGGCGGCGTCGTGCCGCAAGAAATACCCGACATCGAGCTGATCCCAGAGTGCGCGATGCGCGTTTTCGGGCACGGTCTCGAGCCGCAGCAACGCGATGGCTTCCTCCTGGCGCATCTTCAATTCCGAGTGCTGATCCGGATGCGCGCCTCCGAGCACCGCGAGCGTCGTGCGATAGAGATCTTCGAGCAGCTTGCCTTTCCAGGTGTTCCAGACTTTCGGGCTCGTGCCGCGAATGTCGGCCACGGTGAGCAGGTAGAGCGCCGTCAGGCGCCGCTCGCTGCCGACGAGCTCGGCAAACTGCTTGATGACGGCCGGATCGCTCGTATCCTGCTTCTGCGCGACCTGGCTCATCGTCAGATGATGCTGGACGAGCCAGACGACGAGGGCTGCGTCGTCGCCCGCGATGCCGTGCTCGCGGCAAAAGCGGCGCGCGTCCGCCATGCCGAGTGTCGAGTGGTCGCCGCCGCGGCCTTTAGCGATGTCGTGAAAGAGCGCGGCAACGTAAAGCACCCACTGACGTTCAAAGTTCCCCATCAGCTGGCTGCAGAACGGATACTCGTGCGCGTGCTCCGCGAGAGCGAAACGGCGCAGATTGCGCAGCACCATCAGGATGTGCTGATCGACCGTGTAGACGTGATAGAGGTCGTGCTGCATCTGCCCGACAATGCGCCGGAAGCTCAGCAGATAGCGTCCGAGGACGCTCGTCTGATTCATGAGGCGCAGCGCATGGGTGATCCCATGCGGCTGCTTGAGGATCTCCATGAAGAGGCGCCGGTTCTCGGCGTTCTTGCGCCATTGCCCATCCATGATCTCGCGCGCGTTGTAAAGCGCGCGCAGCGTGCGTGCCGAAAGCCCCTTCGTGCCGGGCGTGGCCTCGTAGAGCAGGAACGCCTCGAGGATCGCTGTGGGCGTACGCTCGAAAACATCGTCGCTCGTGATTTCGATCATGCCCTGCTTTTCGACGAAACGCTCCGAAAGCACGCGCGTCACGCCGCTCGTGCGCGGGAAAAGCTGCGCCTCGATGTTCTGGATCAGGATCGTGGCGAGCTGCGTCACGGCCTTGGCTGCCCAGTAGTAGCGGCGCATCAGCTGCTCGCTCGCGCGGCGCGCCGTCGTGGCCTTGTAGCCGAAGCTTTCGGCTGCCGCCGTCTGCAGATCGAAGACGAGCATGTCCTGGCGCCGTCCGGCGGTGACGTGCAGGCGCGCACGCAACGTCTTGAGAAAAGCCTCGTTGCGGCGCAGCTCGCGCGCTTCGCGCGCTGTGATGAGTCCGCGCTCATCGAGCTCGCGCCAGCTGCTACCGAATCCTGCCGCACGCGCGATCCAGAGGATCAGCTGCAAATCGCGCAACCCGCCGGGGCTTTCCTTGACGTTCGGCTCGAGGCTGTACGGCGAGTCCTGAAACTTCGCATGACGCTGGCGCATCTCGAGGACTTTCGCCTGAAAGAACGCGCGGGCATCGAGCGTTTCGTTCAGGCGCAGCGCAAAGCGCTGGAAGAGCGTCGTGCTGCCCACGATGCGCCGTGCCTCCAGGAGCGACGTGAGCACCGTGATGTCTCGCTCCGCCTCCTCGAGGCATTCGCTCACCGTGCGCACGCTGCTGCCGATCTCGAGCCCGAGGTCCCAGGCGAGGCCGATGAGCCGCTCGATGCGCGCCTGGAGTTCGGGCTCGGGCGATTCGGGCAGCAAGACGAGGATGTCGATGTCGGAGAACGGAGCGAGTTCGCCGCGCCCATATCCGCCGACGGCGATGAGCGCAAGCTCGGCCGGCATCTCACAGCTGAGCCAGGCGCGGCGCAAGGCTTCGTCGGTTGCGCGGGCAAGCGCGCGCATCGCCGTATCGACGTTGCTCGCTGTCTTGAAACGTTCGAGCAACGCGGTCTTGGCGACCCGGTAATCGGCTTTCAGCGAAAGGGGATCGGGCAGGGCTGCAATGACGCTCATGTCCCCGCTCATGCAGCGACGGGCAGGCGCGGCCGCTCTGGCGCTCCGGCCGAGACGGTCAGCACGTCGAAGCCGGTTTCGGTGACGAGCACGGTATGCTCCCACTGCGCGGAGAGGCTGCGGTCGCGCGTCTTGACCGTCCACTGATCGGGCATCGTACGGATCTCGCGGCGCCCGGCGTTGATCATCGGCTCGATCGTGAAGATCATGCCCGGCTGCAGCTCGATGCCGGCGCCCGGACGACCGTAATGAAGGACCTGCGGATCCTCGTGGAACACCTTGCCGATGCCGTGTCCGCAATACTCGCGCACGACGCTGTAGCCGGCCGACTCGGCGTGCCGCTGAATGGCATGGCCGATGTCGCCGAGGTGCGCGCCGGGGCGGACTTGCTCGATCCCGAGCCACATGCACTCATAAGTCACTTGCACGAGCCGTTTCGCGAGGATTGAGCCTTCGCCCGCGATGAACATGCGGCTTGTGTCGCCGAAATAGCCGTCCTTGATGACGGTGATGTCGATATTGAGCGCATCGCCGTTCTTGATGATCTTGTCGCCCGGAATGCCGTGACAGATCACGTCGTTGACCGAGATGCAGGTCGCCTTGGGGTAGGGCGGATAACCGGGTGGCTGATAGTTGAGCGGCGCGGGGACGGTGCCTTGCACGTCGAGCATGTAATTGTGGCAGAGGCGATCGAGCTCGGCCGTCGTCACCCCCGGCTTGACGTGCGGCGTAATGAAATCGAGCACTTCGCTCGCGAGACGGCACGCGACACGCATTTTCGCGATGTCGTCTTCGTTCTTGATTGTGATAGCCATGGATTCGTGCCTGAAACGTAGATTTCGCGATTATCGCACCATATTCAGCGGCTGACAGGGGCTCGCGGCACGCATAATGCGGCCCCATCGCCGGTTTCGCCGGTTTCGCTCCTAGCGCGCCGCGATTCGAACGTGCCGCTTTCGAGCCGCCTCGCCCGAGGGAGGCGTTCGTAGAGCGGCCTTGAGGCACCTCGAGAGCGCGTGATATACTCTCGGGCTAGTCGTCGAGCGGTAATTCAACTCGGATCCAATCCGTGATTGGTTTTCCGGTCGGCGGCTGATTCGCAAGCCGGCGCACCCAAGGGTGCCGGTTGCGTCGAGCGTGGCCCGCGGCGAGCGGGTAAGCCTCCCAGATACCCGATGCGGGGGGCTTGAGCGCGGATGCAACCGGTGCGGCAGCCGGCTTAAGTCCCAACCCTCGTGGAGAATTTCATGGCAGTCACTATGCGT
Organism: uncultured Burkholderia sp.; assembly: GCA_964414365.1. Lineage (GTDB taxonomy): Bacteria > Pseudomonadota > Gammaproteobacteria > Burkholderiales > Burkholderiaceae > Trinickia. The sequence goes on from CAYPWK010000185.1 coordinate 9,546, forward strand.
CAGATGCTGGAAGCCGGCGTCCACTTCGGACACCAGACGCGCTTCTGGAACCCGAAGATGGCCCCGTTCATTTTCGGCCATCGCAACAAGATTCACATCATCAACCTCGAAAAGACGCTGCCGATGTACAACGACGCACTGAAGTACGTGCGTCAACTGGCGGCGAATCGCGGCACGATCCTCTTTGTCGGCACGAAGCGCCAGTCGCGCGACACGATCGCCGAAGAGGCGCAGCGCGCCGGCATGCCGTTCGTGAATCAGCGCTGGCTCGGCGGCATGCTGACCAACTTCAAGACGCTCAAGCTGTCCATCAAGCGTCTGAAGGACATGGAAACGGCGGTCGAGGCGGGCGAGCTCGAGCGCATGAGCAAGAAGGAAGCGCTGCTGTTCGAACGTGAGATCGCCAAGCTGCAGAAGTCGATTGGCGGCGTGAAGGACATGGGCGGGATTCCGGACGCGATCTTCGTCGTCGACGTCGGCTACCACAAGATCGCCGTGACCGAGGCGAACAAGCTCGGCGTGCCGGTGATCGCCGTTGTCGATACGAACCACTCGCCCGAGGGCGTCGACTATGTGATTCCCGGCAACGATGACGCGAGCAAGGCCGTGGCGCTGTATGCGCAAGGTGTGGCAGACGCGATCCTCGAAGGCCGTGCGAACGCGGTGAATGAAGTCGTGCAGGCCGTGCGCGGCGATGGCGACGAATTCGTCGAGGTCAACGGGGAGGCGTAACGCAATCCCTCAGCCGGCTAAAAAGGGGGCTTCTCAAAGGCCCCCTTTTTTTAAGTTACGAGATTAGTCTCAAGGAGCGAATGATGGCGGCAATTACCGCAAGCATGGTGGCAGAACTGCGCGCGAAAACCGACGCGCCGATGATGGAATGCAAGAAGGCGCTGACCGAAGCGGACGGCGACCTGGGGCGCGCGGAAGAGCTGCTGCGCGTGAAGCTCGGCAATAAGGCGAGCAAGGCTGCTTCGCGCGTGACCGCGGAGGGCGTCATTACGGCGTTCGTGGACGGCGGCACGGGCGCGCTCGTGGAATTGAATTGCGAAACGGACTTCGTCGCGAAGAACGACGACTTCAACGCGTTCGCCAAGCAAGTCGCCGAGCTCGTCGTCAAGCAAAACCCGGCGGATGTCGCTGCACTGTCGGCGCTGCAACTCGACGGCCAGTCCGTCGACGCCGTCCGTCTCGCACTCGTCGGCAAGATCGGTGAAAACCTTTCGATCCGTCGCTTCGTGCGTTTCGAGACCGCGAACAAGCTCGCTA